>JAFRSR010000100.1 GCA_017427485.1 Kiritimatiellia bacterium
GCAAAGTCGCCGACGCGCGGGACGCGTTCACCGCGTTCGCGCGCGCCGTCGAGGCGAGGCGCGACGGCAACGTGGCCACGCTGTCGTGCGTCGTGGGCACCGAACGGCTCGCCGAAGTCCTCACCAGGCTCCACCTGGTTCCGGGCACTTGACGCGCGCGCGATTTTGCGGTATTATTATGGCATCTTGTTATCTGCCGTCTTTGGCGGCGCGACGAGGGAGAACGAAACACCATGGAGACGACAATCGAATCGGAGGTCCATCGCCGGCCTCTCCGCATCGGCATCGCGGGCCTCGGCCGCGCCGGCCTGCTCGACCATCTGCCGGCCCTGCGCCAGCTGCCCGGGCTCTACACGATCGCGGCCGTGTGCGACCTGATGAAGGAGCGCCGCGACATCGTGGAGCGCGATTTCCCCAACGTGCGCACGTACCGCCGCATGGAGGACATGCTGGACGACCCGGACATCGACGTCGTCGACGTCGCGCTCCCCACCCTTGAACACGCGCGCGTCGCGATCGCCGCGCTGAACCGCAACCTCTGGACGGTCGTCGAGACCCCGCTCGCGACCTCGCACGACGCGGCGACGATGCTCCGCGCGACGTCCCTCAAGACGCGCGGGAAGCTGCTCCCCTACGCGCCCGGGCTCTTCGCGCCGGACTTCCGCCTCGCGCAGATGGCGCTCGACGACCCGCGCATCGGCACCGTCTACGACGTGCGCGTGCGCCGGCAGGACTACATCCGCCGCGACGACTGGCAGTGCGTCAAGCGCTGCGGCGGCGGCTGCTCCTGGTTCGACGGCCCCGACGCCCTCCTGCAGGCCGTCGCGCTCATGCGCACGCTGCCCGCCCAGCTCTGGAGCGAGCTCAAGCGCGTGGTCTCGCTCGGCGACGCCGAGGACTTCCTCCACATCGTCCTCAAGTCGCGCGGCGAGGTCACGGCCGACGTGGAGATCTGCGGCGCGCACCTCGCGCCGGCCGAGCCGTCGTTCATGCTGCGCGGCTCGCTCGGCTCCTTCTCCGTCATGCCCGGGGCCTCCGAGGGGACGCTCCGCGTGGTCTCCCCGCGCTTCAAGTTCCCGCGCCGCCGCTCCAGCGTGCGCACGCCGCCGCTCGACGACATGCACGAGAACCTCCCGGTCGAGGACGTCGCCCTGCGCCTGCCGGAGAATGCCGTGGCCGGGCCGACCGCCTACTGGCGCGCCGTCTACGCGACGATCCGCACGGCCGCTCCCTTCCCCGTCTCGCTCGACGAGGCCGTCGAGGTGATCCGCTACCTGCAGCTCGCCAAGAAAGCTTCACCTTTTGCAAAATAGGGGCTTGATTTCTGCGCGAGAATTAGGTATTCTAATTGCGTTCAAGATTTTGGTCTCAAACTAGCCGGTCTAGATCGGAGTCGAAAAATGGCAGAGGAAAACAATTTCGTGTCCTTCATCTGCGTCTCCTGCAAGCAGGAGATCGAAGCTGCGAAGGAAATGGTCGGGCAGACGGTCGAATGCCCGGCCTGCGGCGCGCGTCTCGTGGTGATGCCGCCGGAGCAGGGGTCCACGCCCGCGCAGCAGGACGCCATGAAATCACGCACGATCCGCATCGAGCTCTCCGACCTGTGAGGGGGCCATGCCTCCGTCCGTCCTCATCGTCGCCTCCACGCGCGCGTACGCGGACTCCCAGGAGATTCTTCGCATCCAAGATACGGCCGCGGCCTTGCTGGAGTGCGGCAACGCGGTGGACGTGCTCGTGCCGCGCACGTCGACGCTCCTGACCTCGGTGCTCAGCCCCGCCGTGCGCGTGTTCACCGTGCCGCGCCTCGTCCCCTTCATGCACAACCCGCCGCGCCGTCCCTCCATCCGCCGGTTCCTCGTCGGCGCGCTCATGCTCTTCCGCGGCATCGCGCTGCTCTCCCGCCGGCGCTACACCGCGCTCCACGGCGTGAACGACGGCGCGCTCGTCGTACGCGCGATCAGCGGCTTCGCGACCGTGGGGCGACTCCCCTTCATCGCGGAGGTCCACCGCCCCTTCGCGCGGCCGGGGATGGTGAAGGGGCCGCGCGCCGCCTTCGCGCGCTTCTGCGAACGGCGCGCCCTCCGCCGCGCCGCCGCGATCGTCCTGCCCGACGAGCAGACGCTCGCCCTCTTCGGCCGGAACATCCCGCGCGCGCGCGTGTCGCTCATCCCCGACCCGCACGTGGAGCTCGTGCCGACCGCGTTCACCTTCGCCGAATTTTCCGCAGCCCTCCGGCACGTCTACACCTACGCGCTGGGTCCCAGGGGAATCTGAGACATGAAGAAGAAAACGAAAGTAAAAAAGAACGTCAAGGCCAAGGGCAGGAAGAAGCCCGTCGGCAAGGCACGCCTCGTGGCCCGCATCGTCTCCGCCGCGCTCGTCGTCGCGGTCATCGCATTCTGCGTGGTGGGCGACTGGTTCGTCCACCATCCCCGTGAATGGCTGGAGGAGCACCGCGCCTTCTACACGGCCCCGCTCTGGTATTTCGGCAACCGCACCGCGTTCGTCACGGATGCGATCGGCTGGACGGGACACGACGCCGTCTACGACTTCGACGAACCCGCGCCGACGAATGAGGTGTTCTTCGCGGGCGCGCCCGAGCGCACGGGCGCCCCGGCGCCGAGCGACATCGTGACGCTCCACCGCGGCGAGTTCGCGATCGGCTGGTCGCCGTCGCTCCGCCACCCCGTGTGGGCCGCCTACCACGTGGTGAAGGACGCCCGCTTCGACACGCTCAAGCGTCCGAACTTCCAGAAGGACCGCAGCGTCGCCTCGTGCCCCGCCGCGAACGACTACGCCCGCTCGGGATACGACCGCGGACACCTCGTGCCGAACCGCGCCATCGTCACGCGCTACGGACCCGACGAGCAGGAGAAGACCTTCCTCATGACGAACATCGCCCCCCAGCGTCCCGCGCTCAACCGCGGGCCCTGGCGCGAGATGGAGCAGCGCATTTCGGACCTCTGGACCGCCCGCTACGGCGAGATCTGGGTCATCGTGGGAGCCGTGTCGCCCGCCACGGACCGCCAGACGCTCGAGAACGCGCCCTCCATCGACGTGCCCGAGCAGTTCTACATGCTCGTCGTCGCGCAGGACGCCGAAGGCGTGCGCGCCCTCGCCGTGATGCTCCCGCAGACGGCCGAAGTCAACGACTTCCCCGTGCACAACATCGTCACCATCGACGAGCTTGAGGCAACGACCGGCCTGCGCTTCTTCCCCGACATGCCGAAGTTCCTGGCACGGCCCCTGAAGGCGGACCGCCCCACGCGCCTCTGGCCCATCCGCCTCCGCGACATCTTCAAGCTCATCCTCCTCCGCTTCACCTAACCCCACACTGGGGTGGCGGGCATCTTAGCCCGCAACTGGGACAACGGACATCCCGCCCGTTGCGGTAGGACGCCCCCTACGGCATCTCCAACACCACCTTGAAAAACCTATACGCCGGATTGCCCCCCGCTGGCACCTCCGCCCACGGCCCCTCCAGCCTCTCCGCCCCCTTCAGCACGGCCGGTATCTCCGCACCCGTCCAGCGGTTCGTCTTCGGTTCCCACTCCACCTTCGGCTTGCCGTCCACCAGTTCAATGGACACGATACGGAGGTCATTCGTGGCATCCGCCGGGTCAAGCCCCAGCACATAGCACTCCGCCGCCGTCCGCCCGTTCGCCGCCCGCGCGTCCGCCGTCAGGTTCCGCTCCGCCAGCCACGCCGCCAACCCCGACGCCCCGCTCGGCGTCCACGTCACCGCGTCCAGCCATGCGCAGTCCGCGCCTTCCGAACCCTCGGAATCCTTAACGTACGCCCACGACAGCACATGCTCGCCCGCCCTCTCGACCGTGAAGGTCGCGTTCGTCCAGTCCGTCTCACCGTTGATGAGAGCCTGTGTCTCGCCGTCAACACGGAAAAGCAAATGGTCGCACAGGATCTTCTGCGTGCGGAACACGAAGTAGTCCTCGCAGCTCACCTTCCACCTGAACGACACCGTTCCCGAACCGCTGACCGCCATCGAAATGGAGTTGGTCGAATCGTCAGCCGTCGCCCCGCTCTTCCAGCTGCCGTCCGGCTGTTCCGTCCAGACGCCCCCCTCGCCGAAGGAGAACGGCTTCACCGTCTGGAGACGCGCCGCGCGCGCGTGCAGCATCGTGCGGATGCCCAACGGCATGGCACCGGCGGACATCCCCGCCAACGCCAGCGCGCAGACCGCCACTTTTCCGAAGAACCGCTTCATCGGACTTCGCTCCTCGTCACTGCACCGTCTCCAGTTCTTCGCGCGAGACGAGGAACGTCCCGTCCGCCGTCCGCGTGATGGAGAGCATGTTGCGCGAATTCGCCGGGATCGTGAGCGGTCTCACGCCCTTGAACGTCTCATACTCGTAGCCACTGGGCAGCGTCAGCCGCACCTCGTGGTCGGCCGTGTTGACGACGCGGAGCATCGTGTCGTACACCTTGCCGTCCTTCAGCACGAAACTGTCGATGGCACAGTCGGCACTTACCGTCACCGACGCGATGGCCCGATCCGCCACCGCATTCGTCAGTGCGTAGGGCGACGCCACCTCCTGCACGACGGTGGTGGACACCTGCTGCACGACCGTCGTCACCACGGACGCCGAACTGCTCCCCACGCCGCCCGGCGCTGAACTATTCGCCAATGTGCGATACCACGCCGTCCACAGTTTGTCACATCCATCGAACGCCGATGTCGACAGAGACACCACACCATCGGGGATTGTCACACTCGTCAGTCCATTGCAACCAGAAAACGCAGAGCTACCGATACACGTAACGCTGTTCGGAATCATCACGCTCACCAGACCGCTACACCCCTGAAACGCACTCTGCTTGATGCTCGTCACGCCGTCGAGGATCGTCACGCTCGTCAGCCCTCTACAATCTTGAAATGCACTCTGCCCGATGCTCACTACGCTGTTCGGGATCGTAACGCTCGTCAGGCCACTGCAACCGTTAAACGCATAATCACCAATACTTGTCACGCTGTTCGGGATCGTAACGCTCGTCAGGCCACTGCAACCGTTAAACGCATTATCACCAATACTCGTCACGCCTTTGGGAATCGTCACGCTCGTCAAGCCCCTGCAATCCCTAAACGCATAAGGGCCGATCCTCGTCACATACTCCGGTATCGTCACACTCGTCAGGCCGCTGCAACCGTAAAACGCACCACCCCCGATGCTCGTCACGCTGTTAGGAATCGTCACGCTCGTCAGTCCGCTACAACCGTAAAACGCATCATCACCAATACTTGTCACGCTGTTCGGAATCGTCACGCTCGTCAGTCCGCTACAACCGGAAAACGCATTAATCCCGATGCTCACTACGCTGTCCGGGATCGTCACGCTCGTCAGACATGCGCCCTTCATCCTATACGCGACCCTACCGAATACGACAAGCCCATCCACCTGATTGTCAAAAAATGGCGTCCCATCAAACACAAGTAGTCCGATAGTAGTCACGCTGTTAGGGATCGTCACGCTCGTCAGTCCGCTACAACCGTAAAACGCATAACTCTCGATGCTCGTCACGCCGTCAGGAATCGTCACGCTCGTCAGTCCGCTACAACCGTAAAACGCATATCTCTCGATGCTCGTCACGCCGTCAGGAATCGTCATGCTCGTCAGACCGCTGTATTCAAAAGCACCATTACCGATGTTTGTCACGCTGTTCGGAATCGTCACGCTTGTCAGTCCGCGGCAATAGTGAAACGCCATCTTCCCGATGCTCGTCACACTACTCGGAATCGTCACATTCGTTAAGGTTGTGCAATCCATAAACGCATACTCCCCTATAAGCGTCACCGTTTTACCGCCAAGCGCCGAGGGAATCGTCACCGCACCTGTCGGCGAAGGTGAGACAGCGGGAAGATACCAGTCGCTGTCGTGCGCCCCACAAATCTCAACCGTATCGCCATTGATTTTATACGTCCACGTATAGCCCGTATCGGGATCAGTCCACGTATCTGCATGGACACCCCAAGTCGTTATAAAGCCAACCATGACGCAAATCACTTTTGCAATACAATGTCTTGACATGACTTTCTCCTGTAAATGCGTATTTGAACTTTTGATTGTGCTTCCAAGTATCGTCAATACGCGTCCGATTCTTGTTGATGTATCACGTGTATGTGAGGACTGTTTCTGCAAATGGGATTCTGATTTGGTCTGCCCAATCAGAAGAGGCAGTTGATTTGCTTCCCGTTTCCAAAAACAGCTCCAGATCATAACCAACCGCCACTACCGATTCCAAACGCTCGGCTCAATAAAATCGGCAAAACGCCTGTATACAAACGTATCGTCTTTCCGCGCACTTGTATAGACGCCTAGGAATTCAAAGGTGCTCCTTTGCCCCGCCCGGCGAGCAAATACGATATGGTTCTTGCCGATGAATCGAGAAACCTTCTCAAAGACCTCCCAGAAGGGAGACATTCCTACATACGTTGTTGTGACGATGCTCCCGTCGGCATTTACGACATTTAGCCAATCTGCAGTCCCTTGCGAGTTGGGATCATCCGTGACGAAGGGGAACCACACGACGGTCTCTTCACGCCTTACGTCATGTTTGTTGATGAGGAACGGCGCGCTCTGCGGCCAAGAAGACCGCTGCCAGCCCTCCAAGGGCTTCCCTTGAGCCGTCTTTGACTTGAACTGCGTGTTCAATATATCGACGATGTTGCCGGCGAACTGCTGTCCTTTGGTGATTCTACTCATGTTGTTAACTCTTTCTTTTACATACAGGTTTTCATCTTTACGGTTGAGGTAAACCAAGCCATTTACATCTCTGCTCCAGCGCTGCTTTCAATGACGGAGATGGTGGGAGATTCCCTTCCAGTTCCCATTGAATCATCGCTTCCTCAAATGAACGAGCGCCTCCCCTTTTCCAACAGAACCTAAAGAGATCCTGATATGCTTTCTCTACTCCTACTGAACGACTCAATTTTCCTCTCAGACTCCCGCGCCTCTCAATTGGACACCGTCGCGCTTGGCGTGGGTTGAAGCACTGACATGTCTGTTTCCCCTGTTTAGACATCGGGGCGGTGCGGAAACTACAAGACACCTCCTCCGAATGCATCAATGGAGGCGCTTAGGAAGCCTTGGAAGATACACCGAAGGAGGCGAGACTGCACGGACGGCAGTGTCCTCTTCTAGCGTCTTCCAATGGCTAGGTTCCTAAGCTTTCCATTGACGCTACCCAAACGCGGCGACGGCTACGGTTGCTCGCCGACCATCCGCGCGGGTAATCTGTATGTCTCGCCTTTTGAGAGGCAAGACGAAAACAAGTATACCCCATTCCCCGGACGGTTTCAAGCGGGAAATGCAGTTTTTGGAAGTTTGCAGGCGTCTTGACCCCTACGCATGTTGCGAAAACAGGTCAGACCTGTTTTCGCACGCGGAAACGCAGGTTTTTGGGATTGTGGGCGGGGGTGTTCGAGCGGTGTTCGCGTTTGTGCGCCGTCCAGATGGCGGCTCTCCATGCGGCGACCGCGCATCAATGGGAAGTGGCGGCGGCGCGCTCTTCCATTAGAAGCCCGTAAAGATATTCAGACCCCTCAAGGTACAGCCCTGTCTCGACATCGCGTAGTTTTTCGTGCAACCGGGAATGGTAGACCACTCCCATCGCATCCTGTATCGACCGTCCCTCACGCTCCGCCACCATGGCAACGAGGTCCTGCGTTGCGTATTCCATCAGCTGCTTCTGCTTAATAGACATCGTCCACCCCCACGAACTTGAGCGCCGACACCGCCAACGGCGTATGAAACGAATACTGGATCGTCAACTGCTTGAACTGCATCTCGCGTACCAGCATCTCAACAGAAAGATCCACATCCCTGAACGCCATGTTGGAGCCGTGGTACAGCCTCATGCAACCAGACCCTCGTTGCGTTTACAGATGGCGTCAAGATCGTCAAGAGCCGTATCCAGCGAAAGCGTATGTTCAGCGTCATAGCAATCTTCCAGAAAATCCAACCCTTTGTTCCGCTGAAGATAGTCAAACGTTTCCACATACGACAAACCATGCCTGTCTGCGTAATCGTTTACGCAGACAACCATGTAGTTAATCATATTTCGCTGCAAGTCTGACATCGATATCGTTAGCTCCTTAACTGGCGACACGATTCCCAATACGACGCTGGTCGCGACAAGCACGTCCCTACCGTGCGGGTAATCTGTAAGTCTCGCCTTTTGAGGGGTAAGACGGAAACAAGTATACCCCATTCCCATGCCGGTTTCAAGCGGGAAATGCGGTTGGGGGGTGCGCGGGGCGCAGGGGGGCGTCAGGATGGCGCGTTATTTGGCGAGGCGCCAGCCGGGCGGGGCCGTGAAAGATTCCTCGGTCTTGCCGCCCTTCTTCGTCCAGCCGTAGGTGACGGCGCCGCCCGGGACGGGCAGCGTGGCCGAGCAGGATTCGAGCGGCACGTCCGTTGCCGTCACCTTCACCGTCTTCGCGCGCGCGTCAATGGCGGAAATGCCGAGCACGTTCTTCACGTAGAACACCGCCGCGTGGCTCGCGAAGCCGTGGTTGCAGCTCGCGTGCGGCGTGTCGTTCTCCCAGAGCGTGCCCGTGCGCTCCGCCATGAACGCGAAGTAGCCCTTCGTCTCGTCGAGCAGCTGACGGCCCAGCCCGGCGCGCGAGAGCAGCTCCAGACGCAGGTAGTTGCCGATGAAGGCATTGGAGAAGTAGATCTCGGGATGCTTCTTCGTCTCCTTGCGCTTCGGTCCGAAGTCGGCGAGCAATGTCTTCCACAGCTCGGGGTACAGTTCGGGCGTCGCGGTCTTGAACATGAACGCGTAGTACTGGCACGTCTCCGTGCACTTGCCGGAGAGCTTGAGCGTGCCGTCCTTCTGGCGCACCGCGTTGTCGCAGAACCAGCGGCCCGTCCACGACTGCTTCCGCACCGTCTCGCGCACCTGCTTCGCCTCGGCCGCGAGCTCGGGCATGCCGTAGAGGCGGTCCATGCAGTCGAGCACCTCGGCCCATGTCATGTTGGACGGGTAGTTGACGTCCTGCACGAGCTTGTTGGCCATGCTCCATTCCACGAACACCCATGCTGGGAGTTTCTCCAGGAGCCCGTCCGAGTTTCGGAACGTCTTGAGGTAGTTGATGAGCTTCACGAGACGCGGCTTCATCGCGTCCACCGTGGCGCGGTCGCCGCTCCGGCGCAGGTATTCGTCGATCTCGATCACGAACCACATCGTCCAGTTGGGGATGAAGTTGTGGTTGGGGTGGTCGGAGGGATAGCACATCGGGAGCGCGCCGTCGGGCAGCTCGGGGAACGACTTCGGCAGCAAGTAGTTCTGGATGAACAGGCGCTCGAGGTCCGTGTTGCCCGTGAAGAGGAGGTTGCACCGGCCCGTGAAGAAGCTGTCGCAGAGCCAGCCCGCGCGCTCGCGGCTCGGGCAGTCCGTGAACACGTCCACGGCGTTCTGCGCGAACGTCTCGCGCGCCGCCGCGAAGATCTTGTCGAGCGCCGGGTCAGACGACATGAACGACGCCTTCTTCGCGTCGGGGTTCTTGTACCCGCGCACGTACGGCCCCTCGATCTGGAATTCGCCGCCCAGCGCGAACACGTGCAGGTAGCGGAACGTGTACGGCTCGAACGCCTCCACGCGGTAGCGTCCCGGCTGGAGGTCCCACACGACGCCGTTCGCCACGCCGTAGCGGAGCGGATTCACCTTGCCGTCCTGCAGGATCTCGTCGAACGCCATCCAGAGGCGCCCCGGCTTCGTGCAGGAGACGGTCAGTCCCGGAAAGCCCGTCTCGTTGAAGCCCACGTCGAACACGAATCCGCTGCCGTCCGGCAATTCCCCCTGGTAGGGCGCGCTCGCCGCGCACGCCGCCGACTGCAGCACCTCCACGTGCTGCAGCTCCTTCCAGATGTTCACGTCCAGCGTGTTCGCCTCGTAGAGCTTGAACGTCGGCTCATGGCTGTCCACCGAGCGGATCGGACGGTACTTGATCTGCTCCTTCCGCTGCACCTTCGTCGAGATGATCGGCGCGCCGAGCTTGGTCACGGGGAAGTCCGGCAGCGGCGCGATGCGCTCGACGAGCGGCACGGCGGGCTGCACGCCGAGCGTCAGCGGCTCGCCCTTCCAGCCGAGCGCGAGCCTGTACGCCTCGCCGAAGGCGCGCTGGAAACTGTAGCGCGAGCACTTCGTCACGCGCGGCGTCTCGCACGCGCCGAAGTCGCGTCCCGTCGCCGCGAGCACGCGGCCGTCCGCCACGACCTCGGCCTGCAGGAAGCCCGGCCATTCGGCGATGTAGTAGTTGTTGCAGTTGTAGGCGGAGACCTCGATCGCCAGGTCGTTCCGCCCCTCGCGCGCCGCGAGCGGCCACTCGTCCACGCGGAAGAACCCCTTCGCCGCGCGCGCCGGACCGTACCCCGCGAACGCGCCGTTCAGGCGGATGCGGTAGACGGACGACCCCGTCACGCGCAGGATCGGCTTCTCGCCGGCCTTCGCGTCGAAGGACGCCCGGAACTCCACGAAGTCGTTCATGCGCGTCGCGCGGCCCTCGGGCCACACGGGCAGCGCCGTCTGGAACGCCGGCCCGGCGAATCCCGCCAGCGCGCCCAGCACGAAAACCGCACACAGTGTCTTTTTCATCTTCACCTCTTTATCGTCGTTGAAACAACGCGGTGATTATACCAAACCGCCGCCTGACACGGAAGCACCATTTCACGCAATCTGGTCTATGGGGCGTAATTTCTCGCCGTATCTCCCGTTGATTGGAAACAACTTGGTTAAAACAACTTACTTTTGGCGCGCGGGCTAACTCGCCCGCGCCCATTGGCTAATCTCAAGCGGCACAACCATATCAAATCCCTCACATGACAAAAAGAAAACTGGTTAGCTGATTGACGGCCGCATTTCCCAAATGAGCTGCTCGTTTGTTTTGACAGGATTACAGGATTGCCAGGATTTACAGGATTTTGTGATTTAGGAAACAATCCTGTTAATCTTGTAAATCCTGTAATCCTGTCTAAATGGTGCCTGTGCCAATCAATCAGCCGACCACTAAAAGAAAAGATGCGCGGGCGAGTTAGCCCGCGCACCTCTTCTAAGTTGTTTTTTCCAGTTGTTCTGGTTGTTTCCAAATCTCAATGCGCTTTTTGGGGTAAAACAGAAGAGATGACAGATACGGCCAGCGCCGTGACGAGGCAGGCGAGCATGCCGAGGAACCCGTACAGCAGCAGGTGCGGCTTGCCCGCGAACGAAACCTGGTCAAGCCCGAAGCACACCGCGTAGTTCGCCACGAGCCCCGCGAGCGCAGCCCGTCCCGATACGCGCTTCATGAAGATGCCCATGAAGAAGAGGCACCCGAGCCCGCCCGTGAGAATGCCGAGGAAGCGCTGGAACTGGTCGTAGATGTTCCCGATGTCGGCGTTCGCGAGCAGGAGCGCGAACCCGCCGCCGAGCAGCCCCACCGCCACCGTGCAGACCTTCCCGCAGAGGAGCAGGTCGCGGTCCGTCGCCGTGGCGCGGAAGCGGCGGTAGAAGTCCGTTGTGAACGCGCTCGCGGCCGAATTGAGGTTCGCCGAGAGCGTGGACATCGTGGCCGCCGCGACGGCCGCGAGGACGAGTCCCGACACGCCGAGCGGCAGGTCGTTGCCCATGAAGAGCGGCAGGATGGAGTCGTTCTTCGGCATCGTCACGTCCAGGAGCGCCGGGTTCGACTTGTAGAACGTCCAGAGCGCCACGCCGAGGATGAAGAACACGAAGCAGTTGAAGAACGAGAGGACGCCGTTGAACATGATGGACTTCGCCGCGCCCTTCTCGTCGGGCGTCGTCATGTAGCGCTGCACCACGCACTGGTCGGACGTGTAGCTCGCGAGGTTCGCGACGAGCCCGCCGATCAGCACCACCCAGAAGCACGGCTTCGTCCAGTCGAACGCGAAGTCGAACACGCGGAACTTGTTCGCCGCCGACCCCATCTTGACGAATCCCACGAGTCCGCCATCCGTCCCGAAGATGAGCAGACCGAGGATGAGCGCCGTCGACGCGATGAGGATCACGGACTGCACGAAGTCGCTCCAGATCACGGCCTCCACGCCCCCGATCGTGCAGTAGAGGATCGTCACGCACGTCACCGCCACGATGGCCATGTTCATGTCGAGGTCCGTCACGGCGGCGATCGCGATGGCGGGCAGGTAGGTGACGACCGCCGTGCGCGCGACCATGAACAGGATGAACGCCGCGCTCGCGAAGAGGCGGCAGGCGAGGTTGAAGCGCACCTCCAGGAACTCGTAGGCGCTCGTGAGGTCCAGACGACGGAAAAACGGCAGGTACCACTTCGCCACGACGGGCGCGAGCAGGATGATGCCGAACGAGATCACGTAGTAGCGGCAGTCGTCGAGATACGACATCGCCGGAATCGAGATGAACGTGATGGACGAGAACATCGTCGCGTAGATCGAGAGCGACACGACCCACCACGGCAGCTTGCCGCCCGCGCGGAAGTAGTCGTCCGACGACTTGTTCCGCCGCATGAAGTAGACGCCCATCAACGCCATGCCGAGCAGGTACATGACGATCACCGACACGTTGATCCACGAATACGCCGCCGGACGCCTGAACGCGCCGATCGTCGAAAGCGGACTCCGCACGCCCGGCTTCAGCTCGCCGCCCGCGAGCAGGATGCGCCCGTCGGCGAGCTTCACGGCAGCCGCGCCGCACCGCGCCCAGCCGCCCGGAAGCTCAAACCAGCTGTCGGTCACGATGTGGTAGACGAGGATCTTGTCCGAGATCCGGTAATCCGCGATCGGCCGGTCCGGTCCCAGGCGTGCCCGCCACACGTCCGCGTTCGCGCCGCCGAAGAAGAGGATGTGCTGGTCGCCCGCCGCCACCGCGCTCGCGCCGATGAGCGTGCGCCCGAGATGCTCCTCCAGCACTTCGCCCGGCTTCCCGTAGCCCTTGAAGTGATGGAGCTCCCACGCCTGGTAGACGAGGACAGGCTGCTCGCTCGGCTCGATCTCGCGGTCCTTCTCCCACGCCGCGCCCGACGCGAGGTCGAGCCTCCAGATGGCATTCGAGACGGTACACCACGCCATGTCCTCGTACACCGCGAGCCCCGGCATCACGACGGGCGCGGGAAGCGGCGGCAGCGGATCGAACTGCACGGCGCGTCCGTCCCAGCGCATGATGAAGCAGTCGTTCGTGGCGGCCTCGCCGTGCACGCCGACCTTGCCGCCCACGCAGAGCACGCCCCGCGCCGTGGTGGCCGACGCGCCCTCGCCGCGCGGCACGGGGAACCGCCCCACCGCGCGCCACGACAGGTTGCTCGCGCTAGGGTCGCAGAGGAGGATCGCGTCGTGGTAGACCTTCTTCCCGCCCTCGACGAGCGGCTTGTCCGGGAAGTTGGCGCCGCCCGCGAGCAGCACGACGCCCGCGGTCTCGCCCGCGTACGGACGCGCCACGCCCGTCCCCCGCAGGTTGAACGTGCCGTTCGTCGCGAACTCCACCTGCGACCAGGCAACGGAGCACGCAGCGAACACGAGTCCTGCAATAAGACGCTTCATCTTAACAGTAACCTCACAGGGCCGAAGAGGCCGCTTTCGTGGTTGAGCTTGTCGAACGGACGCTGGTGCCGCTCGTAGGTTCCGTTCGGCTGGAAGTCGCGGAGAATCCGGTCGCGGATCGCATCGACGCCCAACTGGTTCGCGAGGAGGTTCGCGACCGTGACCTCCAGCACGTTCTTCCCCTTCTTCAGCGTCACGGGCCAGCGGAACGGACCGAAGAAGCGCGCGCCCGCGTCGACGCCGTTGAGCCGCACCGACGCGCACCACTTCACCTCGCCGAGGTCGAGCAGCGCCTCGCCGTCCGCCTCCGAATCAAACTCGACCCGATAGAGCGCCTTGCCGCTGAACGCGTCGCCGAGCACGTGGCGCCAGTCGCCGAGCGCAACCGGCTTCGCCTCGCCGGCACACCTCTTCACCTCGAAGTCCGTCGACCCCACCTCGTACGACACAAGCGCGCGCAGCGTCCATCCGGCGTCGAGCGTCACCATGCGCCCTTCGAAGCGCGACGGCTCGCGCGCGGCGGGCGCCTCGCCCGTCACGTAGACCGCGCTCTCGCCGCCTTTGAACGTGCGGCGCACCTTCCCGCCGGCGCCGGCCTTCTCGAACGCATCGCGCTCGGGATCGTAGCGGGCCACGTCCCCGTTGTCCGGAAACGCAATCTCGACCGGCCGATCCGACATGTCCTCGTTCATCACGAACCAGATGCGACACGATCCGTCGTTCCGCTTCAAGACGCGGATCGACCGCGCCCCGTCGCCGGAGACACGAAGCGTGCGCGGTACTTTCTCCACGGTGGTTCCGCGCACGACGATTCCGCCCGTCCTCTCAAACTTCGCAAGCTTCTCCTGCGCCGCCGGGGAGAGACGCTTCCCGACGGGCACCACGACCGCGCGGTAGTTCATCGCGCCGATCTTGAACGTGCCGTCGGATGTGATTTTCGCTTCAGCGAAATCGCGCGGTTCCGCGAACTCGTAGTCGCAGTTCATCTCGTCCAGCGCGCGGGCGACGGCGTAGTGCGCCTGGGCCGCCTCCGCAGCCTCGATGCGTCCCGCCGCGAAAGCGTCGGCGTCGAACAGCACCACGGTCTCCGCGCCGGGCTTCCCCTGCGAGAGAAAGTGGCTCGTCCGTTCGATGTAGCGGAAGAAGTGCGGCGCGCAGTCCCAGTATGGCGCCACGGGGCCGGCGTGCGGCTCGAAGAGCGTCATCCAGGACTTCGCGTTCGACTGCGCGAAGTAAGCGAAGACGAAGAGATTGATGCCCCGTACCATCTGGTAGTCGACGAGCCACTTCATCTGCGCGGGCGAGAAGGAATCGCCAAAGATGCCGCCCGACTCCGAGAGTGCGAAGCGCCCGCCGTTCTGGTGCATCGCCGAAGCCGCGTACCGCGGGAACGGATTGACGCGCGCGGGTTTGTCGCCGTCCGCGGGGAAGAGCTGGCGCCAGATCACGTCCACGCCCGGCACGTCCATCGCCCGCAGGCTGCGCAGGAGGTTGCCATGCCCGAGGTTCAGCGCGCCTTCCGGCGTGTCCTCGTTGTTGAGGTGGCCGCCGGACATCATCCCGTGCGCGCGGCACCAGTCGCGCAGCGGCGCGAGGTAGCGCTCCACGTAGAGGTCCGCCCGCACGTCCATGAAGTCGATCCGCGCCTGCGCGAGCGCGGCATTCGTCTGCGCCGCGTCCGCGATCAGCGCGGGGACGCGGGGACGGATGTCGTACCCCTTCCGGCGGGCGAACTCCTCCGCGAAATCCGCGGTCCACGCGAGCGAGCGACCCGGACGCCCCCGCGGGATGTCCGGCTCGTCCGTGAAGGCGATGCGCACCGTCGTGCCGAGGGCGCCGCCGAGGCGCTTCGCGTACGCCTCGTGCGTGAGGTCGATGAAGCGTCGCGTCGTACCGCGCTCGATGATCGACGGGAATTTTGCCCGCCCCTTCGGATAGGGACGCCGCAGGACTTCGAGCGTGCCGTCCTTGCCGAGGACGATCTCGCGCGGGTCGAACGCCCCTTCCGGGCTCGAATCCGCCACGCGTCCGCAGGCGCCGCCCGACGGCCAGCCGCCCTCGTCGTAGAGGTAGGCGTGCATCCCGAGCTCGCCCGCGCGGCGCACGACCTTCGCGAAGACGTCGAGGTAGCCGTCCGTCAGGTAGTCCGGCTCCATCTCCGTGGGGAACCATGTGCGGAACCCCTTCGGGAACGGGTGGATGCAGACGTTGCGCAGGCCGTGCGCGTGCATGTCCTCCAGCTGGGCGCAGAGCGCATCCGCGTCGAGCCAGCCGTTCCACATCCAGAAGTACGCCGGCGAGAACACGGGGTCGCCGCCGTCCGCGAAGGCGGAAACGGCCAGCGCGACCGCCAGGATCGCCACACGGGTGGTCCGGGACATGGTCGCGTCAGAGGGCGGCGTGGTTGCAGAGGGCCGAGACGAAGAGCGCCTTGATCGTGTGCATGCGGTTCTCCGACTCGTCGAACACCTTCGAGTATTTCGACTCGAACACCTCGTCCGTCACCTCCAGGGCGCCGCTTTCGCGCGTGACGTCCGTCTCGTGGTCGTGGAACGCGGGGAGGCAGTGCAGGAACAGGAGGCGGCCGTCGATGTTGCCGGTCGCGCGCATGAGGTCCATGTTGACCTGGTAGGGGCTCAGGAGCTTGATGCGCTCGGCCGTCTTGGCCTCCTCGCCCATCGACACCCACACGTCCGTGTACAGCACGTTCGCGCCCTTCACGCCCTTCACGGGGTCGTCGAACACGCGCACGTCCGAGCCGTTGCGGCGCGCGACCGCTTCGGCCTCGGCGAGCACGCGCTCCTCGGGCCACAGCTCCTTCGGCGTGCAGCACACGTAGCGCACGCCCGCCTTCGCGCAGCCCATCATGAGCGAGTTCGCCACGTTGTTGCGTCCGTCGCCCACGTAGGCGACCGTGCAGTTCTCCAGGGTGCCGAAGTTCTCGCGGATCGTGAGGAGGTCGGCGAGGATCTGCGTGGGGTGGTAGTCGTCCGTGAGGCCGTTCCACACGGGCACGCCCGAGTATTTCGCGAGGTCCTCGACGGTCTTCTGCGCGAAGCCGCGGAAGAGGATGCCGTCGTAGATGCGGCCGAGCACGCGCGCGGTGTCCTTCACGGACTCCTTCTTGCCGAAGTGGATGTCGGGGCGCGTGAGGTACTCGGCGTTGCCGCCTTCGTCGCGGATGGCGATGAGGGCGGAGTTGCGCGTGCGGGTGGAGGACTTCTCGAAGATGAGCGCCACGTTCTTGCGGTGCAGGAGGTCGCCGCGGATCCCGGCCGCGCGGCGCGCCTTGAGCTGCGCGGCGAGGTCGATGAGGCTCAGCATCTCCTCGTCGGTGAACGAGGTCATCCGCATCAGCGAGCGGTTATACAGTTCTGGCATCCAGGTGAGCATGTCTCTTCTCCACTTTCCTTTTTTTGGAAAGCGGAAAGTTTACCATATTCCACCCTTCCGCGCCACGGCGAATTTTCACAAACCGGAAATCACTTGCCCGAATGGCGGCGACGGTACATCGTGGCGGCGACGTCGCGCGCGGCCTGGACGAGCTCCGGGTACGGCACGTCGGCCACGTTCAGGAAGCCGATCTGGTAGTTTTCGCCGTCAGAGCGGCCCGTGAGCGCCTGGTCCTGCCACTGGAACCAGTGCGTGCCCACGAAGCGCGGATGGTCGAGGCAGGCGTTGACGAAGTCGCGGTAGCACTGCGCGCGCTCGTTCTGGTCGCGCGTCGCCACGAGGCCCGTGTGGAACATCCCGCGGTCGAGCGCGCCGAAGTGGAACTCGCCGTTGATCATCGGCTTGTCCTCGGCGTCGGGCGGGAGGTCCTTGACGGGACGCCGGTTGTAGATGTTCACGCTCACCACGTCGCAGTGACGCGCCGCCGCGCGGTAGATCACGTCCGTGCCCCACGCGATGCGGCAGCCGAGGTAGAGGTGGTTGGGCAGCTCCTCCTTGAGCACGCGGCGGATGGTGCTGAAGTACTTCTCGGCCACGTCCTTCATGCGCTCCTCGCCGTTCCAGGAGAGTTCGTTGTCCACGAACACGCCCACGCACCACGGATCGTCGCGCATCGTCTTCGCGGCGTTGCGGGCACGGGCACGGAACGTCTTCTCGAACTCCGGGTTGAACGGGTCGGGCAGCGCGCCCCACCAGCCCTTGGAGTCCTTCAGACGCGGCGTGCCGTGCGTGCCGAGGCAGAGCGTGTACGGCGTGCGGTCAAGCTTGTAGATCTCGTTCCAGCTCCAGTTCGCGATGGTGTTGAGGCCCCACGCGCGGAGACGCCGGTGCGCGCGGTCGATGTACTCGGCCTTCCACCCCGCGCCGTACTTGCGGCGCAGGTTCGCGTTCGCGAAGCTGAAGGTGTCGTAGGGAAGATGCGCCGGATCCTTGTAGAAGTTGTGCGCGGCCGGCCAGTTGCACTTGCCCCAGAACCCGCCGAACGCCGGATCGTCCTTCGCGGGCGTCCACGAGAAGTACTTCTCGCGGAATCCGATGCCGGTGGTGCCGTTGCCGATGCCCACGCAGTCGACGCCGTGCGAGAAGAAGAGCCGTCCGTCGGGATCGACGAGCCACCACTTGCCGTTCACTTTCTCCGTGCGGAAGAAGCCCGTCGCCTTGAGCTGCGGCCCTCCCGCCCAGCCGCCGAAGCGGTCGGCCTCGGGGATGGGCGTGGCGCCGTTCTTCGCGAGCCAGGCGTCCTCGTCCACCTTCGTGCGCGCGAGCTCGGCCTCGTCGTGCACCTTGCCCGGCCAGTCGTCGTGCATGAACTGCCCGAAGCGGTCCACGAACGGCAGGAACGTCTTCGCGGGCAGCACCTTCGGGGGCGGCACGCCGACGCCGTCGGCCGTCACGCGCAGCACGCTGAAGCCGCTCGCCACGCCGTCCTGGCAGAAAAAGATGTGGAACGAGGTCGTGTGGCGGATGTTGAAGCCGCCGCCGGCGTCGTCAAGCGCGGCGGGGCGTCCGTTCATGCCCTCAAGCTTCAGCGGCTCGTCGAGCGTCCACGGAAGGCCGCGCACGCTCGCCACGATTTCGCCGACGGCATGCGGCTTCAGAATCACGGCACCGCCGGGGCCCTGTCCCTGCACACCGCGCCCTTTCACGCTGAGGTGCACGGTGCGCGTCTCGTGCGTCGTGTTGCTCACCGTCACGACGAAGCGGCCGAAGCGCGAGAGGTCGGCCTCGCCCTTCACGAAGTCCATGCGCACGCCGGGCCAGCTGGCCTTCACGCCGGTCGTCACGCCCACGGAACCGTCCGCGAGCGTGGTGATCGACGAGTCGCTCTGCGCGCGCATCACGGTGTCGGAACCGGGCCACAGCGTCTCGGCCCACGCCCCCGCCGCCGCAGCGGCCGCCAGGGCAAATGCGATCGTCTTCATGTCGTTCATCCTTTCTTCGGCCAGCGCGCGGTCTCCGCCTTGCGCCAGCCCTTCACGCAAATCGTTCCGTCCACGCCGAGCGAGGCGACGGCGTAGCTGTTCTCCTCCTCGCCCGTTCCCACCACGAGCGCGCGGAGCGAGTAGTAGGGAATGCCGTGAATGAGGTTCACGCCGCCGAAGTGCTCGTGGCCGGTGAAGACGGCCTTCACCTTGCCGGACTTCTCCAGGACGGCGCGGACGGCCGCGGAGTTCTTCACCTCGTGCTGCGCCCAGGCCTTGGGGTCGATGCGCTGGTGGCAGAACACGATGACGGGGCCGGACGCGCGCGCGAGCTCGCCTTCGAGCCACGCGAGCTCCTCGGGCGGCACGTTCGCGTCGTCCCACGGGTTGTTGCGCGAGTAGTGGCGCATCTGCGAGTCGTAGCAGGCGTCGAGCACGATGAAGGTCACGCCTTTGCGCGTGAAGGAGTAGTTCGGCAGCGTCTGCGCCTGGCCCGCGTTGTGGACGTGCGCGAGGTAGTCCTCGAGCGTGAGGCAGTCGAAGTCGTGGTTGCCGAGCACGTGGAAGCGGTCGCCCTGGAAGCCCGCGAACGTATGCTCGATGGCGTCAAGGCACGCGAGCGTCTGCTCGCGGCCTCCCGTGAGGTCCTTGAAGTCGCCGAGCTCGATGAAGAAGTCGGGCTTCACGCGGTTCATCACGTCCACGGCCTCCTGCAGCTTGCGGCACGACTCGCGGTAGTAGCGGTCGCCCACCGGCGGCAGGCACGGCCCCATCGGGATGTCCGCGTAGTGGAGGTCGGTGACCATGCCGAAGCGGACGAGCGTGCCCTGGGGACACTCCGCGCCGAACAGCGTCTCCGACCGCAGGAACGGCGCCGCGGCGCACGCGCACGCGAACCCTTTCAGAAACGATCTTCTCTGCATTACTTCGTACTCCTTTTCAGTGATTGCGCCGTCATGCGGCCAAACTCTCGCACAGGCATTTTTTCATCGGCAGAGATTATACCACAAACGGACACAAACGGACGCGCGCGGTCCCAAATCTTTTGCTATAATAGCCCCAAACAAGAACAGGACAGAGGCAATGACAGCAGAAGAGATCAAGGCGCTCAAGGGCCGCGGATGGCTCCTCAACAAGGGAACGGAGACGTTCTCGGCGCGCGTCGTCACGGGCAACGGAAAGGTGACCGCGGAGCAGGTGCAGGCCGTCGCCGACGCGGCGCGCGCGTACGGCAGCGGCGTCGTGACGCTGACCGTGCGCCAGACGTTCGAGGTGCCGGGCGTGCCCGCGGCGTCGATCGAGGCGTTCGAGGCGGCGCTGGCGCGCGTGGGGCTTTCCGTCGGCGGCACGGGGCCGCGCGTGCGCCCCGTCGTGTCCTGCAAGGGGACGCTCTGCCCGCGCGGGCTGATCGACACGTTCGCGCTTTCGGAGGCGATCCACCGGAGATTCTACGTGGGGTGGCACGGCGTGGCGCTGCCCGGCAAGTTCAAGATCGGCGTCGGCGGCTGCCCCAACAACTGCATCAAGCCCGACCTGAACGACATCGGCATCGCGGGGGCGGTCCTGCCCGGCGGCGCGCGGGGCTACAGAATCACGCTCGGCGGACACTGGGGACGCACGGGCGCGGCCGGACGCGAGGTGCCGGGCGTCCTTCCGGACGAGGAAAGCGTGCTCGCGTTCATCGAGAGGGTCCTGGACTTCTACCGCGCCAACGGCCAGCCGGGCGAACGCTTCTTCAAGACGCTGGACCGCATCGGCTTCGCGCGCGCGCTCGAGCTCATCGGCTGAGAACGGCCCGCCATCAGAGCCCGCGTTCCTTCTTCACGACGTCCCATGCCGCGTTGATCTCGGCCATGGAACGAGTCGCCTGCGCGACCATTCCCTCGGGCATACCCTCCGCCCGCAGGCGGTCGGGATGGTAGCGCATGGCAAGTTTCCTGTATGCCGACCTCAGGGCGCCGTCCGTGTCGGAAGGCGAGCAGCCCAACCGGGCATACGCCTTGTCCAGTTCGCTTTCCTGGGGCTGTCCGCCATGCGCCTGTCCATTTCCCGTGCCGAAATACCTCCGCCTGAAATAGAGGTAGAGCATGTCGCCGACGTCCAGATATCCGGCCGCCTCGCGGAGCAGTCTGTCTTCCGCATCGGCTAGGACGCCGTCTGCCGCGGCGACGATCCACAGCATTTCATAGAGCAGCGTCCTTGCCTCTTGCGTCACGACCGAGGCGAATTGCGACGCATACATGCCAAACGAGCCCGGCGACGCGTTGCGAACGTCGTTGAACGCCCGCGCGCAGAACTGGTACTCTTCTTCCGTCAACCCCAGCGAGCGCAGGCAACCACTGGCCACCTCGACTTCAACCTTGCTTATATGCCCGTCCGCCTTGGAAATGAAGCCCAGCATCTTGCCGAAGCCTTCCAGGATGATTTTGTGGATGCGTTCGGCCTGGACGCGCTGAGCCGCCTGCGCGTCCTCGCGCCGCGACTGCTTCCACAGCGATGAAATCCAGCTCACGACGACCCAGATCAGTATCAACCACACGAATTCCATGGGGGCCTTTCTGCTTAATCGATTGGTACAATCTCTTTCAAAATACTTTCATCCGCCTTTTGAGGCGAGATCCGATGCACGAAGTGTATCATAAATCCGAACGCGTCAGCAACACCTTCCGCAACGAGTTAGAATCGCGCGAAAGACCATTGACGCGGGATGAGGAGTTGGGTTATACTATCCGCGTCCAAGACTGAAAAGCCATGCGATGGGGGGCACCACCTCGGGTGCCGCTTACGCTGGCTTTTTCTTTTTTCCGGGGTGTGCCCCGGGCAGAGACAGGAGAAACGAAGATGTTGAAGATAAACGGCGAAGAAAAAGACGCCGCGGGCCAGACGGTCGCGGCGTATCTCGCGTCGGCCGGCTACGACGCCGCGCGCGTCGTCGTGGAGCTGAACGAGGCGATCGTGCCGAAGGCCCGCTACGGCGAGACCGTATTGCGCGACAACGACCAGGTGGAGATCGTCTGCTTCATGGGAGGCGGCTGAGGGTGGCACCCGACCGCGAGACATTCCACGCCGCGCTCGCTGCGCGCCACGGCGCCGGGCGGCAGGCGAAATTCGACGCCGCCCGCGTCGCTGTGTGCGGGCTCGGGGGGCTGGGCTCGAACGTCGCGATCGCGCTTGCGCGGGCTGGCGTCGGGCACCTGCACCTCGTCGACTTCGACGTCGTCGAGCCCACGAACCTCAACAGGCAGCAGTACGGCGCCGCACAGGTCGGGCTGCCAAAGGCCGAGGCGCTGCGCTCGAACATCGCCGCGATAAACCCCTTCTGCGACATCACGGCGGAAACGCTCCGCGTCGTCCCGGAGAAC
>JAFRSR010000101.1 GCA_017427485.1 Kiritimatiellia bacterium
ACGCTCTCGATGAAGATGTGCACGGCCTCGCGGATCGTCGCGGCGCCGTGTCCGCGCGCGGTGACGATGGCGAAGATGCGCCCTTCCCGCAGCGTCTTGCGGAGCGTCTCGAAGGACGGACCGGGCGGCTCGCCCGCGGCGATGCGCGCAAGGGCGCTCTTCGTGTCGCGGATGAACGCGAGGTCGCCCGTGCGCGCGTCGGGCGTGTCCTGGAAGTCGCGGAACGCGGCCTCGCGCCCGCCGTTGCGCGGCATGCGGTAGTGCTCCGCGTCGGTGCGCACCAGCGCGAAGGTGCTGGTGGAGACGGATACCGGACGCCACACGCCGTCGCAGCTGAGCTTTTCGAGGTAGATGCGCGTCGGCATGTGGAGGATGTTGTCGTCCCAGTCGAAGATGTAGTACTTGAAGTCGCGCTTCGCGACATCTACGTTCACTGGCTTTCCGTCGATCATCTCCATGGCGCGGCGTCTCCGTTCAGGCCCGGTAGGGGCCGAGGAACTCCTCGCGGAAGTCGAAGCCGCCGATGAAGTCGGCGGGGGAGTCCGAGTCGGTCTTCGCGATGCGCTTGGAGTCGTAGAGGCTGAACACGATGTCGCCCACGTCCTCGCACGTGTGCACGCCCCAGTCCGTCAGCACGGTGTACGCGAGCGGGCCGTAGGCGTCGAGCGCGAGGTCGCGGAACCAGTCGAGGAGCTCGCCGCCGGTTACGTGTCCCTTGGCGGACGCGGACGCCTCGGAGATGACCTGCAGCACGAAGTCGTAGGCGCGCGAATCAAAGCGCGCGTCCTTCTTCAGGATGTCGCTGAAGTCGTCGGTCTCGTAGTTGATCGTCGGCGCGTCCATGGCCGTCACATGCGGATGCGCGCGGCGAGCGCCGCAAGCGCGTCCATGTTCCCTTCCTGGCTCGTAAAGGCGATCTTGCCGTCCGAACTGCGGCGGGGCACGATGTGGAAATGGATGTGCGGCACGGTCTGTCCGGCCGCGGCGCCGTTGTTCTGGAGCACGTTGAACCCATCGCAGGGCAGCGCCGCCTTCAGGTGCGCGGCGACCTTCTGCACGCGCACGACGATCTCCTTCAGCACGTCGGACGGCGTGTCGAGGAGTCCCGTGAAGTGCTCCTTCGGGATCACGAGTGTGTGCCCCTCGGAGAACGGGTTGATGTCGAGGTAGGCGAGCACGAGGTCGTCCTCGTACACCTTGAAGCTCGGGATCTCGCCTTCGGCGATCGCGCAGAACACGCAGTCGTTCTTCATTGTCTCTCTCCTTCCGCCGCTACGCGCGCGGCTTGAACGCGTGCTCCGCCTGGACGGAGCCGGTCTTGATGTTGTGGACGGTGATCTTCAGCTCGCCGACGGCAACCTTCCCCTCGATCACCGTGGGGAAGCGGTCGGGCGCGTTCGGCGTCATCTCGGGGCCGCCGCCGACGATCTGCGCCCAGGGGCGCTCGGCCGTCGCGGGGTCGAAGCGGTAGCGGTGCTGGTGGGCGGCGATCACGAGCTGCACGCCGTTCAGCGCGAACACCGGACCCCACTGGTCGGCGCACGACTTCTCCCAGGCGGCGTACGCCGTCCGGTACTTCCCGCCCCCGTCGTCGACCAGGCCGCCCGGGTGCTCGTCGGGACGCGGGTCGAAGAGCGGGATGTGGCAGAACGCCACGATGTACGGCGCGTTCGCGATCTCGGGACGCTTGAACTGGTCCACGAGCCACGTCGTCTGCGCCACGCGGTAGGGTTCGCAGTTGACGAGCCCCGCGAACTGCGGATGGCGGTCGGGCTTGTCTTCGCCCGTGTCGAGGCCGATCATCGCGATGTCGCCCACGCGCACGGCCCAGTTTCGGGTGAGCGCCCAGTCGCGCGCGGAACGCTCCGAGGGGAGGCGCGGCATCACGAAGTAGTCGAGCTTGCGGTTCCAGATGCCGCGGAAGTCGTGGTTGCCGTTGTTCCAGAGGACGGGCATGTCGGCCGCGTAGCCGGGACGGGGGATGGGCGGCGCGAGGAAAATGCCGATGCCCGTCTCCGGCTTCTCGGTGAGGTTCGAGGCGTCGCCGTTCCACACCGTGACAGACGGCTTGAGCGCGGAGATCTTCTCCGTGACGAGGGAGAAGCTCTTCCACTGCGCGTGCGTGTCGTTCATCACGCAGAAATGCGACGGCACCTTCGCGCCGAGCGTGGCGAAGGAGTGGACCGCGCCCCGCGCGACGTCAAGCGGGAAGCGCTTGTAGTTGTCCACGTAATCGATGTGCTGCGCCGCGACACGGTACCAGTAGCGCGTGTTCGGACGCAGGTCCACGAGACGCACCTGCAGGATGCGGTCGTCGAAGCCCGTAAGGCCGAAGCCGCCGCACACCACCTTCTTCGCGTTGTCCAGCCTCGGGTTGTCGGCGTACTCCACCCAGCCGTTCGCGAGCACGTTCACCGTCCAGGCGATGCCCATGGACGTGTCGGAAGGCGCCTGCAGGTTGGGTTCGCCCAGCACGAGCTTCTTCGCCGCCTCCGAGGGCCGCGCCGCGCTCGCGGGCGGCAGTTCGATGTTCAGTTTCTTCGCTTTCATCAGAAGTATCCGCCCTTGTCGATGATCTCGCTGATGGTGTCGCCCTGGCGCACCCAGCTGAAGATGTCCACCTCGTTGCGTTCGATGCCCTCTGCGCGCAGGAGCACGTCGTAGGCGATCTCGCGCGGGATGCACAGCACGCCGTCGATGTCGCCGAAGATGATGTCGCCGGGGCGCACCGTGACCTTGCCCACCTTGATCGGCACCTGGTAGTGCGTGATCATGCAGCGGCCGAGCGATCCGTTGGAGGTGCGGTAGCGGTAGAACACGGGGAAGTTCTGCTCGAGGATCTGCTTCGTGTCACGGATGCCGCCTGCGATCACCGCGCCGCGGATGCCCTTCGTGATGGCGGTGGCGGTCATCACGCCGCCCCAGAGGCTCGCCTCCACGTCGCTTGACGTGTCCCACACCACCACGCCGTTCGGCTTGAACTCGTCAAGCATCTGCGCGCGGAACGTCATCTCGCCCTCGATCATCACGTTCGGGGCGCTCTTCACGGTGAACGCCTCGCCGCACACGGTCATCTCGTCGCGGAGCGGCATGATGTCCGAGGGAAGGTTTTGGTCGAGGAGCGTGAGTTCGCGCATCACGTCGTTGATCGCGCCCGTGTAGAGCTTCTCGTAGCGCGCGCAGAGCTCCGGGATCGGGATCGGAATTTCGCAGGTGGGGATGCGCTGACGCGTGGCGATCAGCTTGTCGAGCTTCATGAGGCCGGCTTCCTTCGCCTTGCCCCGCATGTCCTTGAGGGATGGCATTCTTGTGTTCCTTTCAATTCGCGAACGCGGAAAGTATACCACAAACGGGCGCTGCGTGCCTAGAGCCAAGTGCCGAATGAAACGCGTTGTCCGTGATTGACATCCCCCACAATGGTGGGTATAATACGCGCCCGAACACACCAAAAGGAACAAAACTGATGAGAAAGTGCATCGAACGCCTGTGGCGGCATTTTGATTTTGTCGTCGTGGCGTGCATCCTGGCCCTGGCGGCCCTCCTGGGCGCCTTGAACAACCTGCGCGTCGCCGACGAGCGCAGGGTCAAGTGGTTCGACGCACCTGCGGACAGTGCCAATTTTGAAACGGTTGGGGAGGAGGCGCCATGAAGAAGTTCCGCGTTTTGCAGGTCGTCGAGCTCGTCTGCCGACTCGGGCTCGGCGCGCTGTTCGTCTACTCCGCATTGGCCAAGATATCCGACCCGGAGGACTTCGCCCGCGCCGTCATGCGCTATGGGGTCTTGCCCGATTTCACGCTCGGCCTTTTCTCCCTGACGATGCCGATGCTCGAACTGCTGGCCGGACTGGCGATGCTGTTCACGAAATGGCTGCGCGAATCGGCGCTGATCGTCTCGGGAATGCTCGCGATGTTCATCGTCGCGCTCGTCCAGGCGCTTGCCCGCGGGCTGGAGATCTCGTGCGGCTGCTTCGGCGTGCCGAGCGTCGGCGGGCGCGAAGAGATTCTCATGGCGCTCCTTCGCGACTTGGTGCTCATCGTGCCCGCCGTCTGGCTGATGTTCCGTCCGAACGCCTGGCTTGCGCCTCTGGACCGGATGCCGAGGGGGTGGCGCACGGCCTGCCTGTGCGGATTTGGCGTGCTGCTCGCCGCCTGGCTCGCAAAGGACACGTGGGATTCGGGCGCGTTTGCCCCCAGCCTCATGGCTGAGGCGGATGCCGACGCGGAGGCTGAGCATACAAGCCCTTCGTCAGAACCGGAAGAAGGCGGAATCGTGAAGACGGAGCGCACGACCCACATGAAACTTGTCGTTTCAACAGGACCGATACGCCCGGGCGAATGGAACGCAGATTTCGAGGGGGTTCTCGCAAAGGCGGAACGCGAGCAGCGGCCCATGGTCCTGTTGCACGCGAGCAGCGGGTGCGGGTATTGTCTGCGCCTCGAAGACAGCATGTGCGGTGAAATCTTTCGTCTTTGGCGAGAGGACCGCGCGCCGCTGATGGCGTTTGTCCAGGCTGGCTCGCGCTTGTCTCCGCCAAAAGTCACACGGAAATCCGCTCGATTCGCGAATAAAATCGAAAAAAACCTCAAGCTTCCCTATGTCTGCGTTTATTGGCCGCAGAACGGCGTGACGAACCGCGTGGCGTTCAGCGGCCGTCGCGGAATGATGGGCGGACGAAAGGACAAACTGCTCGTCGTCGAGTTGATGTCCGCGTTGGACCGTGCACTGGGAGATCGGCTGACGGCAGGACGCAAGTCGCTTGAATCAATCCTCCGCGCGGCAACGGCGCGGATTTCCGCCCAGGCTGAGGGTTCGGGCGGAACTGTCACGATAACGCCCGAGAACGGGTTGCTGATGGCGGAAGGCGAAGTAAAACTGACCGCACATCCCAATGAAGGATATGCGTTTCTCGACTGGCGGCAACCAGATGGGTCCCTGGCCAGCCTCAAATCGACGCTGACGGTAGACGATGGCATGCCTGTCGGCTGCTACAAAGCCCGCTTCAAGAGTCGGTCCGAATGCCTGCCCCCGGCACTCCTCTCGCCGGAGGAGGTGTCTATTCGCGTAAAAGCCAACGAGTCGTTCACCCATGAGATCCTCGTCGACGAATCCTGCCGACCGGTCAAGTTCCAGATCAAGCGCCCCGTCACGGGCGTCACGGTCAATCCCCTCACAGGCGTGGTGACGGGCGAGATTCCGCAGGCAGCGACGAACACCGTCGAAATCGCCGTCATCGGATACGACCCCGGCCAGACGGAGAAGACCGTGCGTCTGACGATCGAGACTTTCCAGAGGAGATTTCTCCACATGAAGAAGCGTCGCGACTAGGTGTTGCGGATGACCACCCTGACGGCGAAGCTGGCGCGCCTCCGAGAGTTGCTGCGCGAAATGGATGGCGCTGCCGTGGCATTTTCGGCGGGCGTGGACTCCACATTCCTCCTGCGCGTGGCGCACGAGGAGCTCGGTGGCCGTGTGGTCGCCGTGACAGTTCGCTCGCCGCTGATCCCTTGCCTGGAGCTGGAAGACGCGGCGGCGTTCTGCCGACAAGAGGACATCCGGCACGCGTTCATCGATTTCGACGCGCTGTCGGTTCCCGCCGTCGCCGCGAACCCGCCCGACCGGTGTTACCACTGCAAGAGGGAAATCTTCGGACGGATCGTCGCATTCGCCAAGGCAAACGGCTGCGCGGCCGTGGCCGAAGGCTCCAACACGGACGACGACGGCGACTACCGCCCCGGCCAGCGGGCAATCCGGGAGCTGGGCATCCGCAGCCCGCTCCGCGAAGCGGGCCTCTCGAAGGAAGAAATCCGCGCGCTGTCGCGCGAAATGGGACTCCCCACCTGGAACAAGCCGTCGTTCGCCTGCCTCGCCTCGCGCATCCCCTACGGCGAACCGCTCACGGCGGAAGCCCTCGAACGCGTCGAACGCGCCGAACGGTGGCTGCACGACGCCGAGCTAGGGCTCGCGCAACTGCGCGTGCGCGCGCACGGCAATCTCGCCCGCATCGAGGTGCCGCCGTCCGACATCCCGCGCCTGGCAACCCGTGCCGACGAGATCGCCGCCGCGTTCAAGGGCTTCGGCTTCGCCTACGTCACGCTCGACCTGCAGGGTTATCGCACGGGCAGCCTCAACGAAACGCTCTCTGAAGGCAAATGACCATGCAAGGAATCACACGAGAAGAGGCGCTCGCGCTCCTAAAGCCCGACCAGCGCGAGGAGTTGCGCGCACGGGCGCACGAGGTGACCGAGCGGTGCGTGGAGAAGCGCTTCGACTTCTGCTCCATCATCAACGCGCGGAGCGGACGCTGCACCGAGGACTGCAAATGGTGCGCGCAGTCGGCCCACTGGAAGACGCGTTGCGAGACCTACGGCTGGGTGGGCACGGCGGCGTGCGTGAAGGCGGCGAAGGAGGCGGAGGCGAACGGCGCCGACCGAATCGGCATCGTCACGTCCGGACGCCGCCTCTCGCCCGAGGACGTCGAGCACGTCTGCGAGGCGCTGAAGGCCATGCGCAGGGAAACGTCCATCGGCCTGTGCGGCTCGCTGGGATTGCTCACGGAGGCGGATCTCGTTCGACTGAAGGACGCAGGGCTGCAGCGGCTCCACTGCAACCTCGAGGCAGCGCCCTCGCTCTTCCCCGCGCTCTGCACCACGCACACGACGGCGGACAAGCTCGCCACGCTCAAGGCGGCGAAGCGCCTCGGCCTGCAGATCTGCTGCGGCGGCATCCTCGGCATGGGCGAGACAGACGAGCAGCTCGTGGAGTTCGCCTTCGCGCTCAGGGAAATCGCGCCGGATTCGATTCCCGTCAACGTCCTCCACCCCATTGAAGGCACGCCGCTTGGCGAACAGGGCATCCTCGACCCCGAGCGCGTGGTCGACTCCGTCGCGGTCCTGCGTCTCGTGAACCCCTCCACGCCGCTCCGCTTCGCGGGCGGACGGCGCGACATGAGCGACGAAACGGCGGCGAAGTGCATCTACGTGGGCATGTCCGCCGGCATCGCGGGCCCCCTTCTCACCACGCCGGGCGCGGACTTCGACGACGACCGCGAGCTCGCCGCGCGCGCCGGCTATTCCGTGGGGCGCGCGGCGACGCGTCCCGTCCAATAGGATGAACCTATGGCAACACTTTGGATGTTCCGATTACCTATGGCGTCGGAAAGAATGCTATACTATGCGGCGTTGACCCCAACCAAGCTTAACGAAAGGAAAAAACAATGAGCAAGACAGCAAAGAGCATCCTGGAGAAGGTGGGCGGCACGCCGCTCGTCGAGATCTCCAACAAGTTGAACGCGGGCGGCGCGAAAGTGCTCGCCAAGGTGGAGTTCTTCAACCCCGGCGGGAGCGTTAAGGACCGCATCGCCCTCGCGATGGTGGAGGCGGCGGAGAAATCCGGCACGCTCCAGCCGGGCGCGACGATCATCGAGCCGACGAGCGGCAACACCGGCGTGGGCCTCGCGCTCGTCAGCGCGGTGAAAGGCTACCACCTCATCCTCACGATGCCCGAGACCATGAGCATCGAGCGGCGCAAGCTCGCGGCGGCGTACGGCGCGGAGATCGTCCTCACGCCTGGCTCCGCCGGCATGAAAGGCGCGATCGCCAAGGCGAACGAACTCCGCGACGCCACGCCGGGCGCGGTGATCCTCCAACAGTTCGAGAACCCCGCCAACCCCGACTTCCACTACCGCACGACGGGCCCCGAGGTGTGGGAGGCGACGGACGGCGAAGTGGCGGCGTTCGTGGCGGGCGTCGGCACGGGTGGCACGCTCACGGGCACGGGCAAGTACCTGAAGGAGAAGAACCCCGCGGTGAAGCTCTTCGCGGTGGAGCCGGACACCTCGCCGGTCCTCTCCGGCGGACAGCCCGGCCCCCACAAGATCCAGGGCATCGGCGCGGGCTTCGTGCCGAAGGTGCTGGACACGGCCCTCATCACGGAAGTGATCAAGGCGAGCGCGGAGAACGCGGGCGCGACGGCGCGGGCCGCCGCGGCGAAGGAAGGCCTCCTCGTCGGCATCTCCTCGGGCGCGGCCCTCTGGGCGGCGCTGGAACTCTCGAAGCGTCCGGAGTTCGCGGGCAAGACGATCGTCGCCCTTCTCCCCGACACCGGCGAGCGCTATCTCTCCACCTGGCTGTTCGAATAAATGGTATACTGTTCGCCATGACACTCCAGCAGTTGAAATACGCAGATGCCGTGGCGACATGCGGCAGCATCAGCGAGGCTGCGCGGCGCGTGTTCGCCACGCAGCCGACGCTGACCGAGTCCATCCGCGCCCTCGAGGAGGAGCTTCGCACGGCCCTCTTCACGCGAACCGCACGCGGCGTGACCGTCACGCGCGAGGGCGAGGAGTTCCTGGCCTCCGCACGGCAGATCCTGGACGACGCCGCGCGCATCGCGGCGAAGTACACGGGCAAGGCCGTACGTCGGCCGCAGTTCGCCGTCTCCTGCCAGCACTACGCGTTCGCCGTCGACGCGTTCATGGAGGTCGTGATGGCGAACGGCGCGGACGCCTACGACTTCACGCTCCGCGAGACCGTGACGAGCGAGATCATCGACGACGTGGCGCGCCACCGCAGCGAGATCGGCATCCTCTACCTTTCCAGCCGCAACGAAAAGACGCTGCGCAAGATCCTGAAAAAAGAGGAGCTCCAGTTCGAGGAACTCTACACCGCGCAGCCGCACGTCTTCCTCGGAAAGAAGCACCCGCTCGCCAAGAAGAAATTCATCCGGCCGGCCGAACTGGACGACTTCCCCTACATCACCTACGAACAGGGCGTGGAAAACGCGCTCTACTTCGCGGAAGAGGTGATGCCCGCCATCGACCGGAAGAAGAACATCCGCGTCCGCGACCGCGCCACGATGACCAACCTCGTGCTGGGCCTCGACGGCTTCACCGTCGCCTCGGGCGTCCATGCGAAGGCTTACAATCCGGCTATCGTCTCGGTGCCGCTCAAGCTCGACGAGACCATCCACGTCGGAATCATCTTCCGCGCCGGCATTCCCCTCTCGCCCGCCGCCGAGGCGTTCCTTGCGGCCATACGCCGCCTAATCGCTGCCAAGTAAACGCCGGCGGGGAATCGCAAAAAGTGAAATCACGCCCATGAGGGTGTTACAGAAATTGTAATCACCCAAGCAGGAGAGCGGGCTGATTGGCTTTGGCACGGGTTGTGCTACTGTCCCTGGGAAGGAACAGAATCATGAACCAGCAATGCGAATACGATCGACAGCGCGGGCTGTACCGGCGCGAATATGAACATGACGCATGCGGCGTCGGGATGGTGGCCAACCTCTCGGGCGAGGCCAGCCATGAGATCGTGACGAACGGCTTGACGGTCCTGAAGCGCCTGATGCACCGCGGCGCGACAGGCAACGACCCCGAGACGGGCGACGGCGCCGGCCTTCTGCTGAAGATTCCGCACGCGTTCTTCAGAAAGGTCATGGGGGAAGATATGGAAAGCCGCCATCTTGGCGGCGAGGGGAACGACAGCCGCCAAGATGGCGGCTCCCCATATTTCGGCATCGCGATGATCTTCGGCGGCGAGGGAGAAGAGGTGAAGATCGAGGCTGCCGTCCGGGGCGAAGGCTGCGAAGTGATCGCCTGGCGCGACGTCCCGACCGATCCGAGCGCCATCGGGCATGACGCCCGCGCCGTGATGCCGCGGATCCGCCAGGTCTTCATTGCCTCCGGCGCCGCAGGCAATTTCGAGCACAAACTCTATATCATCCGGCGGCTGATCGAGAAAACCACGTCGAAGACCTACATCTGCTCCTGCTCGTCGCGCACGGTCGTGTACAAGGGACTGCTCCTGGCGACCCAGATCGAAAAGTTCTACCCCGACCTCTCCGATCCCGACTTCATTTCGCCCTTCGCCATCGTCCACCAGCGCTACTCCACGAACACCTTCCCCTCGTGGGAGCTCGCACACCCCTTCCGCGCCATCGCGCACAACGGCGAGATCAACGCCCTCAAGGGCAACCTCAACGCGCTCGCCGCGCGCGAGCCGTCGCTCGCCTCGCCCGTCTTCGGCGACGACATCAAGAAACTGCTTCCGATCGTCCACCAGGGCCAGTCCGACTCCGCCTCGCTCGACAACATGTTCGAACTGCTGGTCGCGGCCGGACGCGCCGCGCCGCATGCGATGATGATGCTCATCCCGCAGGCCTGGGGCGCGAAATACCACATGGGCCACGACGTGCGCGGGTTCTACGAATACCACTCCGCGCTGATGGAGCCGTGGGACGGCCCCGCCGCCGTCGCCTTCACGGACGGCGTCAGCCTCGGCGCGACGCTCGACCGCAACGGCCTCCGTCCCGCCCGCTGGACGCTGACCCGCGACGGGCTCTTCGTCCTCGCCTCCGAAACCGGCGTGCTCGACATCGCCCCCGAGAACGTCGCGCGCCACGGCCGCCTCAAACCCGGCTCGATCCTCTGGCTCGACCTCGTGAACCACCGTCTCATGGAGGACGCCGAGCTCAAGACCTTCTACGCCCGGCGCCGTCCCTACCGCCGCTGGGTGATGGAGAACCACATCCCCGTCACGGGCCTCTTCAGCGAGATCGTGCCGTCGCGCCTGGCCGACGGCGAGAACGGGAGAGCCGCGCTCCTGCACGACCAGCAGCGCTTCGGCTACACGCTCGAGGACATCGAGCTGATCCTGCGCCCGATGGCCGAGACGGGACACGAACCCGTCGGCGCGATGGGCAACGACGCCGCGCTCGCCAGCCTTTCAAAGAAGCCGCGCATCCTCTTCGAGTTCTTCCACCAGCTGTTCGCGCAGGTCACGAACCCGCCGATCGACCCGATCCGCGAAGAGCTCGTCATGTCGATCATGACCTACATCGGCAACCAGGCGAACATCCTCTCGGAAACGCCCGAACACGCACGCCTTGTGAAGATGACGCGTCCCGTGCTGACCGACGACGAGTTGAAGCGCATCCGGAACATCCCCGAATTCCCCGCAAAGCCGCTGTCGATGGTGGTCGCGGCAAACGAACCCCTTCCGCGCCACTGGCTGAAGGCCGCGCTCGACAAACTCGCCGCCGACGCGCTGGAGGCAGTCAACGCCGGCGCGAAAATCATCATCCTCTCCGACAGGGAATTGGACCTGAGACCTGAGACAAGAGACCTGGCAGCTCATGTCTCTCGTCACCTAAGGATCCCCTCGCTCCTCGCGGTGGTGGCGGTGAACAAGGCATTCACCGACGCGGGCGTGCGCAGCTCCGTGGGCATCATCGTCGAATCGGGCGAGGTGCGCGAGGTGCATCACTTCGCCGTGCTGCTCGGCTTCGGCGCGACGGCCATCAACCCCTGGCTTGCCCTTGAAACCGTCTCCGAGCTGGGCCGCGAGAATTGCCTTCGGTCGAACACGCAGCTCACGCATCCCGACCGTGTCGACGAATCGGGCGAGACGGTTCCCCGCGCCATCCGCGTGGTCGCGACCCAGGAAACCGCCAACTACGTCTCGGCCGTCTGCAAGGGCCTCATGAAGATCATGTCGAAGATGGGCATCTCGACCCTGCGCTCCTACCGCAGCGCCCGCATCTTCGAGGCGGTCGGCCTCGGCCCGAAGATTATGGAGGAGTATTTCGGCGGCGTCACCTCGCCTGTCGGGGGGATGGAACTGGAGGACATCGAAGGAATGTTGCCAATGTGGAAATATTGCCAATTGCCAATGCCAATGAACAATTGGAAACTGGCAACACTGGAACCGGCAACAATCTCACAATGGCAACATTCCACGCTTCCCCCCGGCGGCGCCTACCGCACGCGCAAGAACGGCGAGGAACACCTCTGGACCCCGCAGCGGCTCGTCGACTTCCGCGAATCCGTGCGCCTGGGCGACTACGCCCGCTTCAAACGCTACACGGACGACATCGACCGGAACAGCCGCATCACCCTCCGCTCGCAGCTGGAGTTCGTGAATGTTGCCAATGTGGAAATGTTGCCAATAGCCAATGCCAATTCCCAATTGGAAACTGGCAACATTGGCATTGGCAACATTGGCACTGGCAACAATTCCACACTGGCAACATTTGTCGAGCCCGTCGATTCCATCGTGAAGCACTTCGTCGGCGGCGCGATGTCGCTCGGCTCGCTCTCGCCGGAGGCCCACGAGACGATCGCCCTCGCGCTGAACGGGCTCGGCACGATGTCGAACTCGGGCGAAGGCGGCGAGAACCCCGAGCGCTTCGGCACGGAGAAGAACAGCGCGATCAAGCAGGTGGCCTCGGGACGCTTCGGCGTGACCATCGAGTACCTCCGTTCGGCGAAGGACCTGCAGATCAAGCTCGCGCAGGGCGCGAAGCCGGGCGAGGGCGGACAGCTCCCCGCACACAAGGTCAACGAGTTCGTCGCGCGCCTGCGCCACGCGAAGCCGGGCACGACGCTCATCTCCCCGCCGCCGCACCACGACATCTACTCGATCGAGGACCTCGCGCAGCTCATCTACGACCTCAAATGCGCGAATCCCGAGGCGCGCGTGTCGGTGAAGCTCGTCTCCGAGGCGGGCGTCGGCACGATCGCCGCCGGCGTCGCGAAGGCCCATGCCGACGTAGTCGTGATCTCCGGCTTCGACGGCGGCACCGGCGCGGCGCCGCTCACCTCGGTCAAGCACGCCGGCCTCCCCTGGGAGCCCGGCCTCGCCGAAGCCCACCAGACGCTCATCAAGAACAACCTCCGCGACCGCGTGAAGCTGCAGGTGGACGGACAGCTCCGCACGGGACGCGACATCGTGATCGCCGCGATGCTCGGCGCGGACGAGTTCGCATTCGGCACGTCGATGCTCGTCTCGCTCGGCTGCGTGCAGTGCCGCAACTGCAACCTTAACTGCTGCCCCGTGGGCATCGCCACGCAGAAGGCGGAGCTGCGCAAGAAATTTGCCGGGAAACCCGAACACCTTCAAGCCTACTTCCGGTTCCTAGCGGAAGAAGTGCGCGAAATACTCGCCTCTCTCGGCCTCCATTCTCTCGCCGAGGCACGCGGTCGCACCGACCTGCTCGTCACCAAGGAAGGCGCTCGCTTCGACTTCGTGGACCTGCTGGCCGTATCGGAAGGATCGCGCCCCTGCGCGACCGAAAACGCGGCGGACGCGCAAGCGCGCGTTCCTCCCACGCACGCGGAAGACAACTACGACGCCCGCGAGCTGATCCCCGCCGTGATGAACGGCGAAACCGACCTTGCGCGCACCATCTCCAACTGCGACCGCTCCGTCGGCGCCGCCCTTTCGGGCTGGCTCGTCTCCCACCGTCAAACCCTCAAACCCTTAAACACTCTAACGATAGACTTCAATGGCGTCGCCGGCCAGTCCTTCGGCGCGTTCCTCGCCCGCGGCATCACCTTCGACCTGCACGGCGAGGCCAACGACTACATCGGCAAGTCCCTCTCCGGCGGCATCATCACGATCGCCCCGCCGCGTTCTGCCCTCGGGCTTATCAAGCCCGATGAAAACACCATCGCCGGCAACGTGATCGCCTATGGCGCGACATCCGGTTCCATCTTCATCAACGGGCTCGCGGGCGAGCGCTTCGGCATCCGCAACTCGGGCGCGACCCTCGTCGCGGAGGGCATCGGCGATCATGGCTGCGAATACATGACGGGCGGCGTGGCCGTGATCCTCGGCCCCGT
>JAFRSR010000014.1 GCA_017427485.1 Kiritimatiellia bacterium
CGCCACGAATGAGCAGGAACGAGTCGAACGGACCGAGGACGCCACCGGTCGCATTCTGGATGAACGCCAGACGCTCGGCGATTTCAGGGCGGTTCGTTACGGCGAGCCCTGCCACGAGATCGCTGTGCCCGCCGAGGTATTTCGTGGCTGAATGCACCACGATGTCCGCGCCGAGCGCGAGCGGCTTCTGGAGATACGGCGTCATGAACGTGTTGTCGACGATCATGAGGAGCCTGCGGCGCTTCGCGACGAACGCAACCGCTGCAAGGTCGGAGACCGTGAGGAGCGGATTCGCGGGCGACTCGACGAGGACGGCCTTGACGCCCGGCGTGATTGCGGCGTCCAGCGCAGCCACGTCGCCGGTGTCCGCGAGCGCGTAGCCGAGTCCGAACGACTTGAACACCTTGTCGAGAACGCGGAAGGTCCCACCGTAGACATTCTTCGAGATGAGCACTTTGTCGCCCGTCCTGAAGAGCGAGAGAACGGCGGTAATCGCCGCCATCCCGGAGCCGAAGGCGAAGCCACGCGTGCCGCCTTCAAGGTCAGCGACCAGCGCTTCGAGCGCGGCACGCGTGGGATTGCCGGTACGGGAGTATTCCCAGCCTGTGTTTTCGCCGAGTGCGCGCTGCCGGTAGGTCGAGGTCTGGTAGATCGGCACGGATACCGCGCCTGTCGCGGCATCGCCGTCGATGCCGCCGTGGATGAGCAGAGTTGATACTTTCATTTCCTTCAAATGCCTTTTGGGGGTTAAGTTGGGTTGTCGGTTTTGTCACATCGGAGATGTGACGCCCGACATCGAAACTGAACCGACTCGGCGGCATGTTTAAGGAATGACTCCATTGTTTCCTCTGCGTTTCAAACGTCTCGACCTTATGTGCCTTGACGCCGAATAGTATAGCATCGCCGCGTCTCACTAGGGTAATCGGAAGTCCTTTCGCCTGGCGATAGGGTGAGACTATGTCATTTTGCGGGCTTCGCGGACGGTTCGGCAAACTTGTTCCGGACCACAGAGACGAACGCGGAGCCTTCTGCGGAGAGCGGAATGCCGCTGCGGCGTATGAAGCCGACGCGGATCTCGTCGTCCATTTTGAGCGGCACGGACACGATGTCCTCGTTGTACGTCTTGCAGTGGGCGCCGGAGGCGACCGTGAATCCGTTGAGTCCGAGTACGAGTTTCGTCATCGTCGCGCGGTCGCGGACGCGGATGCTCTTCCTCCGGTCGATGGCGGGCATGATCTCCTCCGAGAAGTAGAGGGCGTTCTCCGTCCCCTGCTCGTAGGTGAGATACGGGTAGCCGTCAAGCTCGTCCGGCTTCACGCTTTTCCGCTTCGCAAGCGGATGTTTCTTCCCGAGGAACACGTGCGGTTTCGCCGCGAACAGCTCCTCAAACTCGAGTTCCTCCCTGTGCAGGATCTTCCGCAGGGGCGTTTCGTTGCGGCGCGAGAGGTAGATCAGCCCGATTTCGCTGCGGTGGCGGGCGACGTCGTCGATGATCTCGCTCGTGACCGTCTCCCTGATAGTGAAGTCGTACGACTCCGCCGCGCAGGCTCGGACCACCTCCATGAACGCCTCCACGGCGAAGGCGTAGTGCTGGCACGACACCGCGAACTGCGGGCGGCGCACGGCCTTGCCGGTGTACTTTCCTGGATTCTCGCCGCATCGTCCAGTATCTGCCGCGCCGATGCCAGGAACTCCTCGCCCTCGCGCGTCACGCTCACGCCGCGGCTCGATCTGTTGAAAATCGCGATGCGCAGCTCCTCCTCCAGGAGCCGTACGGACTCCGTGAGCGTCGGCTGGGTGACGAACACCCGCCGCGCGGCTTCGCTGATGCTGCCGCAGTCCGCGATTGCGTCGGCGTACTTGAGTTGTTGAAGCGTCATGTCCGTATCCTCCCTTGGATTTCCGGTTGATCTCTGCGTCCGAATGTCATGATGGAAATGCTTTGCGGCCGACGGCGTAGCCGGCGCGGAGGGCCAGTTCGCGGTCGTCGTCGAAGTCCGCGCCCGGCGTGGTGAGAAGAGGGCCCGCGATGCCGGCGGACATCCCCACGTAGATGCACTTCGCCGCCGTCTCGTCGCTCATGTCGCGCCGTCCGCCCGCGAAGCGGAGCGGCGTGGAAGGGTTCACGAGACGCAGGATCGCAACGGAATCGACTACGCGCTCGGGGTCGAGGACGCCGCGTTCATAGAGGGGCGTGCCTTCGATGGGATGCAGCACGTTGACGGGGATCGAATCAGGGGCGATCTCTTGGAGCGCGAAGGCGAACTCCACCAGTTGCTCGTCGGTCTCGCCCATGCCGAGGATGCCGCCGCAGCAGATCTGGAACCCCAGCCGCTTCGCCGCGCGGAGCGTGGCGAGCTTGTCGGCCGTCGTGTGCGTGGTGCAGAGCGAGGGGAAGAGCGACGGCGCGGATTCGAGGTTGCAGTGCACGCGCTGGAGCCCCGCCGCCTTGAGCCTTGCGAGATCGTCTTCGGTGAGAAGGCCGAGCGAGGCGCAGAGGCCGATTTCAGGTACGGCCGTGCGCATCTCCCTCAACGCCGCGCACACGTTGTCAACGTCCTCGCGCGTGAGGCATCGCCCGGATGTCACGATGCCGATCCGGTCAGCGCCGTTCGCCGCCGCCTCGCGCGCCGCCTTCACGCAGGCGTCCGTGCCCACCCAGCCGTAGATCTCGCAGCCGGTCTTCCAGTGGGCGGACTGCGCGCACCACTTGCAGTTCTCGGAACAGCGTCCCGAGCGCGCGTTGATGATCGAGCAGAAGTCGAAGCGCTTTTCCACGCATCGCTCCATGACCTCGTGCGCGCGTTCGCGCAGTTCCTGCCGCCGTTCCGGCCGCAGCAGGGCCAGCGCCTCGTCTCTGTCAATGCTTTCCATATAAAACCTCGTTCATGCTGCCGGTGCGGTAGCCGCGAAGGTCGAGCGCGACGTACGCGAATCCCAACTCCTTGAAGGCGGCGTCGATCTCCGCCGCGCGCTCGGCGAGGCGCGGAATGGCTTCGGGCGGCACTTCGATTCGCGCGAGATCGCCGTGCGAGCGTACGCGCAGCTGCGTGAGGCCCAGCCCCGCGTCCAATAGCCACTGCTCCGCCCGCTCCACGCGCTCCAGCGCAGCGGCGGTGATGCGCGTGCCGTAGGGGAAGCGCGAGGCGAGGCAGGCGAACGACGGCTTGTCGGAGGTGGGGAGCCCCATTTCCCGCGAGAGCGCGCGTATTTCGGCCTTCGTAAGACCCGCCTCGTAGAGCGGGCTGACGATGCCGAGTTCCCGGATCGCGCGGCGGCCGGGGCGGTAATCACCATCGTCGTCGAGGTTCGATCCCTCGAGCACCGCGGCCAGGCCATTCGCGCACGCAAAGGCAAGGAGCTTGTTGAACAGTTCCCGCTTGCAGTGGTAACACCTGTCGGGCGGGTTTTCCGCGAATCCGGGGATGTCCAGCTCGTTCGAGTCAATGACCGCGTGGCGGACGCCCTCCGCGCGGCAGAACGCCGTCGCCTCGTCCAGCTCGCGCTTCGGGAAGGTGTGAGAGCGTATCGTGGCGGCCACCACGCGCTCCCCCAGTTCCTCGTGTGCCACGCGCAGGAGGAAGGTCGAGTCCACGCCCGACGAAAACGCCACGACCGCGCTCCCAATGACGCGCACGCGTTCGCGGAGCTTTTCAAGCTTCGCGAACGCCTGCGCGTGTTCCTGTTGGCGTGAGGTCATACCGCACAGTATACCATAATGTGCCCTACTCGAAGAGCCAGGTCGAGAGATAGCGCTCGCCGGTGTCGGGGAGAAGGGCGACGATCGTCTGGATTTAGAACTGGTACTGGATCGAGAACACCGCGCCGGAACCGACGCCGAGGTTCTTGACGCTCCCCTTGCGGTAGAACTTGTCCTTGTCGCCAGTTTCCGCGAATGCGGCCACGAGGCTCAGCTTCTTCGTCACGAACCAGGCGACGTGCGCGTCCCAGTAGTCGTGGTTTCGGATGGAGTGTCCGCCGGTCACGGACGTGTCGCCCGCGTCCACGCCCTGCTTGTACTCGAGGCCGATCGCGATGTTCTCGGCGGGCAGGATGTCGATGTTGCCGAACGCCACCACGTCGTAGTCGTTGTGTCCCACGACGCCGTTCACCACCTCGTCCGAAAGCAGGAGACCGGCCGAGAGCAGCACGGGCACAGGTGTCTGCGTGATGAGCTTGGAAGCGACGACGTAACCGTCGAATCCGTTGTCGTCCAACCGGAAGGCCTCAACCGTCCGCGAGTCCGTGTACTTCCACACGCCACCCACGGCAAGTGCCGGCACCCAGACGGTGTCAAATGCGTTTTCGTCCAGGAAACGCACCTTCGCGCCGACGTTATAGGTGTTGATCGACTTGTCACCGTACTTGTGCGCGTTGATGAACCCGTAGCCGCCTGAGACCTCCACGCGGTCGGCGAAGGTAAGGGCGGCGGAACCAGCCCACCAGTTGATGCCCGCGTCGTTCAGGTTCACGTACCACGCGCCGATCTGCGGACGCGACACGACGCCATTCAGCGCGGAGTCTGCCCGTTCCACGGCATTCGTCGCGTCGCCGCCCTCGTCCTCGTCCCACGGCAGTCCCGCCGTATAGGCGAGCGGGTTGAAGGCGATACCGCCCGTGCCTTGCAGGTTGTTGAGAGGCACGCCTCCGTACGCGGTGACATGGATCCCCGCCCCGACCGCGATAGTGGCGAGGAACGTGAATACTGTACGGACCGAACTCTCGCGGGCACCTTTCGTCGCAAATGAGATGACGGTGCTGAGGAATTTGTTGGTGTTCTTGCTGTTCATTGGTTACTCCTGTTTCTGCCGAATTCTCGGCGTTTGTTTTTAGTTTTACTAAAGCCCCCGTCTCAGGGGAGTTTGAGACGGGGGCAAAGGAACTGCAAAAGGATCAGATGCTTTCCAATGCCTCGTCAAGCGCGGCGATGATGTCGTCGATGTGCTCGAGGCCGATCGAGAGGCGGATCAGTTCCGGCGCGACGCCGCCCTTGCGCAGGTCCTCGTCGGAGAGCTGCGAATGGGTGGTGGAGGCAGGATGGATGATGAGGCTCTTCGCGTCGCCGACGTTCGCGAGGATGGAGAAGATGTCCCCGTTCGCCGCGTCCGTGACCTTGCGCGCCTCTTCCGCACCGCCCTTCACGCCAAACACGACCACGCCGCCCGCACCGTTCGGCAGGTATTTCGCCGCCAGCTCCGGCTGCGTGAGCGAGGGATACTTCACCCACGCCACCTTAGGGTGGCTCTGGAGGTGCTTTGCCACGGCGAGCGCGTTTTCGCTGTGGCGCGCGATTCGGAGCGGGAGCGATTCCACGCCCTGGAGGAAGATCCACGCCGCGTCGGGCGCGAGCGTCGGCCCCTGGTTGCGGATGCCCACCGTCAGGAGGCGGATGGTGAACGCAATGGGCTTCAGCGGATCCGGAAGGTCGTGCGCGAAGCGAAGGCCGTGGTAGCCGGCATCTGGCTCGTTGTAAAGCGCGAACTTCGGATTCGACCAGTGGAATCCGCCTTTCTCCACGACGATGCCGCCGATGCCGGCACCGTGTCCGCCGATCCACTTCGAAAGGGAGTGGATCACGAAGTCCGCGCCGTGGTCGAGCGCGCGCAGGAGCGGCGGCGGGGTGAAGGTCGCGTCCACGACGAGCGGCAAGCCGTGCCGATGGGCGACGGCGGCGTAGCCTTCGATGTCCGCGATGTCAAGGGCCGGGTTGCCGACGGCCTCGATGAAGAGAAGCCTAGTCTTCTCCGTGATCGCTGCCTCGACAGCCCTGAAGTCGTTTACAGGCGTGAAGTTCACCTTGATGCCGACGTTCGGCAGGATGGCGTCGAACTGGCTGAAGGTCCCGCCGTAGAGGTTGCTCGCCGCCACCACCTCGTCGCCGGCGCGTGCGATGTTGGTGATCGTGAAGTAGATGGCCGCCGTACCCGAGGCGAGCGTCTGCGCCGCCGCACCGCCCTCAAGGGCTGCAATGCGCTTCGCGAGCACGTCGTTCGTGGGGTTCATCAGGCGGGCGTAGATGTTTCCGAGCTCGCGCAGGCCGAAGAGGTCGGCTCCGTGCTTGGAGTCGCGGAAATTGTAGGCCGTGGTGCGGTACACGGGGACGGCCCGCGCGTTCGTGGCGGGATCGCCGTGCGCGTCCTGGCCGGCGTGGATTGCCAATGTCTCAACATGGTATTGTTTCTTGCTCATTGCCTCGTTCCTTTCTTGTGGTGACGACGCCGAATAGTATCGCACATCCGAGGCGCTAAAGGGTAATCGGAAATAATGCCATGTTGAGATAGGGGAAACCTATCTCCCGGATCTCACATGTCGCTGGGCATGCGCCAGTCGGCGCGGGGTGAGAGCGAGAGCGTGATCTTCGGTCCGTCCGGGACGCAGTTGCGCTTGTACTGCGCGGTGCGGAACCGGCGGAGGAACTTGTTCAGCGTATCTTCGACCACGTCGTGCGAATACTCGCCAGCAAAGGCGATCTGCGCCAGTTCACGGAGCGTGGCGGCCGAAGCGCCGTCGACCAGATAATGGTAGAGGAAGAAGTCGTGGAGTTCGTACGGCCCCAGGCGCGCCTCCGAGTCGTTGGCGGCAGCGCCGGGGAGGAGCTCGGGCGTGATCGGTGCGGAGGATATCCGGCGAAGCAGGTCGCCGAGAGAGCCCTTCGAGTCGTTTGCAATCAGCCGCAGGGCGGCGAGGACCATCGTCTTCGGCACGGAGGCGTTGATCTGGTACATGCTCATGTGGTCGCCGTTGTAGGTGTTCCAGCCGAGCGCGATCTCGGAGAGGTCGCCCGTGCCGACGACGAGCGCGCGCTCCATGTTCGCGAGGTCCATCAGGACCTGTGTCCTCTCCCGCGCCTGCGCGTTCTCGTACGCGATGTCGTGGACGCCCTTGACGTGTCCGATGTCGGAGAGGTGTTTGCGGCACGATTCGCGGATGTCGACGACGCGCACGGACGCGCCGACGGCCTCCGCCAGCGCGACGGCCCGGTCCTGTGTGGCCTTCGTCGAGCCGAAACCCGGCATGACGACGGCGAGGAGGTTGTCGCGTTCAAGCCCCAGCCTGTCGAGCGCCGCCGAAGCGCCCAGAAGCGCGAGCGCGGAGTCCGCGCCGCCCGATACGCCCACGACGAGCCGTCCGATGGCGGCGCTCGCCATCCGACGTGCGAGCCCCGCCGCCTGGATGTCGAGGAGCTTCCGCCACCAGCGGTCTTCCCCGTATTCGTCGAGGAAGGGAGAGCGGGAGACTGTCGACGGCGTGGCGGCGGGCAACTTGGCGGCGAGGGTGACCAGCTGCCGGCGGACGCCGGGAACGGGATGCGAGCAATAGACGGACGACGTGCTTCTCCTGCGGTGCCGCGCGGCGGCGACATCGACGTCCGCCGCGACGATCTGCGGCGCGCCGCTGAACAACTTGCCTGCAGCAACGGTCCGCCCTTCCACGGCAATGACGGGACATCCGCCGTAGACCGCGTCGGAGCTCGACTCGCCCGAGCCGGCGCACGCCATCGCGTAGGTGCATCCGAGGCGCAGGCTCTGCTGCTCGACGAGCGACTGGCGCTTCTGCGACTTGCCGAGGAAATCCGTGCTGGCGGAGAGGTTGAACACCACGTCGACGCCGCCTTCCGCCATCAGGGAGCTTGGCGGCACGGGCGTCCAGAGATCCTCGCAGATCTCGACGCCGAATCTGAATCCTCCGACATCGAAGATGGAAAGAGGTTCGTCGGCTGGCGCCGGCGTGAACTGTCGGCGCTCGTAGTACTCGCCGTAGTTCGGCAGGGCGCGCTTGCGGACAATGCCCGCGATCTTGCCGCCGTAGACGACGGCCGCCGCGTTGTAGATGGCGGGGCCTTCCGCGACCGGCAGGCCGATGATGGAGACGAGCGGCAAGTTCGCAGTCTTTGCCGCGAAACTCTCCGCCGCCGCGAACGCCGCGTCGAGGAGCTCGTCGCGGAAGAACATGTCACCGCAGGTGTAGCCCGTCAGGCACAGCTCGGGGAACACGATCGCGGCGACGCCGTCCTTGGCGGCGTCCTTTGCGAGCCGCGCGAGCTCCTTCGCATTGGCCGCTGGATCGCCCAAATGGAGACGCGGCGCCGCGGCCGCGATTCTGTAGAAACCCTGCATCTCTATCTTTTCTTTCTTACCGGCGCAACCATTGCGACGGCTCAACATATTTAGCACGACCCGTGCCAACGCCGCAAAACAGCATTTCATGCCCCCATCTTACAATTCATGAAATAACGCCAAGTTAAGGCATGAGAATCATGTAAAACGATCAATAGCGGCGACACCTTGACGGCAAAATGAGAGATAGTGTATAATAGCGGCCGTTCAAGGGCATAGAGTCCTTGGCACGGAAACAGAGAAGCGTGAAACTACATGGTGAAGTCAAGACATGACGGCAGGCGGAAATCGTCCACCATTGGCAAGGCGAGGGCGGGACGCTCTGCGTACGTCGTGAAACTTGAGTATCTTGCGGAGATAAAGCGCTTCCGTCTCATGGACGACACCTTCATGTCGAAGTGCCTCGAGAATGCGCCAGAGTGCATCGAGCTGATGCTGCGAATCATCCTCGGCAAGAAAGACCTGAAGGTCGTCAAGTCTCAGACCGAGTACCCGATCAAGAGCCTCCAGGGACGCGGCGTGCGTTTCGACGTGTTTGCGCGGGATTCGAAGGGCAGGGAATACGACATCGAGATCCAGCGCGCCGACAAGGGCGCGGAGCCGAAGCGGGCGAGGTACAATTCCGCGCTCATGGACGCGAACGCGCTGAAACCGGGCGAGTGCATTGGAAAGTTGCGCGACACATACGTTATCTTCATTACCGAAAACGACGTGATGGGAGATGGGCAGGATGCGTACTCGTATCTGCGGACGGAAGAAAACAGCGGTAAACAACTTCACGACGGAACGCATATCGTCTATGTGAATGGTGCAACGCGAAGCGCAACTGAGATAGGCAGGTTGGTGCATGATCTGTTGTGCCGCGACGCGGCAGAGATGTATTTCGACGTTCTCAAGAAACAAGTGAGCAATTTCAAGAATTCAGAAGAAGGGAGGCGCTATATGTGCGAAGTAATGGAAAGAATCGAAGCTCGGGGCGAGGCTCGGGGCGAGGCGCGCGGCAAGCGCGAGGGCAAGCGCGAGACTATGCTCGCGACGGCGAAGCGTTTGCTCGCCAACGGTAAACTCATGTTGCGGGAAATCGCAGAGTGTACAGGTCTTTCGCTTGCGCAGGTCAAGAAGCTTCAGGCGTCGATGGCATGAGAAAGGTAAGTAGCGCTGCAACAACAATCTAAAATCGTGGAAACTGAAATGAAAGGACAAGGCCAATAGACAGTTAAAACGATAAGGCGGGGAGAAATCCGCCGGCCTCCGCAAGGAGTTAAGACAATTTAGCATCAACGCTAACAAGTCGTTCCCCTGAAATACTGGTAATATTTCTTGTTGCTAACATCCAAATGTGGATGGGTAGTGATTTCTTGAACGGCATGTGAGTGGAGGTGCGCCCATACAGGGGCGCATTCTCTTTCTCCATGTATTCAAGAAAAGCCGTTACCAGGGCTTCAGGGGAGTGCATGGAAAGGAAAATGCGCTCCCTTTTACATATAGATCCGAAGAAACTGGATATCGTCAACCACGTTGACGGTCCGCTCTTGGTCATTGCAGGCCCGGGCGCGGGCAAGACGATGGCTATCGTCGAACGCGTCGTGAATCTGATCGGCCATCGTGGCATCGCGCCGGAGTCGATTTTCGTCTCGACGTTTACCGAGAAGGCCGCTGCAGAACTCGTCTCGCGCATTTCGCGCCGCCTCATGGAGGAACACATTGACGCCTCGCCAAACGAGATGTACGTCGGCACGATGCACTCTCTCTTCCTCCGCATCCTCAAGGACTGCGCCGAGTTCACACGCCTCAAGAAGAACATCCGCACGTTCGACGACTTCGACCAGAAGTATTTCCTCTACCGCAGACTCTACGACTTCAAGAAGATAAAGGACTTCGACCTTCTCGCCCCGTCGCAGTCGAATTGGGTAAATGCCGACACGCTCTGCCGGTATCTCAACAAGGTCCGCGAGGAGGCGATCGAGCCGGAAACGCTTCTCTCCGCCGCAGAACCGGAGGTATGCGCTCTCGGCGAGGCGTATGCGCTCTATCAGCAGATGCTCGCGGACGAAAACGCGATCGATTTCTCCGCCATCCAGAGCGAGATGCTTCGCCTCGTTGAGACGCAACCCCAGGTTCTTTCCTCGCTTCAGGAGAAGATCAGGTATTTCATCGTCGATGAATACCAAGACACGAACACGATCCAGGAACGGATACTCCTGAAACACGCAGGCGCAAAAGCCAATATCTGCGTCGTTGGCGACGAAGACCAGTCCATCTACCGCTTTCGCGGCGCGTCCGTGAGGAACATCCTCCAGTTCGCGGAGAATTTTCCTGCCGGACGCTGCAAGACAGTCGTTCTCGACACGAACTACCGCTCGCATCCGGACATCGTCCGGTTCTACAACAGTTGGATGGATCGCTGCGACTGGAAAGACGGCGCAAAACGGTTCCGCTACGACAAAACCATCTCGCCCCAACCCGACAAGACATTCGACGACTGCCCCGGCGTCATTCGTCTCACCGGAGAGGACGTGGACGATTGGTGCGAGGAGGTTCAACACTTTATTGAGAAGATGGTCCGCGAAAAGGTCGTTTCCGACCTGAACCAGATTGCATTCCTTTTCCACTCGGTCAAGAACATGAACGTCGTCCGTCTCGTCGAACATTTGGAGAAAAACGGCATCGGCGTCTTTTCGCCGCGTTCGGCACAATTCTTCCAGCGCGACCCCATCCGCCTGATGATTGGCCTCATCTTCTTCCTTTTTCCGCAGGCGCGTGTACTACCAGACGAAATGGAGGAGCACCAGGGCGCGACCTCGCAATACTACGTTGAATGCATGCGGTGTTTTGCCGAGACCGTAAAGGCCGATCCGAATCGGCACGCCGATCTGCTTGCTTGGGCAAAGCGCCGCGCGAGAGCGCATCAGTTCCTTTCGCGTCCAACGGATTATTCGTTCCTCACGCTCTTCTACGAGGCGCTGAAGTTTCCCATGTTTGCGGAAATCCTCGCCGTCGATCACGATGGAACGCCGCAGAAGTCGCGCGACGCCTTCAATCTCGCGCTCTTCTCGCAGCTGCTCGCCAAGTTCGAGCTTATGTATTCGATCGACGTGTTGAACCCGAAGTGGCTCGAAAAGAACCTGAGACATCTATTCGTCCAGTATCTCCACTTTCTCGTCAATGGCGGGCTGGAGGAGTTCGAGGACTACGACCAGCCCATTCCGTCCGGCTGCGTTTCGGTGATGACGGTCCACCAGTCGAAGGGACTGGAGTTCCCTGTGACGGTCGTCGGCTCGCTCGACAAGACGCCTCGCCAGAGTTGGACGAAACTCGACGCGCTTTTGGAGGCGAAATACTTTCCGCGCTCGGCGTACGAGCCGATCGACAGGACGAAGTTCTTCGACTTCTGGCGCGAATACTACGTCGCGTTTTCGCGTCCGCAGAATCTCCTCGTCCTCACCGGACCAAAACCCGCAAAAGGCGACCACCAGGTCGGCAAGGTGTTCGATCCAGTCATAGCTGACTTGCCGGACTGGAAAAGCCGCGCTTTCACGTACCGCAATCTCCATCTTGCGACGGTAAAGCAGTCGGACGTTAAGAACTCGTATGCATTCACTTCGGACATTCTCCTCTACGAGAATTGCCCGCTCCAGTACATGGCGTACAGGTTCCTCGGCTTCGCGCCGCATCGACAGGCTGCCACGATGTTCGGTTCGCTCGTCCACCAGACCATTGAGGACGTCCACAAGGCGTTTCTGCGCGGCGAAACCTTTGACGACGAGAAGATCGGACGTTGGTTCGACCTCAACTACGCTTCGCTTTCGCGCGCGATGAAGACGTATCTCGACTCGAATCGGCGTCGCGTGGCGCTCGAGCACGTCACACGCTACGTGGAGCGCAGTCGTAGCACATTTGAAAACATCCTCGCGGCGGAATACGACGTGTCGATTCCGTCCGAGACGTTCATCCTTCACGGCGTCATAGACCTCCTGCGCGGCGAAGGCGACACAGTGGAGATTGTCGATTTCAAGACAGATCGCAAGCCGGACGTCAACAATCTGGAGGACGTCGTCCGCGTCGAGAACTACCGCCGACAGCTGGAAGTCTATTCGCATATCGTCGAAAAGAAGTTCGGCAAGCGCGTCTCGAAGATGCACCTCTACTACACACGCACCGAGGGCGAGTCCCCATACGTCTCGTGGGATTTTGAGAAGGAGCGCGTCGCTGGAACGATGGACGCGTTCGCCCGGATGGTCGGCAAGATCGAGAGCCACAGGTTCTCGAACGCGAAGGTCAAGAAGTGCGCCCGTCTCTGCGACGGCTGCGACATGAGATTCTATTGCGGGTACAAATGATGAAACGGATTGTCTACATAACCTTCGCCGTGCTCGCGTTATTCGTGGCTTTCCTATCTGAAGCAAAAACTTATCGAAGGAGATACTCCATGAAACAGCATCAGCAGGAACTGGACATCCAGACGAACGACGCCGCCAAGGCGGTCGGCGACTACAGGTTCGAGCCAATACGTGGTAAGCCTATGCTCAAGTGGGATGGGAAGCGTCCGTTCACTGGCACGCAGTACTTCCCCGCACAGGAGAAGGAGCGACACGGCGACGAGGGGCCGGACGGCTGGATGAACCGCATCTACTGGGGCGACAACCTTCAAGTGATGTCGCACCTCCTCAAGGAGTTCCGCGGTAAGGTCAACCTCATCTACATCGATCCGCCGTTCGACTCCAAGGCAGACTACAAGAAGAAGATCTCGCTTCGCGGCAAGAAGGTCGAGAGCGACCACTCCTCCTTCGAGGACAAGCAGTACACCGACATCTGGACAAACGACGAATACCTCCAGTTCATGTACGAACGGCTGATTCTGTGCCGGGAACTGCTGGCAGATACAGGCTGCATCTACCTGCACTGTGATTGGCACAAGAGTCATCTATTGCGATGCCTATTGGATGAGGTGTTTGGAATACAGAATTTTAGAAATGAAATCGTCTGGGAAAACCAAGGTGCATGGGTGAATTCCGATAGATGGTTTCCTCGTCGGCACAATTCGATACTCTTTTATTCAAAGACAACTGACTATGTCTTCAATGTGCTCAATGATGACGACATCAATAACGGAATCAATTTCAATAGGTGGTATGATTATGTGAAGGATAATCGCATATATGCGGACAACGCCCCATATCATGACTCAAGGTTTTCCACATATGTTCAGAATTTCAAAGCCAAGTATAAGCGTGAACCAACAGGCAAAGATGTTATCATTGATTTTAAAGGAACAGTCTTGGGTTCTGTATGGTATATCAAAGTCGTTGACCCTAAAAGCCCCGAGAATGTTCAATATCCCACTCAGAAGCCCGAGGCGCTGTTGGAACGCATCATCAAGGCGTCGTCGAATCCGGGGGACATCGTGTTCGACTGCTTCATGGGGTCTGGGACGACGCAGGCGGTGGCGATGAAGCTGGGGCGGAAGTTCATCGGCGCGGACATCAACCTCGGCGCGATCCAGACCACGACGAAGAGGTTGTTGGCGGTTGCGAAAGAACTTGGCGAACAGCTCCCTGACGCGAAAGAGCCCAAATACACTGGCTTCACGGTGTATAACGTGAACAACTACGACGTATTCCGCAATCCGGTGGAGGCGCGCGACCTGCTCGTGCAGGCGCTCGAGCTGCAGCCGCTCCCGAAGAGTTCGCTCTACGACGGTGAGAAGGACGGCGCGTTCTACAAGATCATGCCCGTCAACCGTCTCGCGACGAAGGCCGACTTGAACGAAATCGTCATGAATTTCGACTACAAGGCGGCCGAGAAGAAGCAGAACGAAAACCCCGGTCAGCCGGTTCTTGAGCTGAAACTCGTCTGCATGGGACACGAACCCGACCTCAAGGCGTCGCTCGAAGAACAACTTAAAGGCTTTAAGGTCGATATTGAGGTGGTAGATATCCTGCGCGACAAGTCAGACCTCGTCTTTAAGCGCGACTCCGAGGCCGACATCGTCATCAAGGGGAAGAAGCTGAAGATAAGGGCGTTCTATCCAATGAACCTCCTCAAGAAGCTCTCCATCCAGAAGCAGGACGCGAAGGATTGGAAGGAGCTCGTGGAGAGCGTAATGATCGACTTCAACTACGACGGCGCGGTGTTCACGCCGACCGTCGTAGATGTCCCGAAGGACAGCGAGTTCGTGAAAGGCGAGTACGACATACCCGACACCGCCGGTACGATCAAGGTGAAGATCACCGACCTTCTCTCCGAATCGCTTGAAGCGGAGGTGAAGTAGGATGGCGAAGGGAAAGAGCAAGGCGACGGCAGACCTCGCGGACGTTCCGTTCTACGACTATCTCTGGCAGTTCTACGCCGCGAACAGGCGCAAGGTGAGAAGTGTCTATACGCCGCTTACGCGCAAGTTCCTCGACTTCAACGATCCCGCGACGCGGGCGGACAAGGACTGGTCGCTTCGGCGCCCGCAGTTCGAGGCGCTTGAGATGTACGTGTTCCTCAAGGAATACTGCGACAACGCACGCCTCGTGGAGATATTCAAGGACTGGCAGAACCGTACAGGACCGTTCGAGAAACGCGGCACGTTTCGGCTCAAGATCGACGAGCTGGGGCTTTTCGAGACGATAGACGCGCAAAAGTTCGAGGCGGCGTTCGCGCGCATGAAAGCGTCCGCCGCCACCTACCCGAACTACATCTACGCGCTGACGATGGGACTCGGCAAGACCGTCCTCATGGCGACGTGCATCTTCTACGAGTTCCTCCTCGCGAAGAAATATCCGAAAGAGGCGCGCTACTGCCACAACGCGCTCGTGTTCGCGCCGGACAAGACGGTTCTCCAGTCGCTCAAGGAGATACAGACGTTCGACAAGACACGAGTCGTGCCGCCGGGGTACGTGGATTGGCTGGACGCAAACCTGAAGTTCCACTATCTCGACGATTCGTCCCTCGCGCTCTCGCTCCTGCCCGGATCGGAGTACAACATCGTCATATCGAACAACCAGAAGATCATCCTCAAGAAATCGCACGCGGAGAAGTCCGCCGGCGATTTGCTCTTCGCGGCGGAGAAGAAGTACGTGCCTGTGGAGTCGAAGGCCGCTGCGATCTTCGACGGACTCGACGATCTCGGCGGCGACGCGGAGACCGAGGACGAGCTCATCGCGAACCAGCGCTTCGAGATGCTAAAGCGCCTCGGCAACCTTGGCATCTACGTGGATGAGGCGCACCACGCCTTCGGCAAGGCGCTCGAGAAGGACTTCACCGAAAAAGGCACGACGTCACTGCGCAAGACGATCAACGAACTCGCCGCATGTCTCGAAAAGGCGGGGACGCATGTCGTAGCATGCCACAACTACACTGGAACTCCTTACGTGAACAACGTGCTGCTGCCGGAGGTCGTCTACACCTACTCGCTCAAGGACGCGATCGACAACCGCTACCTCAAGCAGGCAGACGTAAAGGGCTACACGAACACGAAGTCGAAGGAGTTCCTGCGGATCGCCATCAAGGGATTTCGAGAAAAGTACGGAGAAAGGCGCGTGGAGGGGATGCTCCCGAAGATGGCAATCTTCGCGAGCGACATCGCGGAGCTGGACGGCGAGGTGCGTCCGGCAGTGGAGGAGATCCTCGCGGATCTCGGCGTCAGCGCCGGGCGCATCCTTGTGAACGTCGGTGACGACAGCCTAACGACGAACGACGACCTGCGCGAATTCAAGAAACTCGATACGCCGGAATCGGAGAAGCAGTTCATTCTTCTCGTCAACAAGGGGAAGGAGGGATGGAACTGCCGTTCGCTCTTCGCGGTCGCCCTACACCGGACGCCGCGCTCGCGCGTTTTCGTCCTCCAGGCGACGATGCGGTGTTTGCGGTCGATCGGCCCCATGCAGGAGACGGGAATGGTCTATCTTTCGGAGGAGAACAAGGTGATTCTCGCCGAGGAGCTGCAGAACAACTTCCGGCTCAATCTCGACGATTTCACCGGCGCGGGCGACAAGGGGAAGATTTCCGTCTGCGTGAAGATTGTTCCGCCACCGGTGACGGTGAGGCTCAAGCGCATACGAAAGAACTACGAGCTCATCGAGTTGAACCTCGACAGAAAGGTCGATTTCAAGCTTGGGGAGATCGACCCGCTCAAATACGCCGTCGTGGAGAGCGAGACCGACCTGAAACGCGTTGGCAAGGATGCCGGGACAAAGAAAGTCATCGAAGACGCAAAGGAGAACCGCGAATACTCGCCTCTGACTCTTACGGCGGAAGTCGCGCGCTATCTCGGGAAGAGCTGCATCGAAGTGCGTCGCGTCCTGGAAGAGTCGAAAGACGGCATTGACGCCGTCGTCGCGGCGGTCAATAAGTTCAACGAGATCCTCTACGACACCGTCATTCCTACGCTCTTCAAGGCGTTCTACACATTGGAGGAAAAGACCGAGACGGATGAAGTCGAGCTGCGTCTCGTAAAGCCTGTGAAGGTGAAAGTCGGCAAAGGTGGCAAGGTGGACGCGGATATTGTTGCAGACCAGTTCCGCGTAAAGCCGGAACTCCTCGCAAGTCTCGGCGACGGCTTCTTCGCGAAGTACGCCGCGAAGAGTTTTCACCTCGACAACTACTGCTTCGATTCGCAGCCGGAGATGGATTTCTTCAAGACCGTCCTCAAGGACGAAGACGTTGAGCACCTCTACTTCACGGGCATGCTCACGAGCGACAAGACCGATTTCGCTATCCCGTACATCGACCCGGAGTCGAATGCGCTTCGCAGCTACTACCCCGATTTCCTCGCGCAGAAAAAAGACGGATCGTACGTCATTGTGGAGGTAAAGGGCGAGAACAAAATCGACGATGCTGTCGTCCAGGCCAAGGCGCGCAGCGCTACACAGCTAGCCTCTGCGAACGCGATGACGTACGAGATGATTCCCGGAATGAAGGCATCATACGGACTTCATCAGCCAGTGTTGGGATTGCTGCCGGACGACAGCGCAACGGTCACGCGGGACGCGTGACACTACCGATTCTTCACCTGAATGCGGCACATGGAAGTAAGAAAGGCCTGCGGCGACGGTGCAAATACGAAAAACCGCCGCCGCAGGTCAGGATTTTCTTTGGCTAGAAAGAAATCGTTGCGTTGATGCCGCCCCAGAGTATCTGATGCTTGCCGTCACCCATGTAGCCCTCGTGGCGCAGGGTGTGCGAGGGCGTCCAGGTGTAGTTGATCTGCGCGCCAACGGAAAACCACTCCGTGATCGCGTAGCTGGCCGAAAGGCCGATGGTCTGGTCGGTCAGCTCCGTGCCGCCGGACGAGTCCGTATAGGCGTGGTCGCCGAAACCGATGTCGGCCTTGGGCGTCAGCGTGAGCACTTCCGTCAGCGCGAAGTCACGGGAAAGCCCGAACGAGAAGTAGACCGCTGAGACGTCCGTTCCCGCCGAGTCGGAATAGTTCCAGTAGGCAGACGCGGAGGGCGTCACGATGTCGTTCTCGTACGAGACGGTCGCGTAGAGTTCCTGGTCGCTCGCCCCGTTGTTGTTCGGGAACGTGTACCAGATGTGACCGGCTTCAAGCCCTACGGGGCCGATTGAGTTAGCGTAGGCGAGCGTGTAGTCGATCTCCTGCAGTCCGCACGACCGGCGGCTGTTGTTGAACGTCCCGCGCTTGCGCGTGAGATCGTAGCTCGACCAGACGTTTGCCGAGACGGAACCGAGGTCGCCCGCGTCGTAGCCAAGCGTGACCGACGGCTGCCAGACGGGATTGCCGTTGCAGATCGTCCCGCGCCAGACATAGTCGCTGAGCACGTCCATGGACGCCTCGATTTTCAGGCCGCCGTCGTCGGTCTTCTCCAGTTCGTTCGTCTCGGCCGCACCGACCGAGAAAGCGAGCGCTGCAGAAGCGAGAAGAAAGGTTATGGTTTTTGTTTTCATTAGAGTTTGGTTAAGGTTTGATGGTTGGGTAATGTTGCCAATGTGGAAGTGTTGCCAGTCCCAATGTTGCCAATTTCCAATTGGTATTGGTGATTGAAACTGGCAACATTGGTAATATTGGCAGCATTTCTTAGATGTTGCTGAAGAACTGGAAGGATGCGTAGGCGTCCTGGCCGTGTTCGGTGATGTCAAGGCCCTTCAGCTCGGTCGTGGCGCTGACGCGCAGGATGCCGAACTTCTTCAGCGCGAAGAAGATGCCCGCGCCCATGCCGAACGCCCAGACCGCAGTCGAGCCCGCGCCGAGCAGCTGGACGCCCAGGAACTTGAAGCCGCCGCCGTAGAAGAGGCCCGCGAGCTCGTTGCCGTAGCCGCAGGCTGTCGGCGCGGCGAAGAGCCCGACGGCGAGCGTGCCCCACACGCCGTTCACGCAGTGGACAGAGACCGCGCCGACGGGATCGTCGATGTGCGCCTTGTCGAGCGCGAACACGGAGAGCACCACGAGCACGCCCGCGACGAGACCGATGACGATCGCGGCATTGGCCGTCACGAGGTCACAGGGCGCCGTGATCGCGACGAGTCCCGCGAGCGAGCCGTTGAGCGCCATCGTAAGGTCGGGCTTGCCCATGATGACCCACGCGGTGACGAGCGCGGCGCAGGTGCCGGCGCAGGCGGCGAGGTTCGTGGTCATGGCGACGCGTCCGATCGAGCCGACGCCGGCCGTGTAGCTGCCCGGGTTGAACCCGAACCAGCCGATCCACAGGAGGAACACGCCGAGCGTGCCGAGGACGAGGCTGTGCCCGGGAATCGGGTTCGCCTTGCCGTCGTGGCGGTACTTGCCGATGCGAGGTCCGAGCGCGATGGCGCCCGCGAGGGCGATCCAGCCGCCGACGGAGTGGACGACCGTGGAGCCGGCGAAGTCGTGGAAGCCGAGCTTCTCAAGCCAGCCCTGCGACGCCTCGCCCGCGAGTCCGCCCCACATCCAGTGTCCGCTCACGGGATAGACGATCGCCGAGATGATGACCGAGTAGATGAGATAGCTCTTGAACTCGATGCGCTCGGCGACCGCGCCGGAGACGATCGTCGCGGCCGTCGCGGCGAACATGGTCTGGAAGAAGAGGAACGTCCAGTCCCAGGCCCCTTCGCCGTTGGCAAGGGTCGGCATGCCGAGTCCGCCCCAGCCGAACCACCCCGCCGCCTTCGTGGCGCCGAACATCAGCGCCGCGCCGAGGATGTAGAACGCGAGCGAGCCGGCGGCGAAGTCCATGAGGTTCTTCATCATGATGTTCGCCGCGTTCTTGGCGCGCGTGAAACCCGTCTCGACGAGCGCGAAGCCCGCCTGCATCATGAAGACGAGGATGGCCGCGATGAGCGTCCAGACGACGTTCAGGTTGGTTTGCACTGCAGTTGTCGTGATTTCAGGTGTCATTGGTTTTTCCTTTCTGTGTCGAGGACAAAGGACGTAAGACGTAAGACAAAGGATTGTGAATCATCCCTCTGTCATTTGTCTTCTGTCATCTGTCCTCATTCATTCTTCATTCGTCATTCTTCATTCTTCATTTCTCTTCTATCCTATCGCGCTCGGACCTCGTTCGCCGGTTCGTATTCGCACACATTCGTCCATCGGCAGGACAAAGATCTTGCCGTCGCCGATGTCGCCCGTGCGCGCGCCCTCGATGATCGCCTCGATCGTTTTCTCGATGTAGTCGTCGTTGACGCCAATCGCGAGGCGCATTTTCTTGTGGAGCGTCACCTCCTCCACCGCGCCGCGGTAGAGGTGGAGGAATCCTCCCTGTTTTCCGCAGCCGAGTGCATTCGTGACGGACATCTTGTAGATTTCGCGGGCGAACAACGCCTGCTTGACGGCATTCAGCCGCTCGGGCTGGATGTAGGCTATGATCAGTTTCATTTGTTTTTCCTTGCTGTCGCATTCTTTGGGGCGACGCCAAGCGTTTAGCACAACCCGTGCCAAAGCCCGCAATCATCGCTTTCAACCCTCCGCCTTACACTTTTTGTAACGGAGCCCCCGCTTTGGTTTCATTCCGTGGCATCGCAAATATTCCGCTTCTTGCCAGTATCTCACAGAAATGAAGATATAAGTAAGTGGCACGCATTATGCTGATGGATTTTACATGTCTGACGAACTCAAGCATGAATGCGCCGTGGCGATGGTGGTCCTGAGGAAGCCGCCGCACCACGATGGGGATTCCGCACCCCAGCCGGTCGACTTCGGCGGCACGAAGCTCTCGCTCCTTCTGGAGAAACAGCACAACAGGGGACAGGACGGCGCCGGCGTGGCGATCCTCTCCGACCATCCCGAGCTGGGAACTTTGCCCTATTGGATCAGCAAATCGGCCTCCTCGACCGCCCTCGCCGACGTACTCGCGGCCATCTCGAAGCGCCAAATCGTTGCGCGCGAAAGAATCTTTCTCGGCCATCTGCGCTACGCCACCTTCGGAAGGAACGAGGTGGCGTTTTGCCATCCGTTCCTGCACGAAGCCAGCGAGCTTTCGCACACGCTCTTCCTTGCGGGAAACTTCAACCTCACGAACACGCCCGAACTCTTCGCCGACTACAGCAAGTGCGGCGCGTTCCCCACGAGCAAGGCCGATGGGTACCTCATTTGCGAGATGATCGCGCATGAACTGACCCAGGAGAGACCTCCCGATCTCCAAGTCTCCAAGACTCCCAGCGGTGAAAGCAATTTGTCCGCCGCGCTTTCCAAGGCCCTCGCCAACGCCGACGGCGCATGGACGCTCTGCGGGATGACCGGTGACGGCTGGGCATTCGCCACGCGCGACCCGCACGGCATCCGACCCGGCTACTGCTACATCGACGACAACGTGGTCGTCGTCGCGAGCGAACGCCCCGCCATCCAGGCGGCGTTCGACGTGCCGCCCGAGGCCGTCACGGAGTTGCCGCCCGGCCACGCGCTCATCATCTCGCCTACCGGCGAAGTGTCTTTTCACCAATTGGACATTACCACGATTTCACAATCTGCGCCCCGTCCCTGCTCCTTCGAGCGCATCTACTTCTCGCGCGCGAACGACGCCGACATCCACCGCGAACGCAAGGCTCTCGGCGCAGCGCTCGTGCCGCAGATCCTCAAATCGGCTGAAGCCGATCTCTCCGATATCTTCTTCAGCTACATCCCCAACTCCGCCCGCATCGCCTTCCACGGCCTCCTGGAAGAACTATTTAGGCGAGCCGTTGTCGACCAACGGCAGTTCGGTGGTTCGGTGGTTCGGTCGTTAGGTAGTTCAATTCACCAACCACCTAACCACCCAACCACCCAACCA
>JAFRSR010000102.1 GCA_017427485.1 Kiritimatiellia bacterium
TCGTAGCGGTAGGTGAAACCCCCGTTGGGGAAAAGTTCCGCCTGAAAGTTGACGGGGTTCGTCGCGTCGCGTCCAAGCGCGGCATTCCACCAGGTCGTCAGCAGCGTGTTGGACGGCGTGGCGTCGTACCAAAAGACGCTCTCACGCCGCCCTTCCGGAAGCTGTGGCCAGTTGACGAGCGGTAGAAGCGAGAGGCCCTGGGCAAACTGCGCCATGCCGTCACCTCATCAAGATGGTGAGCGAATCGGGAAGGATTTGCACCACCGACGGCAACACGGGCCGTACCGGTGGCAGGGCACACGTCGCCGATGTGGCAACACAAACAACTATGAGGAGCTGTCGTTTCATTTTGCTTCAGTATATCAAAAACTTTGGATTCGTGTGAGACATCATCGTTTTTTCAGCGCTTCAGGAATCCGTACTCGTATACCTTCGGCTCGATGCGCTTTGCGAGATTCTTCATCGCGGCGCGTAGATTTGCGAGAAGTGCGGTGTATGTCGCGTCGGGGCTTTCGGAGTTCATCTTCACCTTGCCTTTCGCATCGGTCGTTGTCCCTTGGAAGTGAAGCCGGATGTCGTAGTACGAGGCATTTGGATTTGCGATCGGTTGGGCGTGGTAGTAGCGCCACAGTTCGCGTCCTGCGTCGAGGACGGCGCGGGCTTGCTGGGACATCTGGGACAATGGGGACGGCTGGGACAACAGAGACACGTCTTGCGTATCGTGCCCACAGTCCGTCCCAGATGTCCCATTCGTCTCGGTTGTCCCGGAAAAATCCAATTCCCCCTGGTAGAGCGGTCGCCCCGCGACCGCCGCCGCCCTACGCCCAGCAAGCCAATCGCTCATGAAGTGGCTCTTGAAGGAATCCTTCGCCCCCACATCTTCCTCCGTAAACGGAATCCAGTGGTTCTCGCCATCTGTAGATTTGATGCAGTTTGCATTCGAGAACAACGTGTACACAAGGCAATCCGCCTGAAACACGAGGTCATCCCGCCAACCATCGTCCGGGAAAAGGAACTGGTCTCGGTCGTTCAGCCAATCCGCTTCAATACTGTGACAGACAGCCACGTACACCGCAACCTCTGCGAGGTTCGCGTCGGTTATCCACGACCCGCGTGCGGATTTGATGAGCGCCTTGTCGGCCTTGAAATAAATGTCGAGAATATGCTGGACATCATGTGAACGCGCCGACAGGAATCCCAATTTCATACGTGAAGGTCGCTTGCGCGTTTCAATGAGCCAGTCGTTGATGGAACGCTCGTTGTCATAGGAAAGGATCGTCTTCGTGCCTATGAACTCGCCCTTGCGATCGTACACGTCCGCCCTAGTGGAGGTGAAGATGGCATCTGCGGATGAAGCGACAAGCGTGTCGCTTCCCCGAGGATGTGCCCCTTCTCGGGGAAGCGGCGCTCTCGCCGCTTCATCAGAAAGTCGCCACACGAAGAAGCCAATGGGAAAGGCTCCCTTCACGTTGTCGAAGGTGTCTGCGGGAACGACGAAGCACTTCTCAAGCGATGCGTGAAACGCCTGACGGAACGCCTTGAAGTTTGGCGATTGGAGATGCTTCAGCTTTGAGAACTCGGCAAGGATGCATCCAGGAATCTCGTCGTGGATGCGCATGAAGAACTGCGCAAAAAGCTCACGTCCCGCAATGCCAATCTTCTCAAGATAACGATTGTAGGTGGCGTGGGTTACCGAAACGTCCGTCTTGTTCATGCCCGTACCAGAACGTTGCTTGGCGTCCCCCGCCTCCGCATACGGCGGATTGATGTAGATGACGAGGCGCTTGCGCTTCTCGGGATCGTCGATGATTTCTTTCAGCCCCTGCGGTAGCTGGTCAAAGGAATCGTTAAGAAAATCGAACTGGAACACATGGGAATCAAGGAGATTCGCGCCGAGTTTGATGCGCTGGTGGATCACGTCGACATCCTGCTGGTCGAGAGTGGACACCCAGACGTTGTACTTGTTCGTGAGGCCCACTTCGAGGTTGCCGGTACCGCAGCAGCAGTCCCACACGTAGTGGTCGTCCTGCCAGTTCTCGCCAAGGACGGCGGCGAGGTAGTCCTGCGAGAGGGAGACCCATTTCTGTGGCGTGAAGAAGGAGCCTTTCCGCTCGCGAACGTCCTGCGGCACGAGGAGGTCGCGCCGGTTGACGATGTAGTTCCAGTACTCCTTGCGGGGCGGCCGCCTGTAGCGGTTCCAGAAGAGACGGTGCGCCTTCTGCCCGTCAGAGAACAAGATTTCCGAAAAGAGCTGGAAGCCAAGCGCGTCCGAGCCCCGCGCCTGGCGGTAGTGGTCATTCATTAGGAGGACATTGAGGCGGTCGGTCACGGCGGCGTTGTCGGACGAGAAGATGTCGGCGAGGAAGAAATCCGCGTCGATGATGCCGCTCTTCTTGGCGGCGGCCCAGTCCGGCATGAGGATCGTGGGCATCACCGTCTCGCGCCAGCGCTGGTAGATGTGGGTGAAGTTGTTCTTGGTTATTTGAACGGCCGCGCTGGTGCACGCCCCTCCCGTGTGGAGATTTGCCTTGATGAAACGACGGAGCTCTGCTTCGTCCTTCGCGAAGTCGAATTCGAGGGTGGAGGATTCAAGGATGCGGATGACGCGCTGGTAGAGATCGCCGAACTCGCGCGTCTCGTGGTCGGACGGCGCGACGTTCCAGTTGAAGTCGTTCTGGTAGAATATCTCCACCACCTCCGAATAGGGAATGAACGCGATCCGCGCGGCGTTGAAGGCGACAAGGTACTTGGGTGGGAGGTACCGGTCGAAAGTTCGTTCCTTGCCGATCGTGAGGATGAGCTGGACAAGCGCGAAGTCGAGCGGCACGTCCGCGCCGCGCTTCGCCTCCGCCCACACGACGGACTCGGCGTCACACAGCGGAAGGTCGGTTGCGGCGACCGCCGCGCAGAAATCGACCTTCCCGAGAATGCGCGAGCAGTCGAACGCGCCGAACCAGTCGGCGGCGACCCTGTTCTTCAACTCCTCCTCCAGGATGGCGGGAGGATAGAAGACGTCTGCCGTGGGACACCGAGTTCTGTTTGTCGTCGTGCGCTTCATTCGCTCTCCTTCGTTGCGGCGGTCGCGGGGCGACCGCCCTACCACTGCGGCATCGTGTGCCGCCACGAAGGAGACGGTTGGGAGTGCTGCGAGACAACAAAAAATGCGTGCCTCGTCTTACTCCCTCGTCGGAGGCCTTGGCGTGCCCATGAGAGAAAGAGAAGACAAGGGCACGCAAGACGGTATAAAACCGCCTGCGCGACCCTGTCAAACTCCGTTCTCTCATTGTACATCTCGTACAATTGAAACCGCCAAGTTTCCGACGAACGTCGTTTGCGTGTCAGCGCAAAATACCTGATTCGCCGAGACGGGATTTCTCCCCCGCCCCGGTTAGCTCCCACAACACATCCGCGCCGCGAAAGCACCTAAAGTATATCAAAAAACCTCCGTCCTGAGACGGAGGTTTTTATTTGGAACTTCCAAATTTTAGGAGGTCGCGACAAGCGCGACCCTCCCGGCGAGAGAGGTGCCGGAGGGAAAAGGCGGTCGCAACAAGTTGCGCCCCTCCCAGAGAGAGGGACGCCGGTGAGTAACGGTTGCGATTACGATCCGCCGCGCTGGCGGATCATCTCGTAGAGGCACACGGCGGCGGCGACGCCGGCGTTGAGGGATTCGATGCGCCCGAGCATGGGGAGGACGGCGATGAAGTCGCACGTGTCGCGCACGAGGCGCGAGATGCCGGCGCCTTCCGCGCCGACGACGAGTCCGGCGCGGCCCGTGAAATCGATGTCGATGTAGGGCTTCGCGTCGTCGCCCCAGTCAAGACCCGTCATCCACATCCCGGCCTTCTTGAGCGCCTCCATCGCGCGCACGAGGTTCACGACGCGCGCGACCTTCAGGTACTCGCTCGCGCCGGCGGACGCGCGGACGGCCGCGGGGGTCACGCCCGCGCCGCGGTCTTCGGGAATGATGACGCCCGTCACGCCCGCGGCGCACGCGCTGCGCAGAACGGAGCCGACATTCTGCGGGTCTTCGAGGTGGTCGAGGACGACGACGGTCGCGTTCTCGTCGTTCTCCACCTCGCGCAGAATCTCGTCGAAGCCGACGTAGGGATAGCCGGTCGTCTTGATGGCGACGCCCTGGTGGTGGCCACCGTGGGTGATCTGGTCGAGACGGCGGCGGTCTTCGGTGCGCACGACGAGGCCCATCTGGCGGGCGACCTGGCGGATCCAGGCGATTTCGTCCGCCTCGTTCTTCTCGGCGGGCGGGAGGATTACCTCGCTCAGTGTGCGCCGTTCGGCTTGGAGCACCTCCACGACGGGGTTGCGCCCGTAGATCCACTCGCCGCCGGTGCAGAGCTCACGCGGCCCCCGGTGCTGGTCGTGACGGCTCACTTGTAGAAATTCCCCATAGCGCGGAATTTCGCGTAGCGGGCGTCGACGAGCTGGTCGACGGGAATCTTCGCGAGTTCCTTCAGCGCGGCGAGCACGGCCTTCTTGACGGCGAGGGCTGCGGCCTTGTGGTTCTTCTGCGCGCCGCCAGCCGGTTCGGATATGATCGCGTCGATCGCGCCGAGGCGCTTGAGGTCCGCCGCCGTGATCTTGAGCGCGGCGGCCGCATCCGGCGCCTTCGCTCCGTCGCGCCAGAGGATGCCCGCGCACCCTTCAGGGGAGATCACGCTGTAGACCGCGTTCTCCATCATGAGGATGCGGTCGCCCACGGCGATCGCGAGCGCGCCGCCGCTGCCTCCCTCGCCCGTCACGACCACCACGATCGGGGTCTTGAGGAGCGAGAAGAACTCGAGGGACTTGGCAATCGCCTCGGCCTGTCCGCGCGCCTCGGCGGTGTCGCCCGGATAGGCGCCAGGGGTGTCCACGAACGTGACGACCGGCAGGTGGAACTTCTCGGCGAGCTTCGCGAGGCGCATCGCCTTACGGTAGCCGTCCGGGTTCGCCATGCCGAAGTTCGCCTCCACGTTCTCCTCCACGGTGGCGCCCTTGTGGTGTCCGAGGACAAGGCACTTCGTCCCCCCGATCGTGGCGAAACCCGCAATGAGGCCGCGGTCGTCGTTCACGAGACGGTCTCCGTGCAGTTCCTCGAAGTCGCTCGCGATGTACCCGAGGAAGTCCATCAGGTGCGGACGCTTCGCGTCGCGCGCCAACTTCACCTTGTCCATCGCCGTCACCTTCTTTTTCACTGCCATGTGTTTCTCCTTGTTTTTAAGCTTCTTCGGTTTTGGCTTCGCCGCCGACGAGGACGGCGAGGGCCGTGATGTCGTCCGACTGCTCGGCTCCGGCCGCAAATCCGTCAATTTCCTCGACCAGGCTGCCGATCAGGTCGGCCGGGCTTTCCTTCGCGTGCGCGGACGCGAACGCCAGCAGCCGGCCGTTCCCGTACTGCGCGTGGTCATTCCGTTCGGCCTCCGTGACGCCGTCCGTGTAGACGATGAGCCGCGTGCCCGGCGCGAACGTCGCCGTCTCCTGCACGTAGCGAAACCCCTCCAGCGCGCCGGCGGCGAGGTTGCGCTTCGCCGCCAGGAACTCGGACGAGCCGTCCGGCCTGACGACGACGATCGGCGGATGCCCCGCGTTGCAGTACTCCAGCTTGCCGGTGGCGAGCTCCAGCCGGCCGACGAACAGCGTCACGAACATGCTGGCGTCGTTGTCCTTGCACAGCAGCGCGTTGATGCGGCTGACGGCCTCGCTGGGCGGCAGACCCAAGTCCGCCGAAAGGTGGAACCCCGCGCCGGCCAGGAACGCGAAGAGCGCGGCGGGGATCCCCTTGCCGGAGGCGTCGCCGATCGCGAAATAAAGAACCCCGTCCTTCTCTATGAAATCGTAGAAATCGCCGCCCACCTCCCGCGCCGGGCGCAGGACGGCGCCGAGGCAGGGCGGGATGCGGCGGTTGAGCACGCTCGACTGGATCGTGCGGGCGATGCTCAGTTCGTTGCCGAGGCGTTCGTTGGCCGCGGTCACGCGCTGGAGACGCGTGGAGAACGACCACGAGACGAAGAAGATGAGGCCGAGGCCCATGACCGAAAACAAGACAATCCGGTTGACAAGCGTGCGCGATCCCTGCAGGATGTTGGCCAATGGGCAGATCAGCTCCATCGTCCAGCCGTTGCCTGCCTTTCCAAGTATCTTCACCGTGTCGGTCAACGCCGAGGCCCCCTCTGGCGCGGCGACGAGCGGCATCCCCTTCTGCGAGAGCAGGACGGCGTATGAGTCGGGGTACGGCTTGATCGCGGCCACCTGGCGCGTGAGCTCTTCAAGCGAGACGTCGGCGGTCAGCACGGCGTAGACCTTGCCGTCCTTGCCGACGAGCGGCAGGGAATAGGTGCTCATCATCACCTCCGCCCCGCCCTTGTCGAAGTAGGGCTCGCACCAGGACGGGGTCTTCGCCTCCTTCGGGACTCGGTACCAGTCCATGCCGTGGTACTTGAAGTCCTCGCCTCCCTGCTGGATGCGCTGGACGCGGCCGTTCCCGTCCCTGTACGAGAAGGCGGAGTAGTAGTAGCCCTTCGCGGGGAAGAAGTTCGGCTCGAACGCGATCGTGCTGCCCACGATGAAGGGGTTGTTCTGAACGAGTTCGCCCGTGATCTTGAACATGTACTCGGGGCTGTCGAGGTGTTCCTCGACGATCCACGTCGAGTTCTTCACGGCGCTCTCGACGGCCGCCATGAGGCCGTCGATGCGCCCGACCGTCGCCTTCACCACGTTCTCCACCGTGCTGCGGGCCTCGCGCTCCATCATCTTCGACGTGCTGAGCGCGACGAAGGACGCGATGGCGACGAAAAGCGCCGCCGTGACGACGACGACCGGGATGTTGGCTCGCTTGGCGGGTTTCATCGGGATGGGAAGTTAGGCGGCGAAGCCGAAGTAGCCGAGCATCTTCACGATGAACGTCTTGAGGTCCTTGCGCTCAACGATCTTGTCGATGAAGCCGTGCGCGAGCAGATACTCGGCGCTCTGGAAGTCCGGCGGGAGCTTCTGGTGGATCGTGTTCTCGATCACGCGGCGGCCGGCGAACCCGATGAGGGCCTTCGGCTCGGTGATGTTGATGTCGCCCAGCATCGCGTAGGAGGCGGAAACTCCTCCCGTTGTGGGATCTGTCAGCACGCTGACGTAGGGGAGCCCGGCCTCCTTGAGGCGGCCGACCGCCGCGGAGGTCTTCGCCATCTGCATGAGCGAGAGGATGCCCTCGTGCATGCGCGCGCCGCCGGAGGCGCTGCAGAGGACGAGCGGGCGGCGTTCGGCGATCGCCTGCTCGCACGCGCGGGCGATGCGCTCCCCCGTGCCGGTGCCGAGCGACCCGCCCATGAACGCGAAGTCCATCGCGCCGAGCATCACGGGGATGCCGTCCATTTCGGCGGTGCCCACCACCACGCTCTCCTTCTCGCCGCTCTTGGCGATCGTCGCGTCGATCTTCGTCTTGTACGCGCCGGTGGCGTCATGGAAGCCGAGGTGGTCGGAGTAGCTGACGTCGCGGAACACTTCGTTGAACGTGCCTTCGTCCGCAAGCTGCGCGATGCGCGCGCGCGCGCCGAGGCGCCCGTGGTAGTTGCAGACGGGGCAGATGGCGTTGTTCGCCTTCCACTCGTCCTTCGCGATGTAGCTCTTGCAGCGCGGGCACACCTGCCACAGCGCCTTCGTGGGCGGGACCTTCGCAGCCGCCTCGGATTTCTTGAACCAGGCCATTTCGACTTCCTTGCCTATAAGTAGTTTGAAAGTTTGATAGTTTGGTGGTTTGGTGGTTAGCCTTCTGTTGGGAGGCCCCATTCGTCGAGGCGCGACTTGATCCAGTCGAAGGACGCCTGCTGCATCTCCTTCGACTTGCCCGTCAGGACGGGCCCGCACGACAGGCGGATCGTCTTGGAGGGATCGACGGTGCCGAAGTCCTTGAACCAGCCCTTCCCGCCGGGACGCGTCGGCTGTATGTCCGTCTTCACCGCAATCGGCACCACGGGCACGCCGGCGCGCTCCGCGAGCTTCGTGCCGATGGAGCTCCAGCCCTTGCGCGCGAACACGGGCTGACGGGTTCCCTGCGCGTAGATATGGATGGATATCCCCTCCTTGATCCGCTCGCAGCCCACGTTGAAGATGGTCTGCAGGTCCTCGCGCGGCGACACGCGGCCGATGGGGATGAGCCCCATGTGCGCGGCGGCGCGCGTGAGGAACGGCAGATGCGAGAGCGACTGCTTCACCACCGTGCCGATCGGTCCGTAGGTGAGCAGCACGAACGGCAGCATCACCGTCTCGAGCGTGCTCATGTGGTTCGCGAGGTACACGACGGGGCCGTCGTATTTCCTGCGGTTCTCCCAGCCGTCCATGATCACGTCGGTGCCGTACTTCTCGGCCTTGCGCAGCGAAGCGAAACAGTAGTGTGCCCACTTGTCCGTCGTGAGCCGGCGCAGGGCCTCGCTGACCGCGCAGTAGGGGAACACGCTGAACACGCTCCAGGAGAAGCCCAGAGTGGTCAACCAGCCTTTCTTGCGCGGAACGGGAGCCTTGCGCTCGGGTGCGGTTCGGTAACCTCCCGTCCGCAACAGCTCCTCGCGGAAAATCTCGAGTGTCGTCTGCTTCATTTCACACCTGTCTCCGTCAGTTCGGATTCGCCTCCTGCGGATCACCCTGCTGCTGCGCCTCCACCGCGGCACGGCGCTCGGCCTCGGCCTGTTTCTCTTCGCGTGCCGCCCGTAACTCCTCCTGTATCTGCATCAGCTGGGCGAGCTGCGCCTTGCGCTCCTCCGCGGCCTGCTCGCGTTCCAGCTTTTCCTGGTCGCGCTCCTTCTTCGCCTGCTCGGCGGCTTGACGTTTCTGTTCCTCCTCGGCCTTTTGCTGCTCGAGGCGCTGCTGGTGGCGCGCCCGGGCAAGGGCAAGTCCTGTCAAGTTCCCCTCCGCGCCTGGAGCCGCGGCGGGGGGTGCCGGCGGAGGCATTCGCCTGTTCCCGATCCCAATCCCCGGGCGCATGGGCGCGTTCTTCGCCGCATCACCACCCTCTTTTCCGTCCTTGCCCTTCTCTTCGGATGGCCCGCCGCCGCCCCCGCCCAGCTTGAGCGTGGCCTCCACGCCACCCTTCGACAGCTTCACCTGCCGATCCTCGGGTTCCGCGCTCACGACCAGCCAGTCACACCCCTCGCGCTTCTCGCCGACCTTGAGCAGATAGTTCCGCGGAGGCTGCACGGACTTGTCCGTGAACCCGACAAAGACGCTTCCGTCCGGTGACCTGTTCAGCATGGATACGGAAACCGAAGAAAGAATTTGCTGTTCTACCTCGCTCGCCGCGGCTTCCGCCGCAGCTTCCGCCGTTGCCGCCGCTCCGCGCGAGCCGTCTGCGGCGCCACCCGGCGCATCGGGATTAAACCCGGGCGGCGGCTGACCGAACGGCATCCGGTCCAGAATCGTCTTAAACCGCTCGAAACCGGGATCGCTTGCCTCTGCGGTGGCAGGGTTTTCGCCCTCAGGGGCCGCCTTGACCCCGTCCTTGTCACCTTCCTCTGCCAGCAGGACTAACGGTAGGCAAAGGCAGAACGTCATGTAAGCGCAAAATTTCATGGCATTATTTTACCATATTTCGGCGGAACAGGAGGCACGAACAGGCGGGAAAGAAGAATTTTCTTTGGACGGCCGTCAACCCTGCGGCAGACGCCAAATGTCCGAATTCCGCCACCGTACACGTTTCCCCGATGGATGCGCGCAAGTAGGCGTAGTCCTCCCGCGCGCTGCCGGCGAACACGCGCGCGACGCATGCCATCCAGGCCGCCGTCGCCGCCGCGAGGATGCGGAAACGCGGTCTGAACAGCTCCAGCACGAGCAGATGTCCGTCCGGCGCCAGCGCGCGCGCCACCTCTCGCAGGGCCGCCGCGCGATCTGGAAAGTTGCGGAATCCGAACGCGCAGACCACCGCGTCGAACGACCCGTCCGGGCAAGCGAGCGCGCATGCGTTGCCTTCTTCGAGCGCGATCCTGTCCGCGAGCCCCGCCTCCTCGACCTTCCGCCGGCCGACCTCCAACATCGCCGGCGTGAGGTCCATGCCCGTCACGCGCGCAGACGGAAAGCGCCTCGCGGCCGCGAGGGCGAGGTCAGCCGTGCCCGTCGCGAGGTCGAGAATCCGGTGCGGCGACGGCGCGACGCGCGCCAAACACGCAAGCGCATGCTTCCGCCAAAGGACGTCCAGCCCGAGGGACTGCGCGCGGTTGAGCCGGTCGTACATCCCCGCGATGCGCGTGAACATCCCGCGCATGCGCGGCGCGGACGACTGGATGTCACCGGGGGATGGCATGCAGGCTCATGTACCAGTTGACGATGCGCGGCCCCCAGAGCATCCACACGACAGTCCCAATCGCGAGGAAAGGACCGTACGGCACTGCCGTGAAACCGCCGAGCTTCGCTCGGCCGCGCAGGATAAGGATCCCGCCCGCGAACGCTCCCACGAACGACGAGACGATGACCGTGAACAGGACTGCGACCGGTCCGAAGAACGCGCCGATTGCGCCAAGCAGCTTCACGTCGCCGAAGCCCATCGCCTCCTTCTTGAGCGCCTTCGACGCCACCCAGCTCAGCGCCCAGAGGCCGAAAAAGCCCGCCGCCAGACCGCCCAACGACCAATAGAGGGCCGCCAGACGGTCCGTCTCGCCCTGCAGTTCGGGCACGGCGAAACTGAGCGGCACGCCGAGCAGCATGCCGCCGATCGTCACGCGGTCGGGCAGGTAGAAATGCTCGAGGTCGATGAACGAACCAAGGACCAGACCCGAGAAGACGAGCCAATAGACCGGCACCGACCAGAGAACGACAAGCGGCTGCAGCCCGAACATGGTTCCCGCGCGCAGGAAGAAACCGGGCGCCCACTGGAAATATGCGAGCAGGAAGAGAATGCCCCCCAGCAATTCCACGATCGTGTAACGCGCGGAAATCGGCTCGTGGCAGTTCGCGCACCGCCCCCGCAGCGCGAGCCAGCTGAGGATGGGAATGTTCTGGTACCAGCGGATGCGCGCATTGCATTTCGGGCAATGCGACGGGGGGCGCACAACGGATTCGTCGCGCGGCAGACGCCAGATGCAGACGTTCAGGAAACTCGCGATGCAGCATCCGAGCCCGAACGCGAAACAGGCGAATACGAAAAAGTAATAGAGGTCCATCGCCCATAGTATACCCTTTTTTCGCGTCCGCGCATAGGGTATTGTGTCCGGGGGCCGGCTATGCTATACTTCTCGCGTTCTGACGATGGCCGATAGGATTCCAAAGGCGAGCGTGATTGTTCCGTGCTGGAACGTGGAGAAATGGGTGGAAGACGCCGTGAACAGCGTCCTCCACGGCACGTTTTCCGATTGCGAGGTCATCGCCGTGGATGACGGCTCGACGGACGGCACGGGCGCGGTCCTCGACCGTCTTGCGGGCGCGGACGCGCGCGTGCGCGTGATTCACCAAAACAACCGCGGCGTATCCGCCGCGCGCAACCGGGGACTGGACGCCGCGCGCGGGGAGTTCCTGTTTTTCCTCGATCCGGACGACTGGCTCGAGCCGGACTACCTCGAGGTCGGCGTGACGGAACTGGAACGCGCGTACGCCGACTACTGCGTGTTCGCGCTCGCGGAACGGCGGGAGGGCACGGCGGAAAGCCACGTCGTGCCGCTCAACGGCGACTACCGCTACGACGGCAACGCCGCCATCCGCGCGCACTTCCTGCCGCGGGTCATCGGCTATTCGCTCGCCGAAGTGCGCGCCTGGTACGCGGGGCGTCCGCTCGCGGCCGAACGCGAAATCGGCAGCGTCTGCCGCTGCGCGTTCCGCCGCGAGGCGATCGAACGCATCCGCCTGCGCTTCGACGAGACGCTCGTCAATTGGGAGGACGCCTACTTCACGTACGAGTTCCTGCTTGAGGCGCGGCGGATGACGTCCGTCGACCGTCCGCTCTACATCTACCGCATCCGCGCGGGCAGCGCTGTGGACAGCCGCCGGCGTTCGCCGCAGGCGTTCGCGAACAAGCTCGCGTTCCTGCGCCGCCGCCAGGAGATCAACCGCCGGGCGGGCGGGACGCTCGGCGACGCCTACGCGGCGTCGTGCGTGTTCTCCCTGCTGGAGATGTTCGCGTTCCTGCGGACCGTGCCGGTCGGCTGGGCGGAAGGACGGCGGATCGTGCGCGAATACGCGGCGGACCCCGAGGTGCGCGCCGCCGTGCGGGCGTTTCCGCTCTCGTGGCGGCATCCGGCCCTGGCGCTGGCGGTGCTGGCCGTGCGCGTGTTTGGCGCGGGATGCGTCTATGCGCTCGCTTGGACGCTGTTCGCGCCGTTTCGGCGGAAGCCAAGGGGATAGAAGTTCGCATGGATCGTCCACTTGTCTCTTTCTGCCTGCTGTTCTACAACCACCGGGAGTGGTTCAAGGCCGCATTGGACGCGGCGTTCGCGCAGACGTACCGTCCGCTTGAGATCGTCGTCTCCGACGACGCCTCGACGGACGGCTCGCCGGAGCTCATCCAGGACTACGTCGCCGCCCACGCGCCTGCGGACGTCTCCATCGTCATCAACCGCAACACATGCAACCTCGGCGTGATGGGGAACTGGCTGAAGACGCTCTCCCTCACGCACGGCGAGCTGCTCATCATGGCCGGCGGCGACGACGTCTCCCTCCCGGAACGGACGGAGCGGATCGTCGCGGCGTGGCTGGCCGACGGCAAGCGCGCCGCGGTCATCAGCCACGCCGGATACCGCGTCGACACCCGCGGCCGCTCGCTCGGCCCGTTGCCCGCCCCGTGCACAAAGCAACCGCTCGGCGCCCTCATGGCCTGGCGGCGCGACTGCTACACGGCGTTCCCGCCGGAGGCGATTCGCCCCCGATGCGTGGAAGACGTGCCGTTTGCAAAACGCGCGATGATGCTCGGCGGCGAGCTCGTCATTCCAGACAGGCTCGTCTTGTACCGGCTCGGTTCCGGGCTCACCTCGGCCCTGTACGACCACCGCACGCCGGTCATCAAGAGCTGGCGCATGTCCCTTCTCAGCCTCGACCAGACCGAGCGTGACCTTGCGGCGATCGCCGACCGCCTGCCGCCCGAACGCGTGGAGGAGTTCCGACGGCAGTTCGACCGCGAACGCGTCTTCGCCCAGAACCATCTCGCCCTTGTCGAATCGCCGTCCTTCCGTACAAGGTGGACGGCATTCCAGCGCGAACGGAGCATGGGGCGCTACAACTCCTACGTCTTCCTGCTCTCGTACCTGCTGCCACGGCGCCTCGGCGATCTGGTGCTCAACACCATCACCCGTCTCAACCAGCTCCGCCGCCGCCTTTCACAGGGTCGCGCGCATTAAGCGGGAGTGGCCGCGCTTGTCGCGGCCATCAGCGCCCGACCAATTGACTGGTCCATGTCGTAGTACTTGTACTCGCCGAGGCGTCCGCCCACAATGAGGTTGGGGCATTTGGCCGCTTCGGCCTGGTAGAGCGCCAGCTTTTCACGCGAGGCGGGCGTATCGACGGGATAGTACGGCTCGTCGCCCGGCGCCCATGTCTTCGGGTACTCGCGGCAGATGACCGTGGCGGGATGCGCCATGACGTCCTTCTGCTCGGGATGGTAGTGTTTGAACTCGTGGATGCGCGTGAACGGCACGTCCGCGTCCGTGTAGTTCACCACGCTCGTCCCCTGCCAGTCCGCCACCGCCACGCGCTCCGTCTCGAAGCGGAGCGACCGCCAGGGGAGCGGCCCGTACTTGTAGCCGAAGAGCGCGTCGATCGGCCCGGAGTAGAACACGGGGACGTCGAGTCCGTTCGCCTTGCGCCACGCGAGCCAGTCGACGTTGCATTCGAGCGTGATGTTCGGGTGGTCGAGCAGACGGTCGAAGAGCGAGTTGTAGCCCGTGAGGGGAATGCCCTGCCGGTAGTCGGGGAAGTAGTTGATGTCGTAGCTCGCGCGCACGGGAAGGCGCTTGATGATCGACGCCGGCAGGTCCTTCGGGTCCATGCCCCACTGCTTGCGCGTGTACTCGCGGATGAAGGCCTCGTAGAGCGGCCGGCCGATGAA
>JAFRSR010000103.1 GCA_017427485.1 Kiritimatiellia bacterium
GTGTGGCCGTTCGACTGGGACGACGACGGGCTGGAGAATACCGTCGATCCCGATCCGCTCACCCCCGGCCCCGACGCGCACGGCACCAACGCCGAGTGGTACAACACCGTTTGCTCCAACGTGCTGGAGGCGGTCGCCACAAGTTACGACCCGACCGGGGGAGGGACGCGCTCCTGCGCGTCCGCCGAACTCTCGTGGCGCGAGGGCGTCAACTCCAACGCCTACTACTTCGTGGACGTGGTGACGGAACGTGGCCCTGCGCCGATCTACTTCACGGGCGACCGCGGATCGCGCCTCGGCAACCCCGTGGTGGTGGCCAGCGCTTTCGAGACGAACCGCGTGCCGCTCCTCATCGGCATCGACTACGCCATCACCTCCCCCGTGCCGTTTGCCGTGTCCTACCCCATGGATTACATGTACCCCGAGTTGGAGACGAACGAACTCTGCCGTGCGCACATTCGCTGGCCGCTCAACTTCGTGTTCACAGAAGACATCGGCGCTTCCAATCGCGTCTATACTGTGACGGTTGAGCCGTACGATCCCGGCGGCGTACTTGAATGGGGTGACTCGGGCAGTGGCGTTCCTATGCGCGGAGGTCCATCCGACGGCGGTTGCAACTGCGTGTCCTACGGCGTTAATTCGGTGTGGCTCTCGTGTTCTAGCACATGCACGTGCGAATCGGGTTGCTCGGCGCATGGGAGTTATCTCCTTGAGGGGGCTTCATTCTCAGTCGATGGTGGCGAGTGCCGATGCGGGTTTGACGACCCGCCGCCGGATGATTCTACAACGAGTTCGCATGAACCAACCGACCCGCCATCATTGACCATTACCTTCAGCAAGCAGGCTGTCCTTTTCGAAGATGAGTATGAAGATGCTCCGGGTGTGACTAAGCCGAGACGTTCCACGCGGGTACATTTGACGATTGATGCCTATGGAGGCGCGCAAGGTGGTACGCTCTGGATTACTGGCATGAATATGGACAAATTGATTGCCGTAGATGGGGACGTTACCCTGCCATATAGCCGGGAAATTCCTGCCAATACTGCATATCACGCATCTGGTGTGTATGAGGGGGTGTCGGCGAGCGTGTCCGTAAAAGACGTGACGGTCAATGGTTCTCTTGTGTTGAATGGACAAGGTACGCAAATTGACAGTCTTGCGCAATTAACTTCCATGAAGATAGAATTGCAGACCGTGCGAGAGGCGCCGAGCAACCCTTCAATGTACCGACACGTACATGGGATAGGAGAAATGGTACTTTTGAATTATCACCCTTCTGGCAATGTCTCGTTGGACTTGGTTGATGCAAGCGAATCGGGAACAGGAAGCTCGAGACTTATTACCTGGGGAATCTCAAATGTCCAGCATCAGCTTACAGTCCGTCTAGCAGATGCCAGATATGTTCCTATGATTAGCGTCCTAACTCCAAATGGCATTGAAGGACAAAGAGTTCAATCGCAGACATTTGGACTTCCCGCAGGGGTCGCCGGGGGGCTTGCTCTTGTTCAACGATATCGAGTTCATCCATTGAATGTGTCGTTCGAGGGGCTTTCCATCGAGGAGGTCCCTTGTGACGAGGAAATACCACCAGAAGGATACTTTGTTTATACTGCTACAAATGTATTTCACCGTTCCCATACCCGTGCAGCTAAAGCGGGGGTGTGGGTTACTGTTGGTTCTGGCAATATCTTAGGAGGGCCAGACTCTTTTGACAAGGCTGGATTTGCCGGATCGCTTCAACGTAGGACGCCTGATGGGGTTCCCACAGACGATCCTACTTATGGATGGTGCACAGGTGGATCTTTGACATGGAAAATCCCATTTGGTTGGAACAAACATCCTCACTCATTATCTGCCGACCCTGTTGAACGCTTTGCAGAGGAGACGAGGCAGGTATTTCGCATATCAGCAAATGGCGATTTCCGCATGGAGAAGTTAGGCCATTACGCAGAGCGTAAGATCGATGGGCGTGTCTTTGTTGATGATCACGAGGACGATGGTATCCTTAATAACAATTAAAGGAATTTATATGAGATTTCCGCAGCAAAAAAACTTGGCATGTTCTATTGTTGTGACAGGCCTCATTATGGCAGGATGTTCAGACTCTTCCAAAGAAGTACCGTCTGCTTATGTCTCTGATCAACCTCCGGCGCAGGAACATTCTTGTGCAACAAATGAAATAAACGAAACTCATGTTTACAATGAGATTAATACTGCCATCGCTTGCATTACCTCTCAGCTGGCCCGAACGGATTTTGACGCAAAGCCTATATGCGAGAAAATATCACAATTGGAAGACGAGGGGGATCAGCGGCGTTATTTCAAACGACTTTTAGACGCCGCGTACTCTGTGCATTTTGAGGATTATGGCGATGTTAACGCAAAAGATTTCGATGAGCGGCAACGTGTTCTTAATAGGTTAGGTTATGCGTACCTTGGACTTGAAAGTTTGTCTATGGCGGTATGGACGCACTTTTGGACTCGAAAGGCTTCGCAGCGAGACCAATTTTATCCTTTGTTCATGTATGTGGAGAAAATGAAGATTGAATCAGAACGACGACACGTTCAGAATGGTTTGCATTCTGGTGGTTTAGCAATAATCGAACGCATTTACAATGTGAATGTGAAACTTGGGAGCAGCGACTCAGATGATTTTGCATGGGTCAGAGAAAACTTTGAGAAGCATGCTGGGCGTCCAATTAGAACTGAACGACAGATCAATGATGCTGGACTGAAAAGGTGAGAATTATGGGCGCGCGGTGAACAAGCCCAATCGGCAGTACAAGGCGTTGTAAACCGCAAAAATATGGTATACTTTCCACGCATGCCAAAAGAAAGGATCGAGTGGACATGGAAAAGAGAATGCTTGGAAAGCGATTTCTGACTGGGCTGACGGCGGCTTTTGCCGTCGTTGGCGCGAATTGCCTTGCGGGCGGGCCGGTCGACGACCTGCAGGCCAACCCCGTACCCGCCCTCGGGCAGAACGCGAAGGACCAGAAGGCCTTCGACCCCGCGAAGAAGGGCCCGCGCGTCCTCTTCGTGGGCAACTCGATCACGCTGCACGGCCCACGTCCGCAGATCGGCTGGACGAACAACTGGGGCATGGCCGCGAGCGCGCGCGACAAGGACTACGTCCATCTGCTCCAGAAGAAGATCGCCGCGGCGCGTCCCGACGCGCAGTGCTGCCTCCTCCAGGTGGCCGGTTCGATCGAGCGCTCCTTCTTCAAGCCCGACTGGTCGTGCGAGAGGTACTTCAAGTGGGCGCGCGCGTTCAAGCCCGACGTGATCGTGCTCTTCTTCGGCGCGAACGTGCCGAAGGACTACGACGCCGGCACGATGAACCCGCCGCCCGCCCGCACGTTCGGCGAGGCGCTGGACGCGTTCCGCACCTACCTCGACCCCGAGGGGAAGGCGCTCGTCCTCTTCTCGCAGGGCTTCTACATCCGCCCGAAGCTCGACGCCGAGAAGGCGGCCGTGGCGAAGAAGCACGGCGACGTGTTCGTGAACATGGAGGACGTCCGTTCGCGCAAGGACACGCACGGCCGCTACAACCATCCCGGCGACCTCGGCATGGAGCTGATCGCCGAACGCTTCTGGCAGCACATCGAACAGCGCATCCGGGAAGTGTCCGTGCCGTGCGACGGCCCCGTCGCCGTCACGGAAGGCTGCGGCAACCGCTGGACGTCGAAGCCCGTCGCACTCGCGCCCAACCGCTGCTACGCCTTCGCGTTCGACGCGAAGGGGCCCGCGACGGGCACCGTGACCGCCGGCGCGCGCGACGTGAACGTGGACCTTCCCGCGCCGGGCGACGGCGCGCGTTCCTACACGAACGTGTTCTACAACACGGACGCGTCCGTGCCGTTCCACTTCGGCGCCTGGCACCTCGTGGGCACGGCCACGTGCGCCAACCCGCGCGTGCTGCCCGTCACGCCGCGCTACCGCGTGTTCGGCGGACAGCCCCTCGGCCACGGCGAAAGCATCGAGGGGAACCGCTACTCGTTCATGACCTCTTTGGGCGGCCCCGGGCGCAACCATGCGCGTCCGCTCGAGTCCTGCCGCAGCCACTTCAACACGTCGCGCTGGTGCCTCGGAGGCAACAGCGAGGTGGTCTACCGCCATGAACTCGCCGGCCGCACGTGGAAGGACGGACGCGTCAAGGCGTCATGCGGCCACTGGGCGGGCGGCTCCGCCGCCGTGGAGGCGTCGGCGGACGGCCAGGCGTGGACCGCGCTCTGCGCCGTGACGAACGCCTCGCAGTTCGAGGCTGAGATCCCCGCGTCGCTTTTCCCGTGCAAGACGCTGCGCGTGCGTTTCCGCGGAAACAAAGGCTGCAATCTCCAGATCTACACCTACGCGCTGGAGGCCGGCTTCGACGGCGCGCCGCTCCAGGCGTTCGGCGCGACGGACTACGTGCAGGACGGCACGGACAAGGTGGTGGCGCGCATCAAGGCGCCGCTCTACTACGACGAGGGCTACGGGGCGCGCGTGCCGGGCGGCACGGACGCCTACGACGTGTGGACGGCGTCGAGCGGCTGGAAGATCCCGCGCGGGCGCGGCCTGCCGTCGGAACGCGCCGCCGGCGTCTCCCTGCGCACCGCCCAGAACGAGGCCGAGGCCGTGCAGCTCGTGGTGCGTCCGCGCCGCGACGTGAAGGACCTGCGCGTGACGGCGTCCGTGCCGGGCATCCCCGCAGAAGTCCTGCGCGTCGGGTACGTGCCGGTGGAGCAGCCGACGGACGCGATGGGCTGCCGCGCGCTCTGGCCGGATCCGCTGCCGCCGCAGGACGGCGCGTTCCCCGTGAAGGCCGGCGAGAACCAGCCGTTCTGGGTGCGCGTGAAGCCGCCGAAGGGCACGCGGCCCGGCGTCTACCGCGGCACGCTCGCGGTCGTGGCGGACGGCGTGCGGTCCGAAGTGCCGTTCGCGGTCGAGGTGTTCGCGTTCGAGCTGCCGGACCGCATGACGTGCGAGACGGCGTTCGGCGTCCACTGGGGCACGATCTGGAGCTACCACGGCCTGAAGACGCCCGAGCAACGCCGCCTCGTGGCGGAGAAGTATTTGCGCGCCCTCTCCGACCACCACCTCTCGCCCTACGATCCTTCGCCGTGCGCCCACTGGAGCGTGAAGTGGAAGGGATTGAAGGAAAACCCGCTCACGGCCACGCCCGAGTTCGACTGGAAGGACTGGGACGTCGCGATGGAGAAGGCGTTCAACGAATACCACTTTACGGGCTTCCGCCTCGGCCTGCAGGGCCTCGGCGGCGGCGACTGGGAGTCGCGCCGCGAGCCGAAATTCCAGGGATTCGCGGGCGGCACGCCGGAGTACGAGGCGCTCATGGCGAAGTACCTCGGCGGCGTGGAGGCGCACCTGCGCGAGAAGGGCTGGCTCGACAAGGCGTACGTCTACTGGTACGACGAGCCGTCGCCGCGCGACTATGACTTCGTGATGAACGGCTTCGCCACGCTCAAGCGCCACGCGCCCGCTCTGCGCCGCATGCTCACCGAAGAGCCGAGCGAACCGCTCCTGAACGGGCCGAACACGTGGTGTCCGCTCACGCCGAACCTGCACGCGAGCGGCGAGAAGGCCGCACGCGCGCTAGGCGACGTGTTCTGGTGGTACGTGTGCTGCGGGCCGAAGGCGCCGTACGTGACCGAGTTCATCGACCACCCCGGCTCCGAGATGCGTCTGTGGCTGTGGCAGACCTGGGGCGAGGACGTGCAGGGCGTGCTGATCTGGACCACCACGTGGTGGACGAGCGGCGCCGCCTATCCGGACCGTCCGCAGAACCCGTACGAAGACGCGATGAGCTGGATGACCGCCGGCAAGATGAAGCGCGGCGAGAAGCGTCCGTGGGGCAACGGCGACGGCCGGTTCCTCTACCCGCCCCTCGCGGCGGCGAACGGGCGTCCGTCCGCGCCCGTCCTGGACGCGCCGGTCGACTCGTACCGCCTCGAGCTCCTGCGCGACGGCATCGAGGACTACGAGTACTTCGCGATGCTGAAGCGCCTCCTCGCGAAGAAGGGCGCGTCGCTCTCCGCCGCTGACCGCGCGCGGTACGAGGCGCTCCTCGCCGTGCCGAAGGAGGTCTACACCTCGATGACCGAGTTCGCCACGGACCCCGCCCCGATGGAGTCCCACCGCGTCAAGCTCGCCCGCGCGATCGAAACCCTCGTCAAGCAGTAACGCGCGCCGTTACTACTCAAGCGGTGCGCAGTTGACGCCTTGCGCGATCAGGCGGCCGCGGTGCGTGGCCATGCGCCTCTTGAAGTCCGCGAAGCCGGGCTTGGCGTCGCCCAGCCAAAACACCTCCGCGAGCGCACACGTGCGCGGCCACATCTTCCACGCGAGATCGTACTCGTTCCACGTGTACTCGCTCCAGTTGTTGCACTGGCCGCCAAGGATGTGCTTGCGGGCCTCGGCGGGCACGTCCGCGCAAGGATCGAACGAATAGCACGTCTCGAGCGGCAGCTTGCCGCCGATGTACTGGAACGGGTCGTTCGGAAGGCACTGCCCGTAGTCAAGGTAGCAGAACTTGTTCGGCGTCATCACCACGTCGTGTCCGCGTACCGCGGCCTGCGCGCCGGAGACGAGCGCATGGCCGGCGCCGCTTTTGGGCCTTGTACGCCAGCTCATGCCAATCGCGCTTTTCGGCACGTCGCCCAGCAGATACTCGTCCCAGCCGAGCGCGCGCTTGCCGCGCGCCTCGAGGAACTTCACGAAGTGGCGCGTGATCCACGGCTGCAGGTCGTGCACGTCCTTCAGTCCCTCCGCCTTGATGCGCGCCTGGCACTTGGGGCAGTCCTTCCAGCGCACCTGCGGGCACTCGTCGCCGCCGATGTGCACGACGTCGCCGGGGAAGAGGCGGCACACGTAGTCGAGGACGTCCTCCATGAACTTGATCGCCTTGTCGTTGCCGAGGCAGAGGACGTCCTTCTCGATGCCCCACACGAGGCGCGGCTCGCGGGCGGCCAGGTTCGCCGGCACGCACGCGAACTCCGGATACGCCGCGAGGGCGGCGAACACGTGCCCCGGCAGCTCGATCTCGGGGACGATCGTGATGTGGCGCTCCGCGGCGTAGGCGATGATCTCGCGGACATCCGCCTCCGTGTAGTAGTAGGGACCGTATTTCACGCCGTTGAGCTTGTCGGCGTCCTCCTTCGATCCCTTTGTCGCCCGCTGGCCGTGGCGGACGCTCGCGGAGCGCGCGGCGCCGTACTTGATGAGTTCGGGATAGCCGGGGATGTCAAGTCGCCAGCCCTGGTCCTCGGTGAGGTGCCAGTGGAAGCGATTGAGTTTGTGCTGCGCCATCAGGTCGAGCATCTGCTTGACGGTCTCCTTGCCGAAGAAGTGGCGACACTCGTCCAGGTGCGCGCCGCGCCAGCGGTAGGCGGGTGCGTCCTCGATCTCCACGCACGGCCACGAGTTGCCGTCCTTCAGTTGCGCGAGCGTCACGCCGGCGTAGAAGCGCCCTGCCGCGTCCGAGCTCGTCACCGTGATCCCGTCGGCGGCCACCTTCAGCCGGTAGCCTTCCGCGGGCACGGCGGAGTCCGTCACGTAGCGGATCTCCGCGTTCTTCGTCACGCCCCCGGTTTCGACCAGCTTGGCCGGTTGCGGCACGAGGGCGATGGCCGCGAGGATGGGTGAGATGTTCATGCGGGGTATTATAGCAGATTTTGACTCGACTGTCCTCGAATGGATCTAGTTTTGCGGTTCAACTGCCGGAAAGGCGGCGGGTGCGAATGAGGCGGAATTATGGTATACTGTGCGGCAACCGGTTATGGAACAGACACTCGACAACATCCGCAACTTCTGCATCATCGCGCACGTGGACCACGGCAAGACCACGCTGTCCGACCGCATCCTCGAGCTCACGCACGCCATCAGCGCGCGCGAGCTCAAGGAGCAGACCCTCGACGCCATGGACCTCGAGCGCGAACGCGGCATCACGATCAAGAGCCATCCCGTGTCGATGGAGTACAAGGCGCAGGACGGCAAGACCTACCTCTTCAACCTCCTCGACACGCCCGGCCACGTGGACTTCGCCTACGAGGTGAGCCGCTCGATGGGCGCGTGCGAGGGCGCGCTCCTCGTGGTGGACGCCGCGCAGGGCGTGGAGGCCCAGACCGTGGCGAACACCTACTTCGCGATGGACGCGAACCTCGAGATCGTGCCCGTCCTCAACAAGGTGGACCTCCCCGGCGCCGACGTGAAGGAGGTGAGCCGCGAGATCGAGGACATCCTCGCGATCCCGATGGACGACCCGCTCCTCGTGAGCGCGAAGACGGGCGTGGGGTGTCCCGAGGTGCTCGAGGCGATCGTGAAGCGCATCCCGCCGCCGAAGACGCGCGGCGCGGACGCGCCCCTGCGCGCGCTCGTGTTCGACAGCGTGTTCGACGAGTTCCGCGGCGTGATCACCTACGTGCGCGTGGTGGACGGCAGCGTGAAGGCCGGCCAGGGCGTCACATTCATGGGCTCGCACGTCTCGACCACCATCCACGAAGTGGGCGTCTTCTCGCCCGGCAAGAAGCCCGTCGAGTGCCTCTCCGCCGGACAGGTCGGCTACCTCGTGGGCACGGTGAAGGATCCGAGCGAGATCAAGATCGGCGACACGGTGACCACCTCGAAGTTCGGCGCGGACGAGCCGCTCCCCGGTTTCCACGACATCCACCCCACGGTGTTCTGCGGCATCTACCCGATGTCCACGGACGAGTTCCCGAAGGTGGAGCAGGGCCTCGAAAAACTCCACCTCAACGACAGCGCCTTCACCTTCCACCACGAGAGCTCCATCGCCCTCGGCTTCGGTTTCCGGTGCGGCTTCCTCGGACTCCTCCACATGGAGATCGTGCAGGAGCGCCTGCGGCGCGAGTTCGGCCTCGACATCATCTCCACCACGCCGGGCGTCGTCTACAAGCTCAAGATGAAGGGCGGCGAGGAGCGCGACCTCGACAACCCGCTCCAGATGCCGGACCCCTCCACGCTCGAATCCATCTCCGAGCCGGTCCTCAAGGCCCGCATCATCACGCCCAACGAGTCGATCGGCGACGTGATGCGCATCGTGATGGACCGCCGCGGCACGGTGGAGGGCACGGAGTCGATGGACGCGAAGCGCGTGATGCTCCACTGCCGCCTTCCGCTGAACGAGATCCTCATCGACTTCCACGACACCCTCAAGAGCGTGTCGCACGGCTACGCCTCGATGGACTACGAGCCCGACGGCTACCAGGAGAGCGACATCGTGCGCATGGACGTGCTCCTCAACGGCGAGACCGTGGACGCCTTCGCGACGATGGTGCACCGCTCCAAGGCGCGCGCGCGCGGCATCCAGATCTGCAAGGCGCTCGCGGACACGATCCCGCCGCACCAGTTCAAGATCCCGGTGCAGGCCGCGATCGGCCGCGAGATCATCGCGCGCGAGGACATCCGTCCGTTCCGCAAGGACGTGCTGGCGAAGCTCTACGGCGGCGACGTGACGCGCAAGATGAAGGTGCTCGAGAAGCAGAAGCGCGGCAAGGCGCGCATGAAGGAATTCGGACACGTCAACGTGCCCCAGTCGGCGTTCATCGCCGTCCTGAAGGGCACCGTGAAGGAAACTTAAGGGAGAAGCGAATATGTCACCGACATTGGAGAAGATCGCGGCGGCGCCGCAGGACTACCCGTTCGACGTGGACACGCTCGGCGAATGCCGCATCGCGTCGCCCGTGCGGAAGCACGAGTTCGTGCCGGACGGCGCGCGCGTGCTGATGAGTGCGGACGTGCCGCTGCTCGCCTGGCTGCGCGAGAAGCTCGGCCGCGAGCCGTCGTTCGAGCGCGCCGGCCCCAAGGCGAAGATTTTCCACGACCCGAGCTGGACGCGCGCGGGCATCCTTACGGCGGGCGGGCTGTGTCCCGGCCTCAACAACGTGATCAAGGGCCTCGTGGAGATCCTCTCCTTCGACTACGGCATCCAGACGATCTACGGCATCCGCTTCGGCTACGCCGGCCTCAACCCGGACTGCAGCAACACGCCGCTCCTGCTCGACCCCGACGCCGTGGACACGATCCACGAGCACGGCGGCACGATCCTCGGCAGCTCGCGCGGACGCCAGCCGACGGACGTGATCGTGGACACCCTCGTGCGGATGAACATCAACGTGCTCTTCTGCATCGGCGGCGACGGCTCGCTCCGCTGCGCGCGCGACGTGGCGGAGGAGTGCCTGCGGCGGAAGCTCTCCATCTCCGTGATCGGCGTGCCGAAGACGATCGACAACGACCTCCAGTTCGTGGGGCCGAGTTTTGGCTTCGAGACGGCCGTGGCGGAGGCCACGCACGTGATCCGCGACGCGCACGTGGAGGCGAAGGGCACGTTCAACGGCATCGGCCTCGTGAAGCTCATGGGCCGCGACTCCGGCTTCATCGCCGCCTACGCCGCCGTGGCGAACCCCGTGGTGAACTTCTGTCTCATCCCCGAGACGGACTTCGACATGGACGGACCGCAGGGGCTTCTCGTCGCGCTGGAGCGCCGCTTCCGCAGCGGCAAGACGCACGCCGTGATCGTCGTGGCGGAGGGCGCCGGGCAGAAATTCTTCGAGGGCGTCGAGGAGACGCGCGACGCGAGCGGCAACGTGCTCAAGAAGGACATCGGCGACTACCTCAAGCGCCGCATCTCCGCCTACTTCAAGGAGAAGGGGATGGAGGCGAGCGTGAAGTACTTTGACCCGAGCTACATGATCCGCAGCGTGCCGGCGCGCGGCACGGACGCCATCCGCTGCTACCTGCTCGCGCGCGCGGCGGTGCACGCCGCCATGGCCGGGCGCACCAACTGCGTGGTGGGATCCGCCGGCGACCTCTACACGCTCGTGCCCATCAAGCTCGCCACGATCGAGCGCCAGCAGGTGTCCCTGAACGGCGACCTCTGGCGCAGCGTGACGGACGCGACCGGCCAGGAGTACTACTTCTCGCCGGAGATTCCCACGATCAAAAACGTCCTCGCCCCCTAACGGCGCGCGCTGAGCGCGTCGGCAGAAAACGCGGATTTTGTAAATCGCGCTTTCCTTTTCGCCCAGATAAGGGTATAATCTATAGCACCAATCACCCCCAAGGAGGTTTTATGAAGAAACTGTTAACGGCTCTGACGATTCTGTGCGCGTCCCTCGCGCTTCAGGCGGCCTATTCGGATTACTATATCATGCTTTCGGTCTGCGCGCCCGGGCAGATCCCGATTGCCAAGTCCTCTGTGGACGGCGTTCGCCTGCATCTCATCTACGGCGATGTCCAGAACCTCAACGGACTCGACTTGGGCCTGGGTTGCGGCCGCGTGCGCGAGCACATGAACGGCCTGCAGATCGGCGGCGGCAACGTGGTTGGGACGGACGTGGCGGGCATGCAGCTCGGTCTCGTCAACTTGGTCGACAGCGACATGGCCGGCTTCCAGTGCTCGCTTTGGAACGACGTGCGTGCGAACGGCGCCGGCTTCCAGCTCGGCGCGTGCAACACGGCCGGACACTTCGGCGGCCTCCAGCTCGGCCTCGTCAACTGGGCCGATTCGATGACGGGTCTGCAGATCGGCCTTCTGAACTTCATTGACGACGAGTCCCTCTTCGTATTCCCGTTCGTGAACGGGCGCTTCTGATTTATGGACGCGTCCAGGGAGTCCGACACGAGCCGGCATTTTCTCCGGCAGTGGATTGAGGAGGACCATGCCGCCGGGCGCACCGGCGGCACGGTCGTCACGCGCTTCCCCCCCGAGCCGAACGGCTACATCCACATCGGCCACGCGAAGGCCGTGTGCGTGGACTTCGGCATGGCGAAGCTCTTCGGCGGCGAGTGCCACCTGCGCCTGGACGACACGAACCCGGCGAAGGAGTCGGACGAGTACGCCGAGAACATCAAGAACGACATCCGCTGGCTCGGCTGGCAGTGGTCGGGCGCGGGCGACGGCGTGGAGCCCGGCTTCTACAACGCGTCGAACATGTTCGACACGATGTACCAGATCGCCGAGAACCTGATCAAGGCCGGGCAGGCCTACTGCTGCAACCTCACGCAGGACGAGTGGAAGGAATACCGCGGCGTGCCCGAGAAGCCCGGCCGTCCCTCGCCTTCGCGCGACACGGACCCCGAACGCAACCTGCGCATCTTCCGCGAGATGCGCGACGGGAAGTACGCGGACGGCGAGTGGTGCCTCCGCGCGAAGATCGACATGGCCTCGCCGAACATCCACTTCCGCGATCCCGTGATCTACCGCATCCGCCACGTGTCGCACTACCATCTGGGCGACAAGTGGTGCATCTACCCGATGTACGATTTCGCGCATCCGATCGAGGACGCGCTGGAGGGCGTGACGCACTCCATGTGCACGCTCGAGTTCGAGGTGCACCGTCCGCTCTACGACTGGGTGGTGGACCGCATGGACGAGCAGGGTCTCCTCGTCGTGCGCAACGGCGTGAAGATCCGTCCGCAGCAGCGCGAGTTCGCGCGCCTCAACATCACGTGGACCGTGATGTCGAAGCGCCTTCTCCTGCAGCTCGTCACGGAGGGACATGTCGCGGGCTGGGACGACCCCCGCATGCCGACCGTCTGCGGGATGCGCCGCCGCGGCTTCACGCCGGGCGCGATCCGCGAGTTCTGCGACCGCGTGGGGGTGACGAAGGTCGAGAGCGAGTCGGATCCCGCGCTCCTTGAATGGTGCGTGCGCGAGGAGCTGAACCGCACGGCCCTGCGCCGCATGGCCGTGCTCGATCCCGTCAAGCTCTTGATCGAGAACTTCGAGGGCACGCGCGACGTAGAGCTGCCGAACAACCCGCTCGACGAGGCGGCCGGCACGCGCAAGGTCCCGTTCTCGAAGGAGGTGTGGATCGACCGCGCCGACTTCATGGAAGTGCCCGAGAAGAAGTTCTTCCGCCTCGCGCCCGACCGCGAGGTGCGTCTGCGCGGCGCGTGCATCGTGAAATGCACGGGCGTGGACAAGGACGCCGACGGGAAGATCACCGCGATCCGCTGCACGTGGGACGAAGGGTCGTGGGGCGGGAACGCGTCCGACGGCCGCAAGGTGAAGGGCACGATCCACTGGGTCGATGCCGCGACCGGCGTCAAGGCCGAGGTGCGTCTCTACGACCGGCTCTTCACCGTGCCGGACCCGCTGCAGGACGGGAGCGACCAGTTCCTGAAGTATTTGAACCCCGATTCGCTCAAGACCGTCACGGCCTACGTGGAGCCCGCCCTTGCGGCGTGCGCGCCGGGCGAGCGGTTCCAATTCGAGCGCACGGGCTACTTCGTGGCCGACGCGAAGGATTCCGCGCCCGGCGCGCCCGTGTTCAACCGCACGGTCACGCTGAAGGACGGCTACAAGCCCGCGTGACGGCGCGCGCCGCAACGGTAGGGCGGTCGCCCCGCGACCGCCGCAGCGGGAACCGTACTGGGACAACGTGCATCTTGCGCGTTGCCGCTGTGCGGGGATCGCAACCGTTGCGCATCCGTTTGCCCACCGGCGCCCCTCTCGCCGGCGGGCGCGACAAGCGCAACCGCTCCCGCCATTGGCGGGGCGTAAAATCGCTTTACCCCTAATCCGCCCCAAAATCCCGCTTGCGCCATGCAATCGCGATGTGGTAGACTAATTGCGTTCTCCGCAAGGAGGCAAACAACAAGGAGAGACAGCCATGAGGATTATAACTCCGGAGTTCCGCGAGGCATTGAACAGGAACAAGACGTATAGAATCATGATAAATACGCCGCCACCTGACTTTTCCGCATTGCGGAAGGAGGCGGACGAGTTCGCGCGCTGGATTGCCCTTGAACACAAGAAGGAGAGGGAGTCCTTGGCGAGGGCTGGTGCATGATCTTGTCTGCCCAACTGATGGTCGACTCCGGCGATTTCGTCGTAGAACACCTTGTAGACTCGGACGAGAACCGAATCCTACTTGAGCGATTTAAAGTGGGAAAGGGTGCTGATGGGTTGGAGGAGTATCTGAAGTCGTGTGCTTTGGATGACGAGATTTCTGGCGAAAGCAGGACGTATCTCGTCAAGGATTCCGTGAGCAGAGCCCTTGCATGCTATTTCTCCTTGCGCACATGCCTTGTCCCGCTCGCATTGGACGATGAGACCTTTGTAACCATGCCGGCCATAGAGCTTTCCAATTTCGCAGTCAACGAGCAATATAGGCGGGCGCAGAGTAATACGAGGAAGATAGGTGCCTATGTCTTTCTTGAGTTCATTCTTCCTATCGTGAAGCATGTGGCGGGCATTGTTGGAGCCAAATGGCTAAGTGTGTATTCTTTGCCGGAGGCAGGGCTTATGAAGTACTACGAGTCCCTTGGTTTTCGTTCGCTTGCGCCAGACGACGAGGCTTTTGTATACAGTCATGTTAAACCCAAATACGATGACGGCTGCATATTCATGTACCAATGCATTGAAGGGGCTTCTGCACCTATCTGACACCATCTTTCTCCTCCTCTGCGGGAGCGGCCGCGCTTGTCGCGGCCGTACTGGGACAACGCGCATCTTGCGCGTTGCCGCTGTGCGGGGATCGTAACCGTTGCGCATCCGTTTGCCCGCCGGCGCCCCTCGCGCCGGCGGTTGCGACAAGCGCGGCCGCTCCCGCATTTGGCGGCCGTACTGGGACAACGCGCATCTTGCGCGTTGCCGCTGTGCGGGGATTGTAATCGTTTCGCATCTGTTTCCCCACCGGCGCCTCTCTCTACCCGCTACGTCACATATCGCGATATGTGACGTACCGGGCATTCGGGGAAGGGCGAGCCGTAGCGGGCGGGACATCGCTTTGCCTAAAATCCCCCTTGCGCCATGGAAGCGGGATGTGGTAGACTAATTGCGTTCTCCGCAAGGAGGGCAAATCCATAGTTCGAGGAACTGATTGGGAGCGTCAAGCAACGTATGGAGGCCGACATCCCTTTCCACCCCTCGGGCGAAAATAATGTAGCATCAACGCTACACGTCGTTCCTGCAAAATACGACCAATATTTAACTTCGAACGGCATGTAAGTGGAGGTGCGCCCAGCTGGGGCGTATTTTCTTTACATGTATTCGAAGTAGGCCTTTGGTCGGGCTTTGCAGGAGTGCATTGGAGGGATAATGCGCCCCTTTTCATGTACTGGATGGGCCAACGGCGAGCATGGCGCAGGAAAGATGATTTGTAATGAAGCTGGGAAATAAGGGAAAGAATGTATCTATGGCCCTTGGTAGATGTTTGACAGTGGCCCTCATGCTCTCTCATTTCGCCTCATTTGCTGATGGTTTCTTAGACGACGTGTTAGAATATAGGTTTGAATGGGTTACAGGTGGATCGAAGGTGGTCTATGTTTCTGGCCTAAAGGACATGTCGGTGACTAGTGTCACGATTCCTTCGACCGTTCAATACGAATATACAAAAGAGAGTCATAACGACGAGGGGGAAACTATTACGCATACATGCCATGAAACTTGGACGGTAACGGGCATCAGGAGTGGTGCGTTTGCTGGTTGCAGTGACCTAACGAGTGTGACGATTCCAAGCAGTGTGACGACCATCGGTGAAGGTGCATTTGACAGTTGCAGTGGCCTAACGAGTGTGACGATTCCATCTAGCGTCAAAGTTATCGGGGAGAATGCGTTCTCTTGTAGTGGCCTAACGAGTGTGACGATTCCCGGTAGCGTGACGACCATAAAGAAGTATGCGTTTTGGAGGTGTAGCGGCCTTACAAGTTTGATAATAGGCAACGGAGTGAAGTATATTCGTGAGGCGGCTTTTGAAGATTGTAACAGTCTTACAAGTGTGACGATTCCTTCTAGCGTTACGTATATTGATGAGAGCGCTTTTAATGGTTGTAGCAGCATTACGAAAGTAACTGTTCCACAGGCAGGGGTGAATATGCATTATGTATTCCCAAATGGTTATAGATCAATTAGAGAGATTCACTGGGCAGGAGAAATTACGACTATCTATGATAATGCAATGTCAAGGTGCAGTAATTTGATGAGTGTGACTATTCCTACTAGTGTGACTAATATCGGGGGACATGCGTTTGAGGATTGCAGTAGTCTGACGGCCGTGACGATTCCAAATAGTGTAACGAATCTGTGGAGTGGTACATTCAGTGGTTGCAGTAGTCTGGCGAGCGTGACGATACCCGATAGTATAGAGAGTATTGGATGGTGTGCTTTTGCCGATTGCCTGTCATTACAGGAAGTTATTATACCATCCAATGTCCAGGAGTTGAAGGGCAGGTGTGGCGGTTTCCGAACCACTAATGGTCCTTTTACGGGTTGTACCAATCTGAAAAAGGTAATTGCTGATTGTAGGCTCATCGGAGGTTCTTCATTCAGCGATTGTTCAAGTCTTACAAACGTAACGATCGGTGATAATGTGACGAACATTGATTACGGGGCGTTTTCCCGATGTACCAATTTAACGCAGGTCATAATTGGCAAAGGCATACAAAGGATAGCGTCAGCGGATGGTGGATATCGTCATGTTGCAGCTTTTAGTGCCTGTAGCAATGTGACGAGCGTGGCCGTCCCGCAATATGTGCTGGGCCAAGGATTGGCAACCATATTTCCTGACGGTTATGGTTCGATTGAAAAGATCGAATTTACAACAGAAATCACCGACATTACTCGTGCTTTTGCGGGCTGTAGCAACTTAACGAGCTTGGTAATCCCATCTAGCGTCACAAGCATCGGGGAGAATGCGTTCCAGAATTGTAATAGACTGACGAACATGACGATTCCATCTGGTGTCACAAGCATTGGGGAGAATGCGTTCCAGAATTGTAATAGACTGACGAATGTGACGATTCCATCTGGCGTCACAAGCATTGGGGGGCGTGCGTTTCTTGATTGTACATGTATCGCCACATTTTCATTTGCAGGTGCGCCGCCAAGTGTCGGCTCTTATGCATTCAGCAATGTAAAAGACGGTGCGATTGGATATTACACCTCTGCACACAGTACGGAGTGGGAGGCGGTGATCGGAGCGGACGGCAAGTGGAATGGACTTATCATGAGGGAGTTTGACCCGCCACCGCTGACGCTTGCTCCTGAATCGGCGAACTGGACGAGTGGTTCGATTACGCTTTGCTGCACGAATGGCAACACGAGCGGCACGGCGCATCAGAACCTCCAGTACTACGATACGGCAAAAGGTCAATGGAGCGAGATCGATAGCAGCGAATTAGAGATATCTTCGTCCGTTGAAGAGACTGAAGAAAACGGCGTTAGGTTGCTCGTGGCCAGAATCACGGACAAGAAATTCTCAAAGAGGAATAATGGCATTGGCATTTTGAGGTATCGTGTTACAGAAGGGGACGAGCGAAAGGCAGAATGCGAGACGAGAAAGCGATACCTTCTTTCGGTGGGTTATTCGGCATATGGCAATAAAAACAAACCGATAATGACATCGTTCGGAAATGCTCGGGATTTCCGACAAGAGTGTATTCGGCAAGGAGATTTCGATGCTAGCAATACGGAATTCATTTACGATGGCAATGCACGATTGAACGATATCAGGACGGCAATTGAAGGTTTTTCAGAACGGGTGCAATCTGGTGATATATTTGTTTTCTATATCGATACACATGGTGGTGATTATTATTTCAAAATAGTCTCAAATGAGAGTGCTCAGCAATCAGAGGTGGAAGTTGTGGCGGCAAGCCTAGTGACTTACAATGATGACTATACTTCCGATGCACTGTTAACGGACATGCGGCTTTTCCCGGCAGGCGTGGCTGTTGTAGGAATTATTAATGCATGTAACGCGCAATCGTTGCTAGGGGGTGTTGATCCAGACTTGGATGAGGTAAACAACTGGTTAGACCATTTCGGTTTATCACAGTGCCTTGGAAATGTGGCATGGATAGCGGCATGTGGTTCCGGCCAGTCAGCTTATTTTTTCCCGTTTGACACTTTTGGGCAAGCCTTTATTTACGATGGGCTCAGGAATGGTTATGCAGACATGTCATTGTCTGGGACAGAGTATAAAGGCGGTAACTCCGATACGGCAGTGACTTGTGGCGAGTTGGCATTTTATGCGAAGGAATTCTCACAGGGACGTTCGGATTCTGAACCATCTGTGGTCCAAATAGAGAACGAATCACTACTGAATCGGATAGTCATGGGGCGTCGACAAGGTGATGCGATTCTCCGCCCCACAACACCTGAAAACGTGATGGCGTCACAGGGGAGATACGAAGGGAAAGTTTACGTTTGGTGGAACGGTGTACGCAATGCAACAAGCTATCGTATTTATCGAGCCATGTCAGGACACGGGAGTCAGAAAGAATGGATCGGCTTGACAGTTAGTCAAAACATTTCGGATGATCATTGTGAACTAAATCAGCATTACGAATATCAAGTTCAGGCAGTTGGCCCTGGAGGCAAGAGTGAATTAAGTCAATTAAATGAGAAAAGTATTGGTTGGAGCGGTACGTCTCAACATCTTGATTTCTTGGATTATTATCGCCCATCAACAGCTTCGACCGAAAGTTATGAAACCCTCGAAAGAACAATTGCACCTAATGGCGTCACTTATGGAGCATCCTATGTTGCAGGACTCGACCCAACTGATACGATGTCACAATTTAAGGCACAAATCACAATGGTCAATGATATGCCGTTGGTCACATGGTCGCCAGATCTTGGTGCATCACGCAAATATACAATATACGGAAAGGTGGAATTGTCCGATTCTGAATGGCTTACGCCAACAAACTCTACACATCGCTTTTTCAAGGTCGCGGTGGATATGCCGGAAGAGGATGTGGATGACGGCGGCAATATTAACATGGAAGATTTTGTCATTGAGCAAGAAGTTCTGCAAAGGTATGTTGGGGAGGCGAGCAATGTTGTGATTCCGAGCAGCGTGACGAACATTGGGAACTATGCGTTTGCTGGTGGTACCAATCTTGTCAGCGTGACGATCCCCGGCGGAGTGACGAATATTGGGGATAGTGCATTTTCTTATTGCAGTAGTCTTGAAACCATAGAATTTGAGGGAGATGCGCCGAGTGTAGGTGCTAATGCGTTCCAAGGTGTTTCTGGGTGTACGGTGTACGTCACGAGTGGTTCTACTGGCTGGGGTATTATGATTCCCGGGACGTGGAACGGGATGCGGATTGAGTATGTCAACAGTGGTTCGGGGGACAGTGCCCCTGCAAATGACGAGTGTGTGAACGCGGAGACGCTGTCGGGGGCGTCGGGTACGCGTTCTTTCTCTACGGTCGACGCGGCGGTTGAAGACGACGAGCCGATTGTTCTGTCGTGCGAATATGCATCGGCGTCGGTCTGGTTTAAGTGGACTGCGCCAATCAGAGGCCTGGCGACGTTCTCGACCGCTGGAAGCGATTTCGATACGGTGCTTGGGGTCTATCGTTTTGACACGTTGGAGAAGGTCTCGTTCAACGACGATGCGGAAGACAGAACCAGCCGTTGTTCCTTCTTGGTTCAGGCAGGGCAGACCTACTATGTAGTGGTTGCGGGATACGGCAGTAGTGGTGCCGCCGCGCTGTCGTGGGAGTGCGTCGAAGGTGGGGGGACGCCAACATTCACGATCGAAGACGGCGTGTTGACGGCGGTCGAGCTCAACGGTGCGTGTGCGGTGACGATACCTGAGACTGTCCGGGAAATAGCCGAATCGGCATTCGAGGGATGCGAAGACCTTGTGAGCGTTGTGATGTCGAATGGGGTGGTGAAGATTGATGACTATGCATTTTACGATTGCCGCAGCCTTGAGAGTGTCGAATTGCCTTACGGTTTGACGAGCATCGGGGAAGAGGCATTTGCATATTGTTATGAACTTGTTGTCGTGACGGTTCCAGAGGGGGTGACAAATATTGCATCTGGTGCCTTTTATTATTGCACCGGACTGACAAGCGTAGCACTACCACGCAGTTTGGCAAATATCGAGGAAGATGCATTTGCCTTCTGCGGAGAGATCGAGTCGTTTACCGTTTCGGACGGTAATCCCGCGTACAAAGTGCAGGATGGCATGTTGTTGACGAAAAACGGCGGGGTGCTTCTTCACGGGGCGGATGGGGATGTCTCGATTCCATCCGGGGTGACGCGCATAGCCAATGGCGCTTTTGCGTTGTGCGACGGGTTGACGAACGTGACAATTCCCTCCGGCGTTGCGAGCATAGGCAGTTGTGCGTTCTATGGCTGCGATGGTTTGACGAACGTGGAGATTCCCAACAGCGTGACGTACATTGCGAATCGCGCGTTTGCCTATTGCAGTAGCCTTGAAAGCGTGGTATTTGGAGGAGATGCGCCGACTGTGGGCACTAATGCGTTTCTGGGTGTTTCAGGGTGCACCGTGTACGTCAATAGCGGTTCTACGGGCTGGGGCGTGACGATTCCCGGGACGTGGAACGGACTGCCCATTCGGTACAAGGAAGACGACGAGTAGCCGTCGCGGCGCGTCCGGAGACCACGCCCGACCGGCGCCGCCAAGATGGCGGCTCTCCATACGGCCGCGACAAGCGCGGCCGCTCCCGCAACGGGCAAGATGCCCGTTGCTCCAGTTTGCCGTCAAGATGGCGGTAAGGGCGGCTACAGTGTTTCGAGCGAGAGCGGGTCGAGGAGAAAGGGCACGATGCCGATGAAGGTGATGCCGTTGCGGTCGGTCCAGGGCTTTTCATAGGGGTCGCCGGTCACGACGACCTTCCTGAAGTTGTCGCCGATGTGGCGGAGCGAGAAGGTTTCCTGTTCGCGCTTTTCGCTGTCGGGGATGTTCCATGCGGACTGGATGTAAAAGCGCATGTCGCCTTTGTTGACGACGAAATCCACTTCGTAACGCTTGCGGCAACGCTTGCCGGCGACGGTCGCGAACATCTCCACGGCGCCGACATCAACCGCATAGTCGCGTCGGACGAGTTCGTTGTAGATGGCATTCTCCATGAGATGCGTGTTCTCGTCCTGACGGAAGTTGAGCCGCGAATTGCGGATGCCGGTATCGACGGCATAGTATTTGGACGGGTAGTCGAGATAGCGGTTTCCGCGCAAATCGAAGAGCCGCGCATTCTGGATGAGGAACGCCGATTCAAGATAACCGAGGTATTTGCGGACGGTCGTTTCGTTGCAGGCAAGCTTGCCGGTGGAGTTGATTGCGTTGCTGAGCTTCGTGGGATTGGAAAGGCAGCCGATGTTGCTCATGGCCGTGTCGGCTACGATTTCAAGCAGGGTGTCGTTCTTGAGGCTATATCGCTGGATGATGTCGCGGAGATAGATGGTCGCGTTGAGGTTGTCAAGATAGCGCCGTTTTTCTGATTCGGTTTCAAGGAGGGCACATTCGGGGAGTCCGCCGAAAGTAAGGTAGGCGTCGCGGATCTGGAAGAAATCCCGGGCCTGTGGCATCGTTTCGGCGAATTCTGCGAGCGAAAGTGGGGAGATCGTGATGGTTTCGCCGCGTCCACGGAACTCTGTGGCGACATCCTTTGAGAGCAAATCGGCATTGGAGCCGGTAACGTAAGTGGAGATGTTCTTTCGCTTGAGAAGCCCGTTGAGGACATGGTAGAATGTGATGTAGGCTTTCTTGCGGTCTTCGGGGCGCAAGCGCGAGAGATCCGTGCCTTCAGGCAGGATTGGCTCCGCATGCTGGATTTCATCGATGAGCACAAAACAGGGGGCGTCGTCAGCTGGAAGTCGAGCGCGAATCTCCTTGCCGAGGGTGATTGCATCTCGGCAGAAAAGAAGGTCATCGGATTCAAGGTCGATTTCCACGATATGGTCTGGGGGAATGCCACTGTCAAGCAGGTGTTGCTTGAAGAGATTGAAGAGAAGAAAACTCTTCCCGCAGCGTCTGATTCCAACCAGGATCTTAATGAGATGGTGGTTCTTGGCTCTGATAAGCTTGTCCAGAAGGATGTCTCTTTTGATGATCATTGCCGTGTCTCCGTTTTGAAGTTGTGTGCACGTGCACGGAAGTTCAAAACGCGAATAGTGTATCAGTTTTTTGTTCGCGGGGCAAGCGCGGCTTTGAACTTTCGTGCCATTGCACGAAAGTTCAAAGCGGAGGAGGTGGAGATGACGACAGACTTCCGCATTGTTTTGATTGAGATTGTGGAGGGCGAGTCGAAGGTGGAGTGGGGGCCGAAGGTGAACCGCTGAACGGGTGTGGAGATACAGGCCGTGCTGAAGGGGGCGGAGAGGCTGGTGGGGCCGTGGGCGAAGGTACCGGAGTGCGGCTCGTCGGGGACGGCTCGCCCCACCATGCGGTTCTTCAAGGTGGTGGTGGAGACGTAGCAACGGGCAAGTGCCCGTTGCCCCAGTCGGCCGCGACAAGCGCGGCCGCTCCCGCTGCGGCTCGCGTGGACGCTCGCCCTCCCGCGTGGGTCGCGACCAGGGTGGCAGGTTAGTTGAAGCGTTCGCGGTTGATCCAGAGGCCGAGGGCGGGGTTGGGGATGAAGTAGATTTCCTCGCCGTCCACGGTGTTGTAGCCGTAGGCGAGCTTCGTGGGATCGTACTTCGCCGCCATCTCGTCGTAGTCCGCCGCCTTGAACCCGACGCCCTCCACCTCTTCCTTCGTGATGTTTTTCACGCAGTAAGTGATGGAGAAGCGTCCGTCGGAGGAACCGTGGATGAGATGCGCCGCCGCGCCCATGTTCGCGCGGAGGTCGTCGGCGTCCGGACGCTGGAACACCTCCAGCGTGTGGAGTCGGCCGCGGTAGCCGTACTTGCGGATGAGCTTATCCACCGTCGCGTCCTCGCCGAAGCGCTCCACGCCCGGTGCGAGGATGATCAGCTCGCCGCCGTCCGCCATCGCCATGCGCGTGCGGTAGACGGCCTTGTTGCCGAGCCAGGTGGAGGTGAACTCCGACGGGTCGAGGTACACGACGCACTTCTTGAGCCCGTGCTCAACGTAGTCCACGTTCTTCTGCTGCGCGAGCTTCACCGCCTCGGTGAGGCAGTTGCGTCCCTCGCCGATGAAGAGGCCGTGCGTGCGGATCTTTCCGCCGGGCGCCGTCGTGACCGTGAGGCAGAAGAGGATCGGGCGCTTGCCGTAGATGAAGTGCTCCATCGCGTAGTCGAACAGGCGGCGGACGGGCGTGTTGTCGCGTCCCATCGCCTGCTCCATGCCGCA
>JAFRSR010000104.1 GCA_017427485.1 Kiritimatiellia bacterium
GGTTCGTGGTTCGTGGTTCGTGGTTCGTGGTTCGCGGTTCGCGGTTCGTGGTGCGCCAATAAGTGAGTGCGGACTGCAGAAGAGTCGCCGTGCCCGTCACGTTCGTGCGGATGAACTCGCCGGGACCGTCGATCGAGCGGTCCACATGCGATTCCGCGGCGAGATGGAAGATCGTGTCGGGCCTGAATTCCGCGAACGCCCTGTCCATCGCCGCCGCATCGCAGATGTCGGCCTTGAAGAACGAAAGCCGCGGATTGGACGAGGCGAGCGACTGTGGATCCAGCCCGACTTCCTGAAGCGACTCCGGCACGCCCGCGTAGGTGAGCTTGTCGACGACGAGCACGGTCGCGTCCGTCTCCTTAAGCAGAAGACGTGCAAGGGCCGAACCGATGAACCCGGCGGCGCCGGTGACGATGCAGCGTTTTGAATAAGCCATTGTTTCGTTCTCCTTTACGCGTTGAATTCCCTTTTCATGAACTCGGCCAGGGCATTCTTCCAGTGGGGCATCGGAGGAAGATTGGCCAGGCGAAGCCCCATCTTGTCAAGCCGCGAATTCCTCGGACGCGGCGCCGGACGGGGAAATTCCTCCGTCGTGCACGGTTCAATCCTCTGATCATTCCCCGCCAGGCGGAAGATCTCCTCCGCGAATTCCGCCCACGTCGCCTCTCCCTCGCATGTGACGTGGAACGTGCCGCGCAGGTTCGGCCGTCGCAGGATCGCACGGAGTTCCCGCGCCACCGCATACGCGCTCGTCGGGTTTCCATGCTGGTCGGCGACGACCTTCAGAATCGGGCGCGAACCGTCCGCCAATTTGAGCATGGCATGCACGAAGCTCGGACCGCCCTTGCCATACAGCCAGGAAATCCGGCAGATCACATGGTCCGGACAAAGCGCGCGCACCTGTTCCTCTCCCGCGAACTTGCTCTTCCCATACACGGTCCGCCCACCGGTCGCCACGTCGAATTCACTGTAAGGTCGGTCGCTGTCCCCCTCAAAGACGTAATCCGTCGAAATCGCAATCAGCCGGATCCCCTGCCGGTCGCAGGCCGACGCGACGTTGGCCGTGCCGCGTGCGTTGAGGCGGTAGGCGAAATCAACTGCCTCCTCGCATCTGTCCACGGCCGTCATCGCCGCGCAGTGAATCACGGCATCCGGCCGACGTTCCCGCAAAACAGCGTCAATTCGATCCTCGTCCGTGATGTCCGCCTCGGGCAGGTCTGTCGGAACGACTTCAAAATCCGCGAGTTCCTCGCAGATCGTACGCCCCAGCATGCCCCGTCCGCCTGTTAGCAGCACTTTCATCCTAGGTTTTCTCCACAGGGATATCTTCCCACGGCTCGATGGCGTCAAACATTGGGTGTCGCCTGTCCTTCTCCGAAAGCGTGAGCGGGAACCCGATGTCGGGCCATGCGATGCCCAGCGCCGGGTCGTCAAAACGCACCCCCCTGTCGGCAGTCGGACAGTAAAAGTTGTCGCACTTGTAGCAGAAGAGCGTGTCATCCTCGAGAACGATGAAACCATGGGCGAACCCGCGCGGGATGTAGCACTGCCTGCGGTTCTCGCCGGTCAACGTCACGGCGACGTGCCGCCCGAACGTCGGCGACCCCTTGCGGATGTCGACGGCCACGTCCCACACCGCTCCGCGGATCACGCGCACAAGCTTCGCCTGCGTGTGCGGGGCGGCCTGCCAGTGGAGGCCGCGCACCACGCCCTTCGACGAAAAGCTCTCGTTGTCCTGGACGAAGTCCGCGTCAATGCCGGCCGCCTTGTAGCGCGCGGCGTTGTATTGCTCGACAAACCATCCACGTGCGTCACCGAACACCTGCGGCTCGATGATCTTCACGCCCTCCAGATCTGTTGGAATTACTTGCATGGCGTTTATAGTATACCAGTTTCCGGTAACGCATACCAGTTCAACTCATCGGGCGCCGCGCATGAGAAGGACGGCGAGGACTGTCCTGAGGAGAATCCAGATGTCCATCCACGGCGACCAATTGAGGACATAGTAGGTGTCGAGCGCCACACGGCGGTCGTAATCCGTGTCGCTGCGGCCCGAAACCTGCCAGAGACCCGTGATGCCCGGACGGACGGACGAGAAAGTCTCGTACGACGTGCCATAGTATTCGACCTCGCCTTCCACGATCGGACGCGGGCCGATCAACGCCATCTCGCCGCACAGGACGTTGAACAGCTGCGGCAGTTCGTCAAGGGACGTCCGCCGCAGGAAACGGCCGAGCGGGGTCACGCGCGGATCGTCCGAGAGCTTGAAACGGTTCGCCCACTCATCCGCCATCGCCGGATTCTCGGCGATGAGGCGCTGGAGCCGTTCGTCCGCATCGGCGTACATCGACCGGAACTTCCACACGCGGAACGGCTCCCCGCCCCGCCCCAGCCGTTCCTGGCGGTAGAACACGGGCCCCCGGCTCGTCAACTTGATCAGGAGGGGAATGACGACGAAGAAGGGAATTGCAAAGATGAATGCCACAAGGGCCAGAATGCGGTCAAGGGCCCATTTCTGGAAACGGAGGACGCGCTTGCGCGCCTGATTGACCATCTCCAGCCCGCCCAGCCCGTCGAAGGTCACGGCCCTCGACCCGAAAACGGGAAACGCATTTGCGGTCGGAAGAAACTCGATGTACGTGAACCACGCCGAGAATTCCTTCATCTGGCAGCGGAACAGGCGCTCGTCCTGGCAGGCGAGCAGGATCTTGACGTCGCGCCGCATCGCTTCCGGCACGATGTCCTTCAACGACCCGAGGCAGGGGATGCCGGCGACGCCCAGGTCGGCACAGGCCTCCCGCACGCCGTTAAAATAGCCCATGACCTGAAAACCCGTATAGGCGTCCGTCTTGAGGATCGCCGCCACCCGGCGGCCTACATCTCCCGCGCCGGCCAGCAACACGGGGATCTGGCCCACGCGCAGGCTGAAGAGCGCGTGCCGCGCCCAGTTGCGCACGGACTGCGCGAGAACCGCCGTCATGAGGCCCGAGATGCCGACGACCACCCGCGAATACCCCTGCATCGTCTGGAACAGCATGACGAGGACGGTCACGACGGCCAGATGCAGGATCAGGGCGGAAAGCATCAGACGGCGCATCTCCTCCACGGGCGGCAAGGGCGCCGCAGGATACATCCAGCTTCCGTGATAGAGACCCAACAGGGCGTTCAGGGCGACGAACATCGGGACGACCGGCCAGAAACTCAAGTACAGCTCAGGCGAGTATCCGCCCGCCACGCGCCAGTAGGCCAGCACGACCAGAGTCCAGACGAAAGCGATGCAGATTGCATCCGCCAGCCCCAGCGCGACGACCCTTATCCTGCCCTGCGTGAACATCTAGCGATTCTGCCTTTCGTCGCCCGCGCCGCCTTCCGGTTCCGGCGGCTCGTAGTTCTCCGCCAACCACGCATTGGCCGCCTCGACCGTCGTGTACTCGTCGCCCGTGATGAATTCGTACTGCTCGCGCGCGGCGGCGACGCCCTGCGGCGCCGACTTCCCCCCCTCGATGACGTCGATCAGCGTCTGGAGGGCGATCTTCTCGTCCATGTCGATGAACTCCGACGTCATGGTCTCCAGCGCGTCCTCGTCAGTCAGAACCTGCATGACGGCGCCGACCATGTGGGCGCGCATCTTCTCGTCTTCCACCTCGCTCAACGCGGACGTCCAGTTGTCAATCGCGCTTTCGCGGACGTCCTCGTCGGGATCGGCCATGAACGGCAGCAGGTGGTTCATGCCCTGCACGTCGAACCATCCAATGGCGTCCACCAGCTCGGCCCTGAGCTCCGCATTCGTCGAGGCGGAGACGTCGGGGATGAGCTTGACCAACCGATCAAGGTCGTCGTCGTCCCGTCCCTGCTCGATGGCATCCATCAAACGCCTGTCTTCCGGAGACATGTCGTCGTCTTCCTCGTCCTCGGGCTCATCCCCGGAATCGGGCGAATCCACCGACACGCGGCGAATCTTGCTTCCCCGCTCGGCGCGCTTTCTTGAACCGGAAGGACGCCTCGCCGCCGGCCTTTTCGCCGCCGCGGCGCCATCGGCCCGGCTGACCACGTTCGAGTGCGAATCGCCCGACGGTTCATCCCCGTCCGGCGCACGGTTGCGGCCAATGGCGCACACCGCAAGGATTCCAACCAGCGTCAGCAAGGCGAGGAAAGCTCCCACCACGTACTTCACGCGCATCACGACCACCTTCATTGCTCCGGATGTATGGACACCGGGAACGTTCCGACCTTCTTGATTTCCGCCCTGCCGTAGCCGACAGACCCCACGACGACGCCGGTGACCTTCGCCGTCAGCTTCTTGAGCCGGGGTCTCGTTCCCGAGGTCGTCGCCACATAGACTTTGAACGATCCGCTGAAGGTGCCGGTCTTGGGCTTGTAGACGAGCTTCATCGCCGAAAGGTTGGTCTTCTTCCGGTCCGACAGGCCAGTGAGCTGGTACGACGTCTTTTTCGTCGTCTTGTCCGTGGTCTTCGCGTACTTGACCGCAGCCGGCGACGCGAACTTCCACTTGCCGCCCGAAAGGACGACCGGCTCGGCATGATCTCCCGTCGGAAGAAGGTCTGCAAGCGTCCCTGAAGGCAGAGTCCCCGTTCCAGCGTCAAAGTCCACGTCAACTACGGCGCGCGGATGGGGCCAGGCGCCCCCCACGGATGCCGTCTTCACGGTGAGGCCGTTTCCAAGCATGCCGACGAATCCCTCGCCGCCCAGCGTGAGCGTGAGCTTTCCCTTGTCCTTGACCGCCAGATTGGCCCTCGCGTCGTAGCCGCAGGAGACGTACACGGGGGCGGCTTTCTTCGGTTTGCCGTCAAGTCCCGTCACAACGGCCGAGACCTTGGACTTGCCGGCCGCGCGTCCCGTCTTGGCGACCTTCCCGCACTTGAGCGACAAGATGCCGACGACCTTCTCGCCGTTGTATACCGCGCCGACGTACGGTGCCACGCCGTTGACAGCCTTCAGCGGCCTGAACGCCGTCGGGAAGACGTGCGACAGAGAACTGGAGCCGCCGTCAACCGGTTTCGCGTCGCGAGGCAACCGGGCAACGCGATACTCCGCCACGTGTGCATACGTGTTGAGAAGCGTCCGCCGGTTGTCGTTGCGGGCAGTCCCGATCGGCACGCCCCCGTAAGTCAGCTGCGGCGAGGAAAAATACGGAATCTCCGTGAAACGGTCGCTTGGCGAATAGGATCCGTCCGGCCTCAACCCGCCAAAGTTGTAGCCCATGACCGTGAAGAAGCCCTCGTCTTCAATCCAAAAGTAGTAACCCGACGAATAAGAGTAGAGCTGAGGGCCGAGGTCGATTTCCAACGGACTCGCACATGTTGCGTCCGGATGGCCGCAACCCATGTGGTGCCCGATTTCATGGAGCATGGAGTAGCCATCATCCACCACGCCAATGCTGCAGATATTGTAGGCCCAGTCGCCAAACGCGGATATCAAGGAGGGATCCTGCGAGTACTTTTCCCCCTGGACGTCTTCAAGTACGTAGCCAAGGCCGACGTTCCCGCTCAGCCCCGCATCGACGAGCAAGCAGACGATATCCGCGCCGAGGTCCTCCCGCGTATCCGTGATTCTCGCCCACTCGCCAGTCGCCACAACGTTGCCTTTCTCGTTGACGAGATGTCGCGTCAGAATCCTTTCCAGGTTGACATAACCGGCGGGCGTGCGGATTTGAGTGGCGTCTGCGCCCATGCACACCGTTCCGACAAGGCGGAAGGTGAACTCCCGTATGCGCGAATTCGCCAGACACGCATTCATCTCGTCGATTCTCGCCTGTGCAAACGCGGCGGGACTTCCCTTGTTGTTGGCCTCAAGCCACCTGTGCGCCGAAAGGTCGTATGCGACCAGAACGTCGACGACGTCCAACAGCGTTTCCTTCGTGACGGCCGCGCGCACATGCGGCAACGACGCGTCATGCACTTCGGAACGCGCCATGCGTTTGGCCAAAGCCTCCGGATCCGGCCGCAACGTCCGGCAGGGAGCAACCGCATGGCACGCCATCGCAGCCGCAGCGCAAAGCGAAACCAGAAAAGGTCTCGCCGGCAAAACAAGATGGAATTTCATGCGGGCATTATACCACATATCCGCTCATTTGCCGTCATCGTCATCGTCGTCGGGCACGTAGTTTTTCTGCAACCAGGCTTCTGCCGCATCGACGCCCTTCCAGTCAGAGTCCGTGATGGAGTTGTAGGCTTCCTTGGCTGCGGCGACCGCAGCGGGGTTCTTGCCGTCCTCGATGATGTTCGCGAGGGCCTGGACGGCGGCCAGTTCGTCGATGCCGACCAGTTCGTTGGCGATATCCTCAAGGACGTCGGCGTTGCGAAGGGTCTTCATCGTGGTCTCGACGATGCCGGCCTTTTCACCGTCGTCGTCGATCTCCTGGAGCCCTCCCATCCAGCCGTCCTTCGCCGCCTCGGCGATGTCCTCGTTCGCGTCTGCCATGTACTGCGTCAATTCGACCAGCGTATCCTTGCCGAACCAGGAGAGCGCCTCCACGGCCATTTCGCGAAGCTCGTCGTTCGTCGACGACGCAGCCTCCGCCGCCAGCGCGCGCGCGCTTTCCAGGTCGTCGTTGTCGATGGCGTCACGCGCCTGACGCATCAGCGCCTGGTCCTTCTCGGGATAGGGCTTCCCGTTCTCGTCCCGGAATATCTCGTCGTCCCCTCCGCCGATCTTGGTGAGAAAGCGGGAGCGCGTGACCAGCCCCGTCTTGTTCGTCACGACGCGCTCTGCGGACGGACGGAACAGCGCCGACTTCACGGCGCTCCTCTCCGCTCCCTTCTGGCTGAGGAGAGCAGGACGCTTCCTGCCGTCCGGCACGTTCTGCGCCGCAGACGGCTTCGCGTCGCGGCGCAGGCCAAAAACGAAACAGAGCGCGACGACGAGCGCGGCGGCCGCGGCCCCAATGCCGATCCAATGTGCCTTTTTCATGTTCACCCCCGCTTATTCGATGGCGGCGGTCGCGATGACCTTCTTCTTCAGCGTGACGCTTAGGCTTCCGCCGAGCGTACCGGAGAACTTGGCCTTGTACGACTTGAGCTTCTTCTCGCTCTTGGCCACGTAGATCTTGAAGGAGCCGCTGACAGTCCCCTTCTTCTTGTTCAGCTTGACGCTCAGCCCGCTGGGATTGTCCGAGTTCTTCTTGTCGACAAAGTCCTCGTCTTTCTTGCTGTACTTGACCTTTCCCGATTTGGGGGCCTTCAGCTTCTTGCCGGTCCATTCCAGCGAGACGCCCTCGGGGAGAAACGACGACAGCACCTCGTATCCGTTGATCTCCTCCGGGAAATCGTCTTCGAACGAGAACGACAGCGTGTCCCCCGCCTCCAGCTGGCTCAGGTCGATCGGCTCCCTCTCCTCGGCTTCGGCGTCGCCGGCGTCGTTCTTGCCGTCCGCCACCTCCTGCTCGTCTTCGCTGTCGCCGTAGTAGGACGAGGACGGCGCGAGCCGGCTCCCATGGCTGGTGGCGGCCGCCGCGAAAAGCGCCAGCGCCGTAATCGTCGCTTTCTTGATGTTCATGGTTCCTCCTTTTTCCAGGTGCCTGTTCCGCCAATCCGTTTCAGCATCCGCCGCCGCAGGATCCGACGAACTTCACGGCCCATGCACCGACGTTCCGTATCACGGCCGTGCCGTACGGCACGCCATCGACAACAACGCCGCTCACGTTCGCCTTCAGTTTCCTGGTCCTGTCGCCGTCCGTCACGTAGACGTTAAACGTCCCCTTGAACGTGCCGTCCTTGGGCTTGAACGTCACCTTGAGGTCGGTCACGCCCTTCGTGCCCGCCCACTTGTTGCGCGCAACGGCAATCATGTCGTCCACAGGCGATACGGCCACGGGCTTGCCGCCAATCCCAGCCGCAGGATCAAATCCTTGAATCGACAGATACATCGGCGAAGGGACCTCGCCCGCACCGGAAACAGCCGAGAACACGATGTTCGTCGACCATGTGGCCGTGAACTTGGCGGGGAGTCTCGTGGCGTTCCAGGCGGAGAGCCCCGTCACGGCCGACAGACGCCCGTTGGCAAACTCGAGCATGAACGAATAGGCGCCCCTCTTCTCCATCACCGGAACGACCACCTTGCCGTTCTCGCCCATGATCGCCTGAGCGGAGACGTTGACCTTGTTGCCATCGCCCAAGGTGCCCGTCACCTTGACCTTCCCCTTGTTCCTGACTGTCGCGGACAGCCCGGAGTAACCGTTGGCGAACGCGCTTCCGCCGTTCTTGTCCGTCGCGAGGGCGATTGGCCAAAAGCCCTTCGTCAATGTTGCCGCACGCGCCTTTGCCTTCTCGTCCCTCGCCGTGAAGACGTTACGCCCGCCTTGAATCGAGTAGGTCTTCCCGTTTGAATCCTTATAGGCGCCGACAAGTCCTTCCGCGCCGAGCTTGACGCTTGCCGTCACCGTCGAACCCGTCTTCGTCAGCATGAACACCTTGTTCGTACTCGGCGTTTCCGCCTTACCGGTCAGCTTGACCTTGGCGCCACTGCGCGTCGTGATGGTGGCCGTCAATTTTGAAAGCCCAGTCCTCCTGTTCGCCTTGGCCGCCTTGAGGACGACCGTCCCGGCCAGATTTCCCGTATTGCCGTCGGCAATCCAGCCCGTGTACTGCGTTGCCACCGTACCCAAAAGTCCGCCTGCGGTCGGGTTGTCGAAGAGGCCGCCTTCGTCTTCGCTCCGCAGGGCTTCAAGACCTCCAATCATGAAGTCGATCGCCTCTTCGTCGGAGACGGCCGCCTCCCGATACCATGCCCTCGGGAACGTCACGCGGCCGACCTCGCTTCCGTCGGAGCTGAACAAGATCATCGACGGGTAGGCGATCTTGTGGAGATCCATCGTTCCGCCGCCCAGCCGACCGATCACGTCAACCGTGCTGTCCGGCAATGCCAGCGCGTCCTGGTAGTCATACATCTTCTGGATCGCGTCAAGTCCCTGCTCGGCCGTCAGGCCGTTTTGGGCGAGATAGTCCGCATCGTAGAGCCAGCATTGGAACCCCCAGCCATCGCCAAGGGGACTTGTTCCCTTCCATTCCTGTCCCGCCGGAACGGGAAAGCGGTAGGGATAGTCGCATACGACGAGGTAGCAGCCCAGCTTGGCCACGTAATCGGCCCAAGCCTGCGAGGTCAGGACCTTCGCCTCGCATGTCTGGCAAATTGGGCACCACCACGAACCCGTGAACATGACAATGACATATGCAAGGTCGGCTTTCGCTTTGGCAAGGGCCGTCTCGCGATCCATCGTCCACTCGCCGACCTCCGCCCCGCTCCAACGCGGGCGGATTGTCGGGCGGGTCACATTGTATTCAAATGCAAACGCATATGCGGCGAGGAGTGCCGCCGATGCCGCGAAAAAGCTTTTTACCGCCAGTTTCATTCTCCTGTTTCCTCCTTCTATTCTGCGAAATGTTTTGATATTATACCACAAAAAACATCCCGCTTCCATAGAAATGTCTTTGCATTTGCAATGCGTTTCTCCTATGGCCGTCACATCGACAAGACCAGCCCCACCCATCCGGGCAGATAGACCTCGGCCCCCTCCGTCACAATGACCCCGTCCGCCCCATCCAGATGTCCGTAGACGTCCTCGTAGCGTGCGGCGAACTCGCCCACCACCAAGGCGAACTTGCAGGATTTGCGCAGACTCTCGGGCACGGCGCCGAGCGGCATGCCCGGAGAGAGGAAAATCAGTTCCCCGGCCTTCGGAGCCTCGCCCTTTTCCCAAAGCTTCACGTACTCGCGGCACAGGTTGCCGGCCACCGCAAGCCTGCGAACGCGGGACGGCACGTCCGACAGTTTCTGCACGTACCCCAGAGGCTTGACTCTCGGATGCGCCGCGCAGAAATACCTGATCTCCTTCGGCGCGAAAAGCCATCCAATCGAGTACCTGTCATCGGCCACCCAGATGCCCGGCTCGCGCGAACCGATGCACACCCGTTTGCCGTCGGTGAAGACAGCCGGAACGGCACGGCGCGACGGCTCGCGTCCAGACCAATAGAACGCCGCGCAGACTACAAGCGAAATCGCCGCCGCCGCCGCAAGGGGCACGGCGTACCGCTTCGACGCCTTCCACGGACGCGACGCGATGAACGGCCACAGCGATGCGACGGGCACCAGCCACAACGACCACACGTGCAGGATCGGATTGAACATCGCGGCAACGCACAGTGCGGAAAACTCGGCCAGCGGCAATGGAGACCCACCTGGTAGGGCGGTCGCCCCGCGACCGCCGCCCAAACAGAATCGGAACAACGTAAACAACACGGCAAACCAACACACACACCAGACGAAACGTCCAAGCCACCCGAACCCCGTCATGTAGGTGAGATGGTCGCTGTCGAGCGTCGGCGTAACCGCCGAGCTGGTCAGCGGCTGGTACCAGTCGCTGTACGCGCGCCCCGCCCGCGTCTCGCCCCATCCGTAGGGTGAATCGACCATCATGCGCGGAACGCACCGCCATTTTTCAAGGCGGGCCGAGGTACTCGCGTCGGCAGCCCGCTTGAGCGAAAACCGCCCCCCCAGACCCGAGCCGACGCAAAAAAACGCAAGCGCCGCAACCGCCAGCGCCGTCACGACTGCGGCCCTTATTTTCCCGCCGTGCCTGGCGAACCTGAATCCGAGCAGTAGCAACGCCCCCACGGCCAAGCCAAGCGCACCGCCTCGTCCGTCAGTCCGCGCGAGAAAGAACGCCGCCGCCGCGAAACCTCCGGCGCCGGCCGCGATGACGGCCTTTCTATTGCCGAACAGGAATGCAAACAGGCCAAGGAGCGCCAACTCGGCAAGCAGCATGGCCGCATGGTTGGGATTGACGTAGAAAAGCGAAAACCGCCCATCGTTCCATTTTTTCGCAACCGATTCCTGCGCCTCCTCCTCTGCACCCTCCCACATCGGCGGGATTTTCCCCGGAAGCGTCGGCTCTTTGTCGAACTGCATGCGAATCCGTCTGCCGTCCGAGGCAACCATCGAGAAGGGCCTTCCCCCGCGGAACGTGTACGCGGCCCGCGTTCCCGGCTCGCGAATCGTAATCTCGCCGTTCGTCTCCACGGCCGCGCGCCATCCGCCCGCGCCGTCGATACCTCCCGTGCGCCAGTTCCGGCAGAACTCCACCATCCCCGTTTCGGGCGCGTACAGCCTGAAGAAATTCGCACCGTCCATTGGCGCGAAGTACATCTCAGAGAATCTCTGCGCCTCCGCGTCGGCATCGTGCCCGGCCGCACGGACGCCCCATGCGGCGACACAGGCCAAGGCGATGAAAAGGACGGCTCGTCTCATTTGACTTCAAGGCCGAATTCGCCCGTCCGGGGAATCTGCAGCTCGTCGGGCATGAGGATCCGCCATCCACCGTCACCCGTCGCCATAAAGCCAATGCCGGGATACTTGAACGACATGTTCGTCAGGGCCACCGCCAGCGCCTTGCCCAAATCCCCGGTCGAAATGCGTCCACTGCGGACGGTCACCTGCGGCGCGGAGTTCGTGACGGCAACGACGACCTCCACCCCCTGGCTGTCAAGATCCTCAAACCCTCGGATCGCCGCCGCCACCGCGGCCGCGAACTGTTCCCTGCGCTCTGCCGACGCCTCGCCGAAACCCACGGCATCCTGTTCCGGCTTGCCGCCGCACCCAGTCCAAAACGCCAGCGCCGCGGCCATCGCGAGCGCGATTGTTCTCCGCCTCATGATCACTGCACCTTCTCGTCGATTTTCACCGTGAACCCGCGCGTCGCCGCCGCGCCGCCCGTGCGGTCTGCAAACCATGCCGCGCCAACCGCAAAAGGCCGCGACACGTCGACATGGAACGGGTCGGATGCGTCGATCGGCGCACATCCGCAGTCATGCCAGCCGGGAATCGCCACGCCGGCAAACTTAACCGTTTTTGCGCCGGACGCGAACGTGACCTTCATTGAGCCCTTGAAGACGCCCTTCGCCTTGGAAAACGACAACTTGACATCCGAAGATTTCCCGGCAAGCTTGATCGTGTCGGCCGTCACCTGTACGCCGACCGACGGCGCAGACGTCACGGGCCCCATCACTTCGCTCGTAAAGCCGTCCGTCACCGCACTCAGCTCCAACGCCGTCTCGAAGAACTGCGCCAGACAGCACTCGTCAAGCGCAAGTCCCTTCGACCACCGACTGCCTCGCACCTCGCAGTCGTGAACCGAAACCGGCGCAACCACGTGCGCCCACCGCGGAACAGTACCCTCGCATGCGACAACCGCCCGCTGGACAGTCGGTTCGGAACTGTTCGGCCGTATGGTCAGCGCCGCCGCCACGTAATCCTTGGCCGTGTACTTGAACACGGCCACGGCTCCGCGGCCCTTGGCGTCCGTCATGGCAAAGGCGGTTCCCGAAATCGTCCGTCCATTACCCAGCATGCCGCCCCACTGGACTTTTCCGGAAGGCAGCACCTTCTTGATGAACAAGTATCCGCAGCCCGTCCCGCTTTCCGCAGACGTCTCTGCAAGGCTCGCCGTAAAGCTGCCCGCGAATGCCGCCGCGAACGTACCCGGGCCGACCTTCAGGCCGTCGAGGGATGTCAGAGGCGCAGACAGGTCCGGATCCGACAAAACGGCGCGGAGGGCTCCGTTACCGCCCATCTCGAGCACCAGCTTTTTGCCGCTTGCCGCGAGGGACGCCTTCGCCGTGCCGTCGACGATGTCCGTCCACTCGCCGATAAATGTCGGTTTTCTGCCGGACAACCCCATGTAACGGGCCTTGATCCTGTTGCGTGCGGTGGTCGACAACTCGATTACGCCCTTCATCGCCTTCCCCGCCGTCTCGTCGGCGAAAAGCGGCACGGTGGCCTTGAGCGCCCGTCCAAGCATCGCGCAGCCTCCCTGCGACGCGTCGTTTACGGCAATGACGTCGAAGGCGAGCACGATGGGCGGCCCCGCATGAAGGACGTCGTTGCGCCGTTGCTGGATGGAGAACTCGTACCGGTACGCTCCGGCCTTCTTCGCCTTCCCGGAAAGGACGAGGGCACCGTCCACGAGCGCGAGCCTGATCCCCTTCGGCAACGTCCCGGAGATCTTCTTGAGCTTCGGCTTCGCGCTTCCCACCACGTTGTACACCTTCTGGGGCGCCCAAGCGGACGACACGTCAAATCCGGCAAAGAGGCGGATGTCGTAGTGCGTCTTCGTCGTAACGGGTTCCGAATAGAGCTCTTCAGCCCGTCCAGAGATGTCGGGGAGGCTTGAGAAATCGTACGCGCCGGCCACGGCCTCGATCGAGCCGATCAGCTGGCCGGCAAGCGTCCCGTCCTTCACGAGCATCTCGCCGTCCCGGCCGTTGAACCTCCTGTACAGCTCCGTATCCTTCTGCGGCGCCTGACCGTCCCGGTTCCAGTACACCGCGATGAAGGGGAATCCCGACGACTCCTGCGGTTTGGCAAAGCCCGATGCGTCCCCGTGCGAATTGTTCGTCGTGAACACCATCAGCATCTTGTGCTCCCGCTGCCAGGCGAGGAACTCATCCGTGAGGCATGCGCGCTGGAGTTCCTCGCACTTGCCACAGGAAAGACCTCCGTAGAACACAAGCAACGGCACGCGGTATCTGTCTGCCACGGCCCGGGCGCCGTTGAAGTTACTGTTCCATTCTCCCAGCGTCAGGATGTCGTCCGACACGGGCAGCAGCGTGGGCGACATGGAAAGCGCCCGTGCCGTCGCCGCAACGACAAGCAACAGACCGGCGATCGCGCCGCGCCACGTGACCCTCAACCTCATGACCCTCTCCTCTACTCAATCACGAACGTGAAAGGTGTCCCAGCGAGACTACCGCCGCCGAAGCCCGTCAGCCTCCCGCCGACCCGATAGATCACGCCCGACGCCTTCGCCTGCCCGTTGTTGGTGTAGGACGCGGACACGCGACCGCTCTTCGCCGTCACCGTCACGCGCGCCTTGTAGCCATTCTGCGCGGCGGAAATCCTGGACCCCTTCAGCGCGAGCGGAACCTCGACATTTCCGCCCCCGACCGTCTTGAATTTCGCGCCGTTAAGCGCGGCGATGCTCCCGCCCGTCCACTTCGAGCCCTCGATCTCGTCAAACGTAACGGAGTCAAACGTGAAACGGCCGCCCAGCGTCCCGTCCGCGCAGAATGCGTAGCCGCCCTTCACCCTGGCGCTGCCCATGTACGCGAACCGCACGTCCCCGTGACCCGCCCACTTGGGGATGTTGGCCGCCACGAAAGAAGCGGGGAACGCCACGCTACGGCCCTTGCAGGAAACTTTGCTCTTGTGCGAGATCTTTCCCGTGAAGGTCACCTGCCCCGACTTGATCACCTTCGCAACCACCCATCCGCCGACCTTGGACGACGAGGAGGTTCCCACGCCGCTGTTCCACGTCCCCTTCCAGGGCGCATCCGCCTTGTCCGCAGCCTTGCCGAAGACTTTCCGGCCATTCGCCGAACCCGACCAGATGCCTGACGCGGTATCGAGCGCAATGTTCAGCGCGCCTCCCGACACAATCGCAAGCTTCCCGTCCCTGCGGCTCGTCATGCGTCCCTTCAGGGAAGCGGTGCCCCCCCCCTCCCAAATTTGCGCCTTCCACCTGCCGTTTGCCTGGATTTTCACCACCACGTACGCCTCGACGTCGCCCGCGTCGCTGAAGCAGAAGCAGAGGTAGTCTGACCGCGTCTGCGCCTTCGTCAACTTGTTAACCGCAATGGTGAACGTCGCCGTCGTGCTGCCAAAGTCGCTGTTCGCCGTGACCGTCACGTTGTAGTTCTTCGCGACCTTCGGCGAACCCGTGATCAAGCCGGTTTTCGCGTCAATCTCCATCCCCTTGGGCAGGTTCGCGGCTGAATACGTCACGGAACCGCCGGAGGAGGCGACTGAAACGTCAATGCCGGCGTTCACCGACTTGTACGCGTTCACTTTCGCAGGCAGGTCGAAAGACGGCAGCGCAACGATCTTGAACGCGGCAGATGCCGTACCAACTGCCGTTCCATGCACGTCTTGCCCGGAATACGACGCTCGAACGCTCCAGGTGTAAGACTTCGTCTCGGGCGTGTCCGGCACAAGTCCGAGATCAATGGCGTTGCCGGACGTGGCCGTCCCCATGTCCTTCGTGACGCCGTTGCATGTCACGGCGAACGTGCATTTCTGAATGGTGGCCGACCAGGCCAGGTTGACGAGGGACTTGTCTTTCTTCATCTCGCCGTATGAAATCGATGCCTTGTCGGCCGGTTTCGAAAGCGACACGGACAGAGGCGCAAAGGAGAACTTCGAGAAACCAATGGTGTTGCCCTCACCCGCATTCGGCGAAACCTTGAACGTGATCTTCTGGCCTGCGGCAACGCCGAAACTCTCCGGCTCGTCGGAGGCAAGCGTGATCGTTTCATCAGACGTCGAAACGTCGATCAGCCTGCTGCCCGAACGTCCCACCCCGACCGTCAGGATTCCGCCGACGGTCGCATTGAACACGAGCGCGGAGTTTTCTGACGCCACGGTTTCAAGCACGTTGCCGTCATTTTGAGCCGGGACGAACCACGTGCCGCCTGCGGACGCAAGCCCCTGAAGCCCGTTATTCGCCACCGCGAACTCGGCGAGCGACTGCTTCACGCGGCCGTCCTTGAACGTGACCGTCTGCGACGAGGCGCCGTATGAGATCTCGGACCCGTCAAACCCGCTCGCCTGGATCTTCACCGTAATCGTATCGGACAGCAGGCTGCCGTCGAAAGACGAGGGACCCGTCACGGTAAACGACTTCGTGCCGTCACTGGCGTCCCAGGCCAGGGACGTCGTGCTCAGGCTGTAACGAGCGGCATTGGAGCCGGAAAGCGAGATGGTCACGGAACCGGTCGTGCCAGATCCGCCCGAACGCGTAATGACGCCCTTCCACGTTCCAGGCTGAGGGGCGGCCGTGGCGTTCATCTGGATGGTAACCGTGTTCCCTGATTCAGAAGCGAGGTCGAATTTGGTGTCAACCTTGCTCTTCGGCGCAAGATCGGCGATTGCCTGCCGAATGTATTGGTGAATCAAGGTTCCGCGCGTCCCTGGATTCGTTCCGTCGCCCCATGACTTGTACCTCGTTCCATCCGGACGTATCACGGAGACGACTGGGAAACCTCCGTCAGCGTTATAAGTCTGGAAAATCGGCCAGAAAACGGAATAAGGGACGCCTCCGTATTCGGGCTGGGTCGATCCCTGGTCGATGCCCCAGTAGTTGAGAAGGACCATGTAGAACTTGTAGTCCTTCACGATCGCGTCGAACGCAGCCGAGTTCAGCGTTCTCTCCTCGAACATCTTGCAGTGGCTGCACCCATCGCCGGAGCTGCTGTTGTTGACCATGATGAGGAGAATCGGATGCCCGGTCGTCTTCGCGGCGGCAAGAACCCCGCTGAAGTTTCGCGTCCACGTGTTGAGTTCAGTCCCCGCGCCGACACGCGGCAGAGCTGCGCCGTGGACAGTTGAAACGACCGCCATTGCCGCAGCGGCCAAAACTGATCGAATGGCATTTTTCATTTTCCGCTCCTCGTTTTCTTGGTTGTTTGCGCAAAATCCATTAACGCGTCCCGTCACTTGCTCGTGCGTTTTTTCAAAATCGGTCTGCCGCCCCTGCTGGTGCTGTCAAGGGGAATCTTGCAGTCAATATGCGTCTTTTTCATCAGCTCGGCGAAGTTGGCTATCATCGCAGACCTCAGGATGAAGGCCCTCGCCTTGTCTCGCGCCTCTTGTTCGCTGAATTCTGGTTCAAGGAACTCCTTCTCCAACTTGATCTGCGCGAACTCAATCGTCTCCTCGTCGTCCGCCGTGGCCGGATTCCTCTTCAGCACCTTCACGATGCTCCATGCGTACGGCGTCTCAATCACCTCGCTCAGCTCTCCAGGCTTCATGTGCCAGCACTGCGACGCGATTCGTTCATCCAAGTCGTCCTTTGCGAACTTCCGCGGCGTCTCGCCATTGTCGTCCATCACCACGCCCCTCGTCTCCGCGCTGTCGTCCTCGCTCCATTTTTCCGCCGCCTCGCCGAAATCCATACCGCCCTTCACCTGGGCCCGGACATTACCGATCAGCACCCGCTTGAAGTTGTTCGTGGCCAGAACATTCAGGTTCCTTGTATGCCGCATCTCGATGAACCTGTGCACGTCCTCTTCGGGAAGCTCGATCTTCGGCTCGATCTCCTTCTCCCTGAACGCCTTCCAGTAGAGCGCGTTCGTGAGGTTGTGCTCGTAGAACGACTCCCCAGAATTCATGAGCTTGATCATCGCCTCGCCCATCTTGCCTTTCCGCGAGTACGCCTCGCGTGCCTGTTGGCGATATGTTTGAAATTCCGCTTCGTCAACCTTGATTCCCAGACGACGGGCCTCAAGGGCAAAAACGCCATGCTGGACATAGTCCTTGAGCAGTTTCCAGCAGAACGTCTGGAACGCGACCGACTTAACCGCCTCGTTCCCGGAGGCCTGCATGTCCGGCCGATCATCAACCCCTTTGCACAACACCTCGACATGCTTCCGCAGAAGCCCCCATTTCAGTCGGAAAACACCTCCGATATCCACAAGAATGTCGTCGTCCTTCAACCCAGCGAGGATTTCTGCAGTCGGCTTGCTCTTTTTCGCCTTTCGCGGACGCGTGACGGACAGAGCGTTCTTCTCAACCGGTTTTGCGCCCTTAAACGCCTTTGACACTGCGTCATCCGCTTCTTTGACTGGTAGCAAACCGACGTCAGCTGCGCAGGCACTGCACAGGGATGCCGCCACGATGGCGAATGAAACTAGGAGTCGATTCATCTTTTTTACCATGCACGAAGGGGAGACAGAGTTTTTACGCTCTACCTCCCCTCCGCTCAGCATGCTGTTACGCACACTGTTTAACTTAAGACCTTCTCAGATCCTTAGTCCTCGTCGTCTTCGTCGGCGATCGAGACGCCCGCAAGGCGAGCCGCAGCCGCAATCGAAGTCTTGCTCTTCTGGTAGGTCGCCTTCCAGGTGCCGCCGAACACGTCCGTGTTAGCGCAGTCGCAGAGGAAGCAGTCTTCCTCGCCGAGGCAGGCATACTTGCCAACGAACCAGCCGCTGTAGCTCTTCGGGGTGTAGGTCGGATCGCACGGACCCTTCGGATTGCAGGTGCCCGAGGTGCCCTTGCTGATCTTGACGTTCACCGTGCCGAACGCAGAAGCGTAGAACTCGATGGACTCAGCGTCAACAACCGTGTCGCCATCCACTTCCGTGTCACCAGCGGCGCTGCTGACGTAGAGAGCGGAATCAAGCTTGTAGGTCTTGCCGGGCTTGACATCGCCAGTGCGGATCTTGTCAAGGTTCTTGCCGAAGACGGACCACACACCGAGCTCAAGAGCCGACGCCATGTCGAAGGAAGCCTTGCCAGCCTTGATCTTGGCGAAGAAGTAGCCCTCGCTGTAGCAGCAGATGCCCGTAGCTTCGCAGAGCTCGCCCGTCAGCGCAAGCGCACCCTTCTTGATCTTGAGGGACTTGACCTCCTTGTAGTCGTCCTTGGCGACAACGGCCTTACCAGAACCCGTCACCTTGAACACGACCACGTCGCACCCAGCGCTCGAACCGCCACCGCAGTTCAGGCACTCCTGGGGCTGCAGAGCCGCCTCGCCAGCGAACGACATCGCGACCGCAGCGGCAACAATCATGAGTTTCTTCATTGTTGTTTTTTTCCTTTTTACCTTTTCTCTCAGCGTGCCGAACTTCCGACTCGCCTTGACCGGAGCTACCCGGTTGATCCGTTCTTTTCGGCGGTATCGTACCGACCCACTTTATTGCACCCGCGTGGACACGGTCGGCACACATGTTATGCCATTCAGCAGATTGGAACGGTTTGAGTTTCGCGTTCCTCACCACCCACTTCCTCGGCGTAGTTGCAAGTCAACTTTCATCGAGCCCGGTTATTCCTAGGCCCGGACACAATGTCCGAAACTTGCGCCTACTCCTCGTAAGCGCGTTAAGTTTACCATAACGCGTTCACCTGTGCAAGCGGAAAATGAAAAAAAAATTATTGGACATTTTCCCCTACATTTCAAGATGGGCCGGATTCATCATCTCGTCTCCCTTTCTGACCAATATTCCGCCAGCATCCGATACGCGTTCATGCGGCACTTCGTCTCGTCGATATGGGACAGGACCTTCTCCCGTCTGCGCCCCCTGCGCCAACACGCCACCAGTCGGTAACGAAGCAGGCGAAGACGTGCGGCTAGCTGGAACGACGCCATGGACTTTGCCCGCGCAGACCAATCCGGAAAAGGCTCGTCGGCGCTCGCCGCGGCAAACCCCGACGCCAGAGGTCCGTCTGGAAGAAGCCGGAGATAGGCGCTCATGCCCCAATGCGCAACGGCGGGATGGATGTTGCCCGCGAGAAACACCTCGTAATTGCTCCCGCCCGAAGACATTTTCTCGGAGACGACCACAGGACACTCTCTCCCGTATGCGATGCAGGCGGACAGCCGATGCGCCCCGTTGAGGACTTCGCCGTTCGCGTCAAGCGGAATCGGATCGGCGTGCGGGTCGTATCCCACCGCGCGGATGGAAGACGCCACCGCGCGGAAACTGTCGATGAAATCCGCCGGCGTGCGTCTGGGCGGCGTCCCTTCGTAGAACCCGTTGCGCGCACGGACCGCCTCCAGATAGGCTTCCTCGGCCCGCCGAATCGCGGCCGCATCCCCAGCCCCCCATGCACGCGCCAGCTCAACCTTGAAAATAAGGTCGAAGCGAAGGCTCTTCCGCATCACGTCGAGCGGGTCAACCATACGCACTTCTCCAATCATCCGTACAGACTCCTTTTCATCGGAATTTTCCCTCCGCCTTCAGCCTCTTGAAGTGCTCAACGTCGCGCTGGGCGAATACCTTGGCCGGATTGCCGCCCGCAATCGCGTAGGGCGGGATCGCGCCGTGCACCACCGACCCGGCCTGGATGATGGCGCCCTCGCCGATGGTCGTGCCGGGCAGGAGGATCACCTGCGCGCCGATCCACACGAAGTCGCCGATGACGACGTCCTTCTTGATGTAGGTCCTGTCGTAGGGAATGGCGTCGCCCTTGTCGTAGTTGTGGTTGCGCGTGAAGATGCGCAGGCCGTCGCCGGAGTGGAACCAGTCGCCGATCACGAGCCTTCCGTCCCCGCTCGCCCACATGCCGTTGAAATGCACGTGGTCCCCGAGTTCCGTGTGCCGCGTCGCGTGCACGGGCCCTCCGCAGTGCAGCGCCTTTCCCACGCGCTTGGCCTTCAGCCGCACGGGCAGCCCGTAGATGAAGGACGACACGCGGCTCCGAACCTTCCGCCGGACCTTCCCGACGACGATCCACGCCGTCAGGCAATAGACCAGGAATTCAATCATGCGACCTCGCCTCCCCATTCTCTTCACGTTCCTGCCAATAGCGCGCAAGCATGAGCGGCGCGGCCGCGCGATGGCGGCATTCGTCCGACTTCTTGAGCGCCTTTCTCCCGCGTTCGCCCGCGTGCAGTGCTGCTTTGATCCGAAACCACTTCTCCCGCAGCAGCCACAACCACGAATCCATGCGCAGTTTGCGCACGCGCGACGCCCAGTCCGGGAAAGGCCGGTTCGGCCCGACGAGCGCGGAGAACTCGCCCGCAAGGCGCCCGTCGGGGAATCGCCGCAGGTAGGCCCGCATTCCCCAGTTCTCGACCTCCGCGGCCATCTTGCCCTGCCGAAACGCGGCGCGCTGGCTCCCCCCCGTCGACATGCGGGGCGATTCGGCGATGCGGCACATGCACCCGCACGCAGCACACGCCGCCACGCGGTGCGCGCCACCGAGAAGCTCTCCGTCCCTGTCGACGGGAACCGGATCCGCCTTCTCGTCGTACCCTCGGGCGGATATCGAGGCGAGCGTCTCGCGAAACGATGCGACGTACGCCGCAGGGCCCGACTTGGGTGGATCGCTTTCGCGAAATCCGCAACGCGCGCGGATCGACTCCAGGTAGGCTTCCTCCGCCATGCGCGCGGACGCCGCGTCGCCGTGAAGCCAGGCGTCCGCCAGCTCGAGCTTGAAGATGAGGTCGAAGCGAAGGCTCTTCCGCATCACGTCGAGCGGATCGACTGTGCGCACGCCGCCCGTCATCCACGCAAGCTCCTCGTCAACCGCGTCAGGATTCCAGCCAGGTCCGTCCTCGGGACCCAGCCCAGCGCGCGGGCCTTCGCGGAGGTGACGCGCAGCCTGGACGGAGGGGCATAGCAGGAATGCCCAGCACCTTCGGAAAGATCAAATACGATCCGGGAGCTCGCGCCGGACGTCACGCGCACCAGTAGCTCGGCCACTTCCCGTATTGACGCGTATGTCGCGTCGTTGCCAAGGTTGTACGCCTCCCCGCGTTCGCCCTTGAGCAGCACCGTCAACAATCCCCTCACGGCGTCGGCCGTGTAGCAGTAGCACCGCGCGCTCGCCCCGTCCGTATGGAGCACGATGTCCCGTCCGGCGACGACGCTCCGCGCGAATTCCGCAAGTACGCGCGTGTCCGTGGGCGGCACGCCCGCGCCGACGGTCTGCACGAGGCGCGCGATCTTGACGTCCAGCTTCCATTCGTGTGCCGCCGCCACGCAAAGGGTCTCGCACAGCCGCTTCGATTCGGGATAGCTCGCCCGCAGCTCCAATGGATCGACCCGTCCGAACGAGCGCTCGCCCAGCACCTCGTCGCCTGCGGGCGAGCCGTAGACCTCCATGCTCGAAAGACACACGACCGCCGCGTTCGTCCGACGCGCCAGCTCCAAAACGTTCCGCGTGCCGTCAACCGCCGTCAGGATCGTCTCGACCGGCCTCTCGACCATCGCCCGCGAAGACGTCTCCGCGGCGGCGTGCACGATGAAGTCGACGCCGCCGTCAAACGGCGCCGGACGGCGGACGTCCCACTCGACGATCTCCACGCCGTACCCCGCCGCCGCGCGGAACAGCTCCGCCGCCTTTTCCGGATTCCGGCATCCCGCGAGGATCCTCATGCCCAATCCACGTCCCGCGTTTGCCGCCGCCAGCGCGCGCACGAGCACGCCGCCGATCAGGCCGGTCGACCCGGTGACCAGCAGCGCCTTGCCGCGCAGCGCCTCCCAGGCGACGGATTCGTCGGCCGCGATTCCCGCCAGGTCCTCCTGCAGCACGACGTTATCGGTCAGCTTCGGCACTTCCATCACTCATCCTCCGTGCGACTGGCGAGCAACGCGGACAGCATGCTGAGGTCCTCCTTGGTCGTCACCTTGATGTTGCCGCGGTTGCCCGGCACGAGATGGATGGGAATCCCCAGCGTGTGGCAGATCGTCGCCTGGTCGATCATGTCCGTGTATCCCTCCGGACGGGAACGGATCCGTTCGTGCGCGGACAGGATGTCCCCCAGGCGAAAGCTCTGCGGCGCCTGGACGGTATACGACTCGCGCCGGTACGGCAGCGCGTCGATCGTCTTCCCGTCCCTCGAGATCACGATCGTCTCGTAGCAGGGCGTGAAGGTGACGGCGTTCCCGTGCTCCTTGACGGACTCGATGTTGGCCGTGATGACCCGTCGGTCCACGTAGGGGCGCACGCCGTCGTGGATCAAGACGACCGTATCCGGCTCGCAGACCGCGCGGAGGGCCACGAGGCCGTTGTAGATCGAGGCCTGAGCCGAATCCCCGCCGACCGCAAGGCCCATCAGCTTCGATATGCCGCATTCTTCTGCCAGCCAGCGCGCCCGTTCGAGCTGGTCGGATGCAACGACGAGCCAGATGCCGTCGATCTGGGGATGCGCCTGGAAAAGGGAAAGCGTATGCGCCAGAACGGTCTTGCCGTGGATTTCCAGGAACTGCTTGGGCACGGCGGCGCCCATCCGCGTGCCGCTTCCCCCGGCGAATATCAACGCAACGTTCACGACAGAACCCTCGCAATCTCCTCCACTACGCGGACCGCGGCATGGGGATGGAACATGCAGACGTTCTCCTTCGCGAAGGCGCGGTCCTCCTCCGTGCACAGGGCGGACCGCGCCTCCACCTTCCGCACGAAATCCCTGATGTCGTCTTCCGAAAAAGCATGCGTAACGTGCCGGTGCAGCTCCTTGCCGAACGACGTGAACTCGCGGCCGAGGACCGACTCGTCCGACAGGATGTAGCACTGGGGATGTCCGGTGTAGAAGTATTCGGCGAGGAACGAGCCGCAGTCGTGGACCATCGCGTCGGAGTTGACGAACGTGTCGAGATAGTCCCCCCCCTGCTGGAATTCGACGTTCGGCAACGCCGCCATCTCGTCATGGTAGGCCCGCGTCCGCTCCTCCCCCCACCACTCGGAAGTCGCAAGGCGCGGGAACAGCAGCGGATGGGGGCGGAAGACGAACCGGACGTGCGGGAACTCCCGGGGGAGCCGGAGAAAGAAGTCCGCGTATCGAAGGAAGTTGGAGAGCGCCAATCGGCCGTCGCCGCGCGCCAGCGTATGGTGGGGGCAGACTATGATCGTCGTGGGCCGGTCTTTGCGCACCGCCACCTCGACCAACCTGTCCATCTTGGGATAGCCCCCCACGGCGAGGTTGTACGCCAAAAGCGGATTGGCCGACTTCCACATCTCCAGCGTCCCGGGACTCGTGACGAACAGCCGCCAGAACAGGACCATCTGCGGCAGAAACACCATACGGCGGAGATCCGCTGAAAGATGTCCACCATAGCCGTACGGGATGCAGGCAACCAGCGCAAACTGGCTTAAGGGCCGCGCCGTGTACTGCTTCAGCGTCTGGTCGTCGTAGACGATCGACGTGAAGACGATCTCCGCCCGCCCTTCAAGCGACTGCGCGGCACCCCTGTCGGGGTCGTACAAACTGCACACGCCAGGATAACGGGCCGACAGCGCGTTCACCGTCGTCTTCAGAGTTTCACGGAGGAATTCTTCCCCACGCGACACGCGCGGCACCACGGCGATGAACGGCTCGAAACGCGGATCACCGCACATCGCCTCGTAGACGGGTTCGGCCGAGAACATCGAC
>JAFRSR010000105.1 GCA_017427485.1 Kiritimatiellia bacterium
AGTCAACGGGGCAACATACAATGATGGTGGTGTAGGGGGGGGGGACAATGTTCCTATCGGGATTATATTAGAAAGGTACCCCGAGATCAAGACGGTTATAGTGGTTTTCCTAGATGACGAAGATAACATTCGGCCAGGACAACGAAATCGCGTTCGAAGTGCGGCGAGGACCGCAGGCGTACAACTTGTTGAAGTAATTCCATCTAAAGATATCAATGGAACATTCGGAATTTGTGGTTATATTGATGATTCTAAAGAAACCGTCCGTGATTTGATTGAGCTCGGTCGCCAGGACACCCGCGAGGCGCTGGTAAAGGCGGGGTTGTGGTGGAATGAAAAGCTTAGGGGAATATCCGGAAAATCGGCGAGTCGATAAAGTCAGAAGGGAAAACCAGATAAGCGGTTTCACATACGTCGAAGCACTAAAGATGGAGAAAATCATGACAACAGAAAAGCAAATTGATGGAAGTTCTCATGCATGGGATGGGGCTCCGGCCTCTATGCCAGGCACACCGATGGGGAATGTGCCAATCGGCAAGAAGATAAAATTCGCGCTCTTGTTTGTGCTTGTTGCCGTCACGGGCATTACATGTATTCATGTTCCCGAATGGATGAAGTGGCGGGATCTAGTTTTGCAGCATATAGGCACGCTGTTGCTGGTGATTCCACTTCTGTACGACACCAGGAAGAACCGTATGCCGCTATTCGCATTTGTCGGTGTAACGCTTTTCGCCATTCTCCATGTTGTCGGTGCGCGATACGGCTATTCGCATGTTCCATACAGGGAATGGAGCGTTAACTATTTGGGTGTCTCTGCCGACTATTGGGGTGTCCCTGCAAATTATCTGGGCGACCTCACTGCCTTTTTTGACGCGCACTATATGGAGGAGGACTTCAGAAATCATTATGACCGTTTGGTACACATTTCTTTTGGCTTTCTTATGTTCCCGTACTTACTGTACATCTCTCGGGAATGGGTGGATCGTAAAACATTGACCGCCATCTTTGTCGCATGGTTACTCGTTCAGACCGGTAGCATGGTGTATGAAATCTTCGAGTGGCAGCTCGCCGTTCTTTTCTCGCCTGAGACGGCTGATCGTTACAATGGACAACAGGGAGATGTATGGGATGCGCAAACGGACATGTTGCTGGCCATGATAGGTTCAACGATCATGGCGATTTTCTATGTAATTAAGAGCAAGTATGAAAACAGATGTCGATGACCGAGAGTCGGTACGGCAACAAGGATGTGTCATACGCGCGCAAGGCGCTGACGGAGGCGCGGATGGTGAGGTCGGCGGGATTGTAGAAGCCGCAGATGTCGGTGCCGAAGTGTCAGATTTGGCTGGCGGCATCGTATAGTTGTGTAAAGCCGTGTAAGATTTCATGTCAAGGAACGAGTAACGAATAGGGAGGAAAAAATGAATGAAACAGTTGTACGTCTCAAGAGCGATGGTTGCCGTCGCTGCTTTTGTTGCGGCAGTTGTGTGGGCGCAGGGAGATGTGCCGGTATCGACAGCGGGAAAAGACACGCCGGCGTCAGATACCGTGCGGGCGGCTGGCGCGGGCAAAAGTGACGGAGTGGATGCAAAGGACGTGCCGCCCGCATGGGTTGTCTCAAGCACGGGAACCGTAGCCCGTGCGGAAGCGGGCGACGCCGGAGCCATGGAGGAGATCGCTAGCGGGTACTTCGGTCTTGCGAGTTCGTCGAACACGGAGTCGACAGATGACGAACGTATGGCGATGATTCAAGAGGCGGCGAAATGGATGCAGCGCCGCGCAAAGGTGATTGTAAAAACTCCCGAGGTACAGGCACGCGCGGAGAAGGGGGACGAGGCGGCGATGATGGACTTGGCAAGTAGCTTTCTTTCCCTTGCTGCCGCCCGGACAATGGAGGCAAGGGGAGAAGAACGTAGGGCGATGTTCCAGAAAGCCATGGGATGGTTACGACGCCGCACGGAGAAGGCCGTGACGAGCGATGATGCCGATGCCATCGAGAAGGTTGCCAATGAAATTACAAGCACGCTATCTTCCACGGAGCTCAACTTGAATGAAGAGGAACAAGGGGCGTTGGGTAGAGAGATTGATAGATTGACCCGCCGCTGCAATAAGATCATGGCGGATCGCGAGGGTGATGTTGAAAGCGTCCGCAAGCGGGCGGAGGCCGGCGATCCTGCCGCGCAGCGGGCACTGGGCTTTCGTTACAGCCATGGCGTCGATGTCGGGAAGGACCCAAAGAAGGGGCTTAAGTGGACGAGGAAGGCAGCCGAGCAAGGCGACGCAAGGGCGATGTTGGACTTGGCCAACGCCTATGTCGACGGGGAGGGCGTTGCCAAGGACGATGCGAAGGCCATCGCATTGTATCGCAAGGCGGCGAAGGTATTTCTTGAGCTAGCTAAAAAAGACGAGAAGTTGGATTTGCGCTTGCTTCGCCATGCTGGGGAGAAACTGCTCTATGAAGAATCTCTCTCTGTGCCAGATGTCGGCATGATATTTCTTGGCATCGCTGCCAAATGCGGCGATGCCGAGGCCATGCGAATATACGGCGCAGAGTTTGTCTTCGGGCACTACGAGAAGAAGGATATTAATAAGGGATTGCTTTGGTTGCAAAAGGCCGTGCTACATGGTGATGAGAGTGCTTCCGCATGGATTTGGCTTTCTCACCAAAGCGAATCTGACCGTTTGTTGCTCGAGCTTCACGACAAGGCGGATGCTGGCGATAAAGAGGCTGCGGCCAGGTTCGGTGAATGTATGAAACTTTTGACGGGGGATAGGCCACTCGGTCGAATTGAGTCCAGCGCGCTGGCGGGGCATGTGCCATCCCAAGCACAATTGGGACTTGCGTACATGCTTGGCAGGTCGGTTGGACAAGACAAAGCGAAGGCCGTGGAATGGCTGAGGAAAGCTGTGGATCAGGGAGAAATTCGAGCCATGCTTTGGCTTGGAACGGCATACGAACATGGTCAGGGAGTCGCAAAAGACGATTGGCGGGCGTTCGATTTGTGGAGACGAAGCCATGAACTGGGGTGGGATCCCGCAACGGAGAAACTGCATTCGCTTTCTGATGAGTACCGCAAGGAAGCGGAGAAGGGAAACGCCTCTGCGCAGTTCTTCATGGGCGTTGTACATGAATACGGCTATGCAGGAAAGCCAGATGCCGCGAAAGCCGTGGAATGGTACCGCAAGTCCGCCGAGCAAGGACATTCTGGGGCGATGTTCAATCTTGGGACCTGCTACTTGGAAGGGACGGGGGTGAAGAAGAACATTGCCGAAGCTACGAAATGGTTCAAGCGGGCTGCCTCGTTGGGACATGAACGATCCGCCAAGATTTTGGAGAAATTGCAAAAGGAAGCCATGTAAGATTTTGTTGCGATGAACAAGTAGGGGGCCGATTCTCGCGAAATGGCCCGTTGTCCGAAAGAAGTGGAAGGCCGTGGCCGAGATCGTGAAGCGCGTCGCGGCGGCGAAGCGGTAGTAGTTGCTTTTTTGCACGTTGTTATCCGCCCTCTGCCGAAAGTTCGGCAGATTTGATATACTTTTGCCACGGGAGAATCTCAAGAGAGCCAATAGCCTAAAGAGGAAAACGAAATGAAACGAACAACGACAATCCGAATTATGGTGACTGTTGCCCTTGCCGCCTGTGCGAACATGGCGGAGGCGCAATGGACTCAATACCGGGGCGCAAACGGCTCGTCTTGGGGATCCGCCAACAGGATGGGCAACACGACCTACTACAACAACGCGAACGGCACGTCGGCTGGATCGGCTATCCGAACGGGCTGGTAATAAGGAAAGCCATGCTGAAGATCTGCGGCATTGCTGATCCGGTGTTCGCGTGCGTGGCGGCGGAGGGAGGGGTGGACTATCTCGGGTTCATCTTCGCCTCCAAGTCGCCGCGTTGCGTTACGCCCGAACGGGCGGCGGAGATCGTCTCCGCCGTGCGCGGGGGGCGTCCCATCCCGCGCATGGTCGGGGTGTTCACACTGCGGCCCGTGGCGGATGTCCTGCGCGTGGCGGATGAAGTGGGCTTCGACGTGGTGCAGCTGCACGGAAAGTTCTCGCCGGAGGACGTCGCTGCCGTGAAGGCGTCGGGACGCGAGGCGTGGCTGCTGGACGACGGCGGCGATCCGGGCGCGACGGCGGCGGACGGCATCCTCATCGACGGCGTGAAGGGGAATCTCGTGGGCGGCACGGGGGAACGGTCGGACTGGGCGCGCGTCGGGGTAGTCCAGGCGGCCGGCAAGAAGGCGATCCTCGCGGGCGGCCTCTCGGTGGAGAACATCGCGGACGCCTACGCGACCGGTGCCGACGTACTTGACGTCAACAGTTCCCTTGAGACTTCCCCTGGCGTGAAGTCCCTCGACCTCCTCGCTCCTCTTCTCCGAAAACTCAATGAAATCATGTGAAGGCTGCCCCCTCTGAGACAACGGCTGCCCCGCAGGTTCCGGGTTTTTCTCCGGCTGGTTTTTCTCCGGCTGGTTTTTCGCCTGGTTTTTCGCCTTGCGGAACGCGGTGAAAAATCGTATAATATCCGCCAATTTTTCACCGGGCATGTGCCCGGCAACTGCAAGGAGTAAACGAGACATGGCTAAGACGCCCAAATTCGCCAACGCGAAGGTGTTCGCGTGGGTCGACAAGTGGAATAGAATCTGCACGCCCGACAAGATCGTGGTCGTGAAGGGCACGAAGAAGGAGCACCTCGCGATCTGCGAGATGATGGTCAAGAAGGGCCAGTTCATCAAGCTGAACCCGAAGACGCGCCCCGACTGCTACCTCGCCCGTTCGCATGAGAGCGACGTGGCGCGCGTCGAGGGCCGCACGTTCATCTGCTCCAAGAAGGAGATCGACGCGGGTCCCACGAACCACTGGATGGATCCGGTCGAAATGAAGAAGCTCATGACCAAGAGCTACAAGGGCTGCATGAAGGGCCGCACGATGTACGTGATCCCCTACGCGATGGGCCCGATCGGCAACCCGATCACCCAGTACGGCATTGAGATCACGGACTCGCCGTACGTCGTGGTGAACATGAACATCATGACGCGCACGGGCGACGCGGTGCTGAAGCACCTCGGCAAGGACGGCAGCTTCATTCCCTGCATCCACTCCGTGGGCGCGCCGCTCAAGAAGGGCCAGAAGGACGTCGCGTGGCCCTGCGCGAAGAAGATCGAGGACAAGTTCATCACCCAGTTCCCTGAGGACGGCGAAATCTGGTCGTTCGGCTCGGGCTACGGCGGGAACGCCCTCCTCGGCAAGAAGTGCTTCGCGCTCCGCATCGCGTCGAAGCTCGCGAAGGACCAGGGCTGGATGGCCGAGCACATGCTCATCCTCACGCTCACCTCGCCCGAGAAGAAGCAGTACCACGTCACGGCGGCGTTCCCGTCCGCCTGCGGCAAGACGAACCTCGCGATGATGCTCCCGAAGCTCCCCGGCTGGAAGCTCCAGACGATCGGCGACGACATCGCGTGGCTCAAGCCGGGCGACGACGGCCGCCTCTACGCGATCAACCCCGAGAACGGCTTCTTCGGCGTCGCGCCGGGCACCTCGATGGACTCGAACCCGAACGCGCTCAAGAGCTGCAAGAAGGGCACGATCTTCACGAACGTCGTGCTGACCCCGGATGGCGACATCTGGTGGGAGGACATGGGCATCAAGGCCCCGAAGCAGGGCGTCGACTGGAAGGGCAATCCCTGCTACGTCTGCGCGGACGACCCGTACCGCATGGGCCCGAAGCCGGGCATGACGAAGGCCGAGATCAAGGCCGCCGGCTATGTCGCCGCCCACAAGAACAGCCGCTTCACGGCTCCGGCCGAGAACTGCCCCGTGCTTGACAAGGCCGGCTTCAACGGCCTCTACAACAAGAAGCCCACGGGCGTGCCGATCGACGCGGTCCTCTTCGGCGGCCGCCGTCCTTCGACGATCCCGCTGGTGAACGAGGCGAAGAGCTGGACGCACGGCGTGTTCATGGGCTCCGCCGCGGGTTCCGAGGTCACCGCCGCCGTCATCTCCGACCAGATCGGACAGGTCCGCCGCGACCCGATGGCGATGCTGCCGTTCTTCGGCTACAACGTGGCCGACTACTTCCAGCACTGGCTGGAGATGGAGCGCACCTCGGCCGACGCGACGAAGCTTCCGAAGATCTACTTCGTGAACTGGTTCCGCAAGGGCGACGACGGCCGCTTCATGTGGCCGGGCTTCGGCGACAACAGCCGCGTCCTCAAGTGGATCTGCCAGCGCATCGAGGGCCAGGTCAAGGCCAACGAGACGCCCATCGGCAACCTGCCGTTCGCGAAGGACATCGACCTCGCAAACAACGACGAGAAGGCTAAGTTCCACGTCGTCAAGGCCGACCTCGAGGAGATCCTCAAGGTCGACATCGAGGGCTGGAAGAAGGAGATTGCCACGGTCGGCGCCTCCTACGACGAGTACGACGCGAAGCCGTCCAAGGACTCCACGGTGAAGTCCGCCACGGCGCACCGCGTCCCGAAGGCGCTCCGCCAGGTCCTCGCCGACGTCGCCGCCGCCCTCGCGAAGTAACGCACGTAGGCACACGTGCCCACATGGGCACATGCAAAAGGAGACCGCCCATCCGGGCGGCCTCTTTTTTTGCGGCCGCGGCCGCGCTTGTCGCGGCCAACGGTAGGGCGCGCTCGCCGAGCGCGCCGCATACAGGAGCGGCCGCGCTTGTCGCGGCCGTATGGAGAGCAGCCATCTTAGCGTCGCCGGTAGGGCGGTCGCCCCGCGACCGCCGAATCCGCGCAAAAGTTTTTCGTGCGTTTTCGCATTGTCTACCGCCCGCAGATGGAGTATAATTCCCACCACGCATGAAGAATGATTTCCAGAGAGTTAAATGTGCCCGCACAATCCTCGTCGCGGGTATGGGCACGTCCCCAGCGGGGCTGACGGAGACAGAATTTGAAAAGAGGTAAGATGAGAGCAATAACCAACAAGCAGGAACTGATCGAGAGACTGGCCGAAGAGATCGACATGTCGAATGACGAGTCTTGGCCGTATATCGACTTGACGGCGCAGGACGTCGGACTTCGGTTTGATTCCGCGTGGGCCGACACGGAGTGCGATGCGGACCTTGACGGCCACGAGCTGGTCGAGTTCGAGGCGAAGAGTTCGCATGAAGGTTTCGAGATCATGGATGATTTTTCCCGTACGCGGAGCGATTACGAGTTCAAGAAACTGTTCCGCGCCCTGTCCGGGCAGAAACCCTTTCGCGCCTTCCGTGCCTGTGTCGAGGAACTCGGTATCCTTGACGACTGGTATGAGTTCAAGAACGCGGCAATGCTGAAGATGTCTGAGGGCGTACTTTCGGACTATGGTGTTGACTTCGTCGACGGAAGAATCGTCTGTACCAATCCGAAAAACGTGCATACCTTCGTCTATGAATCCTACGACGGCCGATGATCCCGCTCATTGCGCGCTACGTCACTTATTCGAATATGTGACGTACCGCGCACTGGTTAGGTGGGGGGCGAATGGTTCGGTTAAGAGTGTGGATGAGACAGTGGATTGGACAGTGGATTGGAGTGTGGATAAGAGTTCGGTTAGGAGCGAGGATGATAAATCAACCGACGGACAAATCATTTCCATCTTGTTGACAAATCCGCAACGTAATGTAAAGGGCATAACAATGACATCGTGGAAGAAAGAGGAGATCGAAATCGCGGACGGTACGAAGGTGTTGGCCCAGATGCCGGTCATTGTCTCCGCGAGTCGTTCAACAGACATTCCGGCTTTCTATTCCGATTGGTTCATGGAACGATTGAAGGCCGGGTATGTGAAGTGGTTCAATCCGCTCAACGGCGTGCCGCTTTATGTGGGTTTCAAGAAGATGCGGTGCATCGTGTTCTGGTCGAAGAACCCAGGGCCGATGCTCGCACACCTCGATGCGCTTGATGCCATCTGCCCGAACTACTACTTCCAGTTCACGCTCAACGACTACGACGCCGAACGCATTGAGCCGCGCGTTCCGCCGCTTGACGAGCGCGTGGAAACTTTCAAGCGATTGTCCGAGCGGGTGGGGAAAGATCGTGTCGTTTGGCGGTTTGATCCGCTGATCCTGACCGACAAACTCTCCGTCTCTGACATTCTCGCGAAGGTCGAACGGCTGGGTGACCAGGTGGCGCAATACACCTCGCGGCTTGTATTCAGCTTCATCGACATCAACGCCTACAAAAAAGTTAGCGGCAATCTTAAGAAGGGCGGCGTCAACGCACGCGAGTTCACGCCGGATGAAATGTGTGCCGTGGCGCAACGTATCGGCGAATTGGCGAAGGGCTGGGGTGTCACGGCGGCGACGTGCGGCGAAATCAAAGACCTTGACCAGTACGGCGTCGAACACAACCGCTGCATCGACGACCGGCTGATTGCGAAATGCTTCCATCATGACGCCGAGTTCATGAAGTTCATCGGGGCCCAGTTTGTCCAGGGTGATATGTTCGGCGCGACCGAGGAAGAACGCCACGACCGTTGGGTTGTCTCCGACGATATCCACGCGAAGCATAAAGATTCCGGTCAGCGCCTCGCCTGCGGTTGCATCATGTCAAAGGACATCGGCGAGTACAACACCTGTCCGCATCTTTGCCATTACTGCTACGCCAACACGAACAATGCAACGGCACTAGCCAACTGGAAACGCCACTGTGCTTGCCTTCACGCCGAGACGATAACAGGGAATACATCGGTAGAGGCGAGATGCGCATGAAATGCATTGTCGAGCTCTTCGATGATGCCCCGTCGCGGCACCTTGCGTGGCAGGCCGTTCCGCTAATGGCGCTCGCCGCGAGGAACAAGCCCCGGATGGGCAAATATACACCTTGTGAAAAGCCCGTGTGAAATATTCTTTTGGCAAATAAATAGAAGTAGGCACGGGTTGACGGTACGACTGAAAAAATGTATACTATTTCAGTCAATGAGAAAAGAAGGTTATTCATCTGCGATTCAAAATCGCATCAAGTGGGCGAAGGCGGGTAGCGTCTTTGCCATGGTTGATTTCGCCGATTTGGCACCTAACAATGCCGCAAATCGTGTTGTGACTCGGTTGGTGGCCGAGGGTGTTCTGACGCCAGTTCTTCGCGGCATCTACCAGAAACCTAAGTTCAGTAAGCTCCTCGGTGAGTATGTCTTGCCGTATGTCGAGGACGTGGCTGCGGCGTTGGCGCGAAAATGTGGATGGACGATCAGGGCGGACGGCGACACGGCGCTCAATCAACTCGGTCTTTCCACGCAAGTCCCCGCCAACTGGGCGTACTTGAGTGACGGGCCGTACCGCAAGTATGCGTTTCAGGGAGGAACGATCGTTTTCAAGCATTCCGCAAATCGACTGCTCGGCAATCTTTCCCGCGAAGCGGCACTCGTCGTGCAAGCACTGCGTGCACTTGGGCGCGAACACTTGACACATGAAACCCTGCAACGCCTTGCCGAACGGTTCGACAGGAAAACGTGGAAGCAGATTGAGGTTGAGTCGATTTGCGTATCCGACTGGATTCGTGAGGTCATTTCACAAGTCAGGGAGATTCGACATGAATAGCATCATTGTACGAGCCACACAGGATGAACTGAAGGTGCTTTTTTCAAATGTGTCGGCAAAGATTGGACTTTCGCCCGGTGCCTCTGCCAGTCCGACGTGAAGGAACGGGCGTTCGGCGACATCCCGCTTCGCGATGCCGTCGTCGCCTTCAAGCGCAAGTTCTACCGCTGCAACTGGGCACATTACGAACTGGCGACGGCGGCGGCGATCTCGCTCATGCCGCCCGAACATGCGCTGTCGGCACTGGAGTCCGACTATCGGCACATGCAGAACATGATTTTCGGTCCGCGTCCGCCATTCTCCGAGATCGTAGATATGGTTCGCAATCTCGAGGCGGAAATTCACGGGAAAGGCGCTCGCGTGAATTGATTTGGTGTCTTATCAACGCGCTGACCTGCTCTTCCGCCAGAAGGACGCAGGGGACATGCCGCAAAGACGCGCGGCGGTTCGCACCGAAATCTCACGGATGCGATAACGCTGGGTCGGCGATGAACACGGCGAGCAGGCCATGGTCGCGTCGAGAAGCAGTATATCGAGGACGTGCACATCAAAACAGGTCGATCTGTTTTGACACTTTACCACCAACCACAGACAACGAAAATATGCTATACTATCGCCATGAAACTTTGTGGGAAAAGCATAGGGTCGCGGGAATGTGCGCAGGATAAGGTCGCTGGGTCGTCCAAGCGCACCTTCCTTGTCGCGGGCATGGGCACTTCCCGGCGGTGCTGACAGAGACGGAGTGCAAGCATCGGAAAATTTGATATACTTTGCCGTGGAGACAAGGCATGAGCCAACGCATTTTCATCAGTAGCGTCCAACGCGAGTTCGCGAAGGAACGCAAGGCGCTCGCCGAGTACGTGCGCAAGGACGCGATACTCGGGCGATTCTTTGACGTGTTTCTTTTCGAGGAAGTCCCGGCGCAAGAGCGCAAGGCCGACGGCGTCTATTTGGCGGAAGTTGACGCATGCGACATCTACCTCGGTATCTTCGGCCACACGTACGGCAACGTTGATTCGTCCGGCGTCTCGGCTACCGAGCGCGAATATCTGCGGGCGGCGAAGCGCCACAAGACGCGCATCTGCTTCATCGATAAGTCCGCTGGCGACACCGAGCCGCGACAGGCTGCGTTCATTTCCAGGGTCAGCGAAGATGTCGTCCGCAAGGGGTTTGTCGGCTACGATGACCTGCGGACGGCGGTTTACGCCGCGCTCGCCAAGTGCCTGGAAGACAAAGGGTTCATAAACGTCCTTCCGTTCGATGCGTCAAAGACGGCGGGTGTGACGATGAAAGACCTGAGCGTCGTGAAGATGCGCGACTTCATCCGCACGGCCCGCGAGAAGCGACAGTTTCCTTTTCCTGTGAATGTGCCGATAGAGCAGCTCCTTATGGCACTTGAGTTGCTGGACGACGATGGCAGACTGCTCAATCCAGCCGCGCTGCTTTTTGGGAAACGGCCGCAGAAGTTCTTCATCACTTCTGAGGTGAAGTGTGCTCAGTTCTACGCAGATAGGGTGTCTAAGCCAATGGCCGACCATCAAATTTACACAGGAGATGTTTTCGAACTTGTTGATCAGGCAACGCGGTTCGTGATGACGCACATCTCCAACTGGGTCGGTACACGGGAGACTGGTGACACGGCGGAAGTCCCCACAAAGTTCGAGTTGCCGTATGACGCCGTGAAAGAGGCCATCGTCAACGCAGTCGTCCACCGAGACTACACGAGCAACGCGAGCGTCCAGGTGATGCTCTTCAAAGATCGACTCGAAGTGTGGAGTCCCGGCGGATTGCCGCGCGGCATGACCATCGGCAAGCTCTTCGCGGCGCACAAGTCGGTACCGGTCAATCCGCTTCTTGCACGGGCGATGTATCTCAAGGGCTACATTGAGAAGTCCGGTACTGGTACTGGTGACATGATCGCGAAGTGCGCCAGTTGGGGAGTTCCGGCCCCCGAGTGGTACGAGGACGACCCCGACGACTTCCGCGTCGTCCTGAAACGTCCTGCTTCCGAGACAAATATAGAAAAGACTAAGGTGAAAACTAGGGTAGAAACTAGGGTAGAAACTAGGGTGGAAACTGGGGTGAAGAGTTCGGTGGAAAGTTCGGTGAAAAAGTTGTCGAGTGCCCAAAAAATAATGACCTATCTTGCGGCCAATCCCATGGCAACGGCGCATGAACTCTCAATCGTGGTAAATTTAACAGTGAAGGGCGTAGAATGGAATCTTAAGGCCTTGACGGAATCTGGTCGTATCCGCCATGTTGGTCCGACCAAGGGCGGCCATTGGGAGGTGATCGGATGAAGTCGGCCAATCGCACAATCCTTATCGCAGGCATGGGCACCTCTCCGGCGGTGCTCACGGAGACGGTCTGGGGTGGATTTGGTATAATATTGCGTAAAGACGAAAGCTGAAAGCGGTAATATGGCGAAGCGACAAAATAGGATAGAAACTGTATCGGATGGGGCTGAAAAGCTCTTGGTCGAGATGGTTTGCAGATTCTCGGTAAAGCGGGCGGTCGATTGGCTGCGCGTGAAGTTTCCGTCGTTCGACACCTCGCACGGCGAACCGCTGGAATGTGCGGCAACCAAGAACGAGAAAGACTATTTTGCTGAAGCGCAGTTGCTGGGGTTTGTGGGAAGGTTGCCTGATGGTGATTCTAATCGCCCGCTGGTGGTCGCGGCAATCAAGATGAAGCGTGAGTTGACCGAGCGCACGAGCCGCCTTGTGCAGTTCAACTATGCGAAGAAGGTCTTGCAAGGCGCGATTGCAAAGAGTGCACTTGGCTTTTCTGGGATTCCTTCGCAGGGGCTTTTCTTCTTCTACGACAAAGACGGCTATTTCAGATTGTCGCTCGTCACGGCGGAGTTGGAAAAGCGCAAATTGAAGTGGAACGAGGCAAAGCGGCAGAGCTTCTACATTGAACCAGGCGCGGCTAACAATATCGTCAAGCGCCGGCTTGCCAATCTCATACGTTCATTCGCAGACGTCAAAAACGCCTTTTCCGTCGAGCAACTCACGAAGGAGTTTTACCGCAAGCTCTTCGACTGGTATTCGTGGGCGATGGAACCTGCGACAAACGTTTATTTCCCGAACGACCTGTCCGATGACACGGATGATCGCAAATACAACAATGAAGCGGTCATCCGCCTCATTACGCGGCTCATGTTCACGTGGTTCATTCGTCAACGCAAGCTTGTGCCGGATGCGCTGTTTGACCGCGAGGGTGCGGCGGGACTCCTTAAGAAGTTCGACGCCGACTCAATGGAGCAGGACAACTACTATCGTGCCATCCTGCAGAACCTCTTTTTCGCCACGTTCAACTGTCAGCCAGCGAAGCGTCGGTTCATCCATACGTTTCAGGGCAAGAGTGGCGAACGCCATGTGACGACGCTTTATCGCTATGAACGCGAATTCAAGGGCGGCGACGGCAGCGCGTTCAAGGCGTTGATGAAGACGGTGCCGTTCCTCAACTGTGCGCTTTTTGACTGCCTTGACAAGAAGGAGCGCGAGGGGGACGGCGGGCGCGAGCTTTACTTTGACGGCTTCAGCGGCGAGCAGGGACATGCTGCGCATCTGCCGAACGGGCTGTTCTTCGACGACGAGCGTGGCATAATCAGCCTTTTCAATCGCTACGAGTTCACGGTCAACGAGAATGATGCCGACGATTCGGATGTCGCTCTCGATCCTGAGTTGCTCGGCAAGGTGTTTGAAAACCTTCTTGGCGCGTTTAATCCCGAGACACAGGAAACGGCGAGAAAGGCGACAGGCAGTTTCTACACGCCGCGCGAGATCGTGGACTACATGGTTGAAGAGTCGCTGAAGGGGTATTTGAGAGGAAAACTGGAGGATGAAACCAGCGCTCTGGCGGTCAAATTGTCCGACCTTTTCGATCGCAACAAGGCTGCCGAGGGAGAGCCGACGCTTTTCTCGAAAAAAGAAGAAGCGGCGCTCTTGGACGCGCTTTACAGCTGTAGGATACTTGACCCCGCCTGCGGCTCGGGCGCCTTCCCGATGGGCGTGCTTCATTGCATGGTGAGGCTGTTGACGCGCCTTGATCCGCAGAATGTTTCGATTCGGGAACGGCTTTTGAAGCGCTATCGCGAGGACAAGGCAGGCTTGACGATAGAGGAGGTTCGTGCCGCCGCTCTTGCCGAGCTTGAGGCCCGATTTAAGGAAGGCCAGCACTATCCCGACTACGAACGAAAGCTCTATCTTATCGAGAACTGCATCTATGGCGTTGACATTCAGCCGATTGCGACGCAGATATCGAAGCTTAGGTTTTTCATTTCGCTTCTCTGCGACCAGTTGAGAACGAGCTACGACCCGACAGCGGAGAACTTCGGGCTTCTTTCTCTCCCGAATCTGGAGGCGAAGTTTGTCTGCGCCAATACACTGATTTCACTGCCGGAGGTCGGTGCGCTTGACGCTTCCATCGGCAATATTGCCGAACTGCGGCATGACCTTCAGGCGAACCGCCACAAGATATTCAGTGCGAGATCGACGAGCACCAAGGAGAAGTACAAGACCCGCGATCTCGCCATCCGCGACGCCATCAGAAAGGAAGTGCGCGATTCGCTGTCAAAGCCTGATGAAGAGGCGATCAAGGAATGGCGCGAGAAGATTGACGAGGCGAAAAAGCGACGCGAAGCGGTAGCGGAACCAGACTGGGAGGAGGTCACCGAGCCGGCGCAGATGAACCTTTTTGGTGAGACCATTTCACAGCCGATGCTCGTCAAGCGCGACCGCAACGCGAAGAAGCGGGAAGCGATAGACGCGGAGATCGATTGGTTGAAGAGGGCGATTGCAAAGGAACAAGCCAAGGGCGACCTGTCGAATGTCGGCGCGGCGACACGCTATGCCGACATGGTCGCCGGATGGGATCCCTACGATCAGAACAAGTCTGAAGGCTGGTTCGATCCCGAATGGATGTTCAACATCACCGGCGGTTTTGATGTGGTCATCGGCAACCCGCCGTATGTACTTATAAGTAAAGATGAATATAAAGAGAAATACAGCGATTACTTTCATTATCAAGAGGGAAAGATAGACCTTTACAGATTGTTCATCGAAAAGGCATTTGCATCACTGGCAAAAGAAAAGGAAGGTGTTGTTTCGTATATAACCCCAAATACATTTCTGACAATACCTAGTTGTGTGGCTTTGAGAAAATATATCATTGAGCATCGTACCCTCAATAGGATTGTTGATTTCACAAGCAATGTATTTGATGGCGTAAGTGTAAATAGCGTGGTGTTTGTAGCATCAACAGCGTTGCCAGACTGCAATCATGAGATTGAGATATCGACCAATGGCGATTGGGGGAATAGCTATTTGATTCACCTTTCGGATTGTCAAAGCAATGGTTATGCCATCAAGATATTTGCTAATCCTCTTGTCGTTAGTATTGTCGATAAGATGCGACAGAAATCTCCATTTGCCGACTGGAATACGGAAATCTGTCTTGGGGTGCAACCCTATCACAACAGCATTCACACAAAGAGACAGATGGAAGCAAGATTCTTGCACGCTGATCACCCCAAGAACAAAAATTATTTGCAGGAATTAGGCGGAAGAGATATACCGCGATATGGGGTTCCAATTGGGCGTGGGGTATGGTTGGATTATTCAGCGGAACTGTATATGAAGCCAGATATAAGATTCTTCACGGGCGAAAGAATTATTCTTAGAGAAATACCATCTTCAACTCTGATGGCTACGCTCACAAGCGAGAAGATGTTGGTTAACAAATCATGTTACATAATTAGGATAGAGGCAGGGCATCTGGCTTATTGTTATCTATTAGGGGTCTTAAATTCTCGTGCCATTGGTTTTTGGGTGGCGAATGAAGGTGACAAGGCGAATCAAAATCTTTTTCCTAGAATAACAATGGCAGCAATCAAGCGGTTGCCGATACCCGCCGCCATTTTTGCGACCTCTGGGACATATAGGACGAATGGGACGAGTGGGGCCGTGGCCAATGGTAGCGCGGGGAAGGGAGATGGCTCGATAGCTTGCCAAAAGAAAGGCGCAGTAGCCTCCGTTGTCGCAGATGTCCCAGGTTCCGGCGCAGAACCCAACGCTGCTGCGCAGATCGCCGCGCTCGTTGATCGTATTCTTGAGGCGAAAAAGGCCGATCCCGCTGCCGACACCACGAAGCTTGAAGCAGATATAGACGCTCTCGTTTACAAGCTCTATGGCCTGACCGATGAAGAGATTGCAGTGGTTGAGGGCAAGGATAAAGCCACTCAAAAGACCTTGAGTGCCGATTCGCAAGCCCCAGCCACCCCGCCTCGCAAGCGTGGGCGCGTAGCCGTCGCAGAAGAACATGCAACAGATGATGACGAGGTGTTGGAATAGGGAGGGATGGATGGCGCAAAATATAACAGATGAGCTCATAAAGCGTACGCGTGGTTTCTGTACAAGTTGCATTAACGCCATAGCGCCACAGTTCCTTAAGATCAAGGATTCTCTTTCAGGTGATTCATTTGCTGAAAGCGTTGGTTTCTTAATGTCGTCTTTAGACTTGACGACAGATGACATTGTTTTTCTACTTGAGCATAATAGGTATTGGGATGTCCCAATTCTTTTTAGATCTATTCTTGATGGGACGTCGCAATGTCTTTATCTTCTTTCTGCGCCTTGTAAAGAAGAGGAAACTCAACGGCTGAATGAGTACAGAAACATCCTTCCCCGAAAGGAATGGGCAAGCCTTGAGCAACCAGTTGTGCAGATTAAGAAGACATCACTGTGTCAAGATAATAAAAATTTGGAAGGTGCTCTTGTTGATGCGCTACACGAGAAAATTCAGCAGGAGAAGACCGGGGAGGGAGAAAGCGCCCGAGTGAAGGCGGTTGTCGCAAAATGGCGATTCAAAGAGCTGTCTAAAGTCCTGAGAAGGGAATGCCCACAGTGGGCGGCTTCTGCGGATATGTGGGAATATAGATATGCCATTTCAAATTTCATGGTTCACAAAAGTGGATTGGGTTGCAAGCATCTTATTGAAGAAGTAAGAGAAATTAGAACGCATTACGACTCTTCTTCAGTTGCGTATGCTATGCCATTGTTGATATCGAGTGCTGTACTGTTGTTTGATCGACTGTTCATTTTCTCAGAGCGATTCAAGTTAGACAGTAGACCTCTACTGAATGTTATGGAGCAAAACATATCGTTTTTCACAAATGCTGCATCTGCGGAAGATGTGGCAAGAGAAGTTGTAGCGCGGCAATTTGAAGAAGCTAATTCAGGTGTCACTGAAAAATCAATTTCTGATAAGAAAGGAGAGCATCGTGATGTTCGCAAACATTGACCCTAATTGGATTTTGGCAGGATTGACAGCCATTTATGTTATTGCAACAATTGCAATATGCTGGGCTAATTGGGCGGCGGCCTCTGCTGCGAAAAAGCAGACTGAAGAAATGCGCAAACAATATTTGGAGGCTACGCGTGCCCGGTTGATAGTGCGGTTTGACAAGCAGATTCCAACGGATATGTCATTTGTTCTAAAGAACATAGGGAACAATGATGCTATAGATGTTATTGTTTCCGTAAACAAAGAGTTTATGGACGCATTAAATATGGTATGGCCAAATAATTTGTTATTAGCATTGGTTAAATCTAAAATTCACATTGCCGTGGGACAGGAATTTAAGGTGTTTGTTGGCTTTAAAAAGGTTATTGATGCGATGCAGACCAAAATCGCACAAATTACAGTGACATATCATGATGCTATTGGCTCCTATAATGACACAACGGTTATTGATTTTTCGCAATATGATTTCATGTCAACGTTGAACAGAGGATTCGTGCATACGGCAAATGGTATTTTTGAAGCTAGTTGACGGCAGACGACGAGGTGTTTGGAATAGAGGAAAATTGTGGTATAATAAAGACTCCAAATGAAAGAAAGGTAGAAGTCATGCTGATACAACTGGCAATCAAGAACTTTAAGTCTGTTCGAGACGAACAGATTATAGATTTCTATGCGCCATTCAAACGAGATGAGCGTGCAGAGAATACATTCCCCCAGCCAGAGTCAAAGATCAGAGTCTTGCGGGCAGTCGGATTTTATGGCCCGAATGCCGCAGGGAAAACGACAGTATTTGATGCGCTTGGCACAATCATAGAAATGATTGTCGATCCTGATTTCAAGCCAGAGAAGAACATCAAATGGTACAATCCGTACAGATTTGACCCAGTATTGCGTTCAAGCCCCACAACGATTGAGCTTGAGTTTGCATTGCCTGTTTCAGGTATTCTTCCATATCGTAGTTTCAGATATGAAGTGTCATACGATAAGACGCATTACGTTAATGAACGGCTTTATGCCGTACCGATAACAGGACGTCGTGTGACACTCTTTTCTAGAGGAGAAAGAGATACTTATAAGACGATTAAGGTGAATTCCGGACTTCTAAAGGAAGGGGAACGAATTCCATTCTTCAAGAATCAAGCCTACATTTCTGCGGTTTGGAAAGCTGCAGACGCCCCTGAAACATTGCGGACAATTGCTTCGTATTTGTGTGGAGAGTTTCGTCTTGTCAAGTATTTTAAGACCTCCGCGATTCGTTCACTCAGCCGTGGAAAGATTGCGGCTGCATTATTGCCGTACGCGGATTTTGGAATTAAAGGAGTTGTTGAGCGCAAGCGTACAATTGATCCAGAACGTATAGCCACGATGCAGAAATACCTTTCAAAAGAAGAGTTTGAGGCTACGTTGGCAAGTATGAAAAAGCGCAACGACACAGTTGAATACGAATTTAGCCATACAGACGACAACGATGTAAAGGGTTTGATCAAGTTAGACGAGGAATCAGATGGGACACAGGCATTCTTTCGTATTTTGCCAAGAGTGTTGGAAGACCTTGACAATGGTTTTACTATGCTAGAGGATGAAATAGACACATCAATGCATCCTTTCCTTGTGGAGTTCATTATCCGATTGTTCAATGATCCTGAAGTCAACGTGAATAATGCGCAGTTGTTGTTTTCTACGCACAATATGGCTTTGTTGTCGGAGTCGCTTTTGCGGAAAGACCAAATATGGTTTGCAGAGAAACGTGATGGGGTATCCACATATTTCTCTTTGCAAGATTTTGATGACAAGAAGGTGACGCCGACAAGCCCATTTGCCAGCTGGTATGCGGAGGGGCGTTTTGGCAGCATTCCTCGGATTGACTATGATGGTTTTGTCAATGCAATAAAGCGACTTCGCAAGGAGGCTGCAAATGCCTAAGAAGCGGAACGTAAAGCGTTTGTTGCGTCCGGTTTTTTACATCTTTTGCGAGGGCGAGAAGACCGAGCCTTACTATCTTGATCACTATGTCAAGAAACATTGTGCGGGGTATCGTTCAATCCAGGTAAAGCGTATCAAATTGGATGAAGTTGTGAAATTGCCAAAGACAAACAGAACGGACCCGATTTCGCTCGTTAATCTTGCAATAAAGCAGAAGGATATGTCGCCAGGATTAAGCGGTGATCAGTTTTGGTGTGTCTATGACCGTGAGGCGGAGAATGTCGTTTCCGCAGAAATCCACGTTCGGGCGTTTAAAGCGGCTGGAGACAGAGGGATAAACATTGCTTTCTCAAGTGTGTGTTTTGAAGTGTGGCTTTTATTGCATAAGCAGGATGGATGCGCAGCATACATCTCCTGTGATGATTTATTAAAGCGCAGTAAACTTGAGACATATTTCCCTGGCTACAAGAAAGGATGCCGTCGGGAGTTTTCTGCGTCAGAGGTCTTTCATGCACGTCGTCACGTTCTGCAAATGAATGCGAACACATGTAATGTTCCAATAAAGAGGTTCACAGATGTAACTGATCCACGACAGTTGGTAAAACTTAATCCATATACAAATTTCCATCGACTACTAGATGCCATAGATGATTTCTTGTTGGCGCTGGCATAGGAGAGCGCGATGGGAAGATTGCCGGGGTTTGATTATAAGCGGCCATTCTATTACATGGTGACGGTGAAAAGAGCCACCGGAGGCGGCTCTGTAAAACAACTGCCATTTTCCAAGATCGAGCAGGGCAAGATTGAGGCCAATGCGATAACTCGTGCATTCAAGGAAGTGATAGAACATTTCCACGAAACATGGTATTGCATTGAGCCGATATGGTGCTATGTAATTATGCCTGATCATCTGCATTTGCTTATCAAGATTCGCGATATCGGCAAGCGTGTTTCGCTGGCAGTGTTGGTGCGGCAGCTGATCAAGGCTTTGGAAAAATCGGCGCGGAGCGCGGGCGAATGGGGGCTGCCGCAGCCACTCTTTGCCTTCGAGTGGCATGATTGGATTGTGAAGAAGAAGGGGCAGCTTGATGCCTTTATCCGCTACATACGGGAAAATGCGGAGAGGGCTTGGGCGAGGCGGATCAATAGGCAATACTTTTCGCAGGTTCGGCGGGTGGTCTTTGCGGGGCGTGAATGGTTCGCATACGGTAACACTGCACTATTGGAATTGCCGGTGATTGATCCGTTCAAGTGCTCGCGCAAATGGGCGAATGGCGGCCCTGAATGGCGCGAGGCCGTTGCGCGCGCCGAGCGCATCGGCCCTGCCGGCGCGGGGGCAGGCACGTTCATGAGCCCGTGCGAAAAGGCTTTTGGCAACGCTATATTCAATGCTGGCGGCGCAATCATTATGCTCAATCCTGAGGGCTTCGGCGAGAGATGGCATCCTACGCGCAACAAAGAGGCGCTTTGCGCGAAGGGGCGAATGCTTTTCCTTTCGCTGTATGAACCGAGCGCGGCGAAGCCGGATAACGCAACCCTCTACAAACGATGCCACGAGATGGGGGATTTGATCCTTGGCGCGGAGCGCCAACGGCAAGACAGCGAAACGAGGGATTTAAAAATCTGATATAAAATGGTTACTGGAGAAAATGATGACCAAGAAAAAGCTAGAAACGTGTGGTACAAAAGCTCGTATCTATAGGAGAAGGGGGCAAGATGCGTGCTGATTTGCTTGCAGAAAAGTTTGTTTGCTTGCAGACGAAAATCCGTTTAAATACAAAAATTAATAGATTTACGCGTTTTTTCTTTTGCATTGCATTTTTGCATGATGGTGTTTGCTTGCCGAAATGAAGTGGCGATTCTTGGCAAGCAAGCAAAACGGCATAAAGATTCATTCTGAAACAAAGAGAGCGGTAAGATGGCATTCATCACAAATCAGAAAAGCACAGGTGCTACGACGCTTGCGACACGGCTTAGGGGGCTTGTAAGTCACGCCGACCAGCTCGACATGCTCGTTGGCTTCTTCTATTTTTCAGGCGTGAAGATTCTTGCCGAGGCGTTTCGCGACCGTCCGCAGATGAAGCTGCGCGTCTTGGTGGGCATGGATGCGGAATTCGCGCTTGGGCAACTTGTCGAGGTTGTGCGGAAGGACGGCTCTGACTCTGCCGAGGCGGTTCAAGAGCGGTTCTGCGAGTCAATGAAGAAAGTGCTGGGTTCTGAAGTGGTCGACACGGTTGGTTTCCACGAGCGTGTGCAGATATTCATCGACCTTCTTGAATCCGGGCGAATGGACATTCGCAAGACGCGCGATCCGAACCATGCGAAGCTCTATATCTTTGGCATGGACGAGACGCAGGTCGGCACGAAGAAATACTGGATCACGGGTTCAAGCAACTTTTCCGAGCCTGGCCTTTCGACACGTGACGAGTTGAATGTCCAGATCGGCGACTTCGGACAGGAGGAGGCGCAGAAGTATTTCGATGACCTTTGGGAAAAGGCCGTGCCGTTGACCGCCGACGATGAATCGCGCCGCAGGCTCGTCAAGATTCTGAAGGAGTGTTCCGTTGCCGCAGACATCACGCCCTACGAGGCGTATTTCCTCGTGCTCCATAACTATCTTGAACATCAGCGTACGCAGTTGAAGGAGCTTCAGGTAGAGCGCATCTTGAAGAAAGCAGGCTTTACCAAATACAAGTATCAGGTGGATGCGGTTGCTCAGGCGTTGGCGAGGCTTGATGCGTACAATGGCGCCATTATTGCAGATGTCGTGGGCTTGGGCAAGTCCATTGTCGGGGGGCTCATTGGCGCGATCAGAGCGAAGCGTGGCCTGATAATCTGTCCGCCGGGGCTCATGGGCGAGCGCTCTGGCGATGCCGGTGGATGGTACGAGTATCTCCAGAAATTCGATCTGATGAATTCTGGGTGGCAGGTCTGGAGCCGTGGTGAACTTGACAAGGTTGTGGAGATGTTGAAACACGACCCGGACTTTGACATGGTGATTGTGGACGAGGCGCACAACTTCAGGAACGAACGCACCGAAGACTACGGGGCGCTTGCGGATATCTGCTTTGGGCGAGAGGTTCTTCTTTTGACGGCGACGCCGTTCAACAACAAGCCAAGCGATCTTCTGGCGCTTCTTCATCTGTTCTCTCCCGGAAAGCAGAGCCCATTTGTCGTCGGGGGAGATCTTGACGAGCGATTCCGGTTCTTCTCGCAGCGGCACGAGAACGTCGTCAAGTTGAAGAAAGGCATAGCGAAAAAAGACTATGCAGCAATCGAAAAGCTGCTCAAGGCGTGTGGAATTGAGCCTCTTAGCTGCAACTGCGGACATGATTTGGACAAGGCGAGGCAGAAGGCAAACGAAGCATCCCGAAAGTTGACGCGGCAGATTCGGCAGATCATGGAGAAGATCGTGATACGCCGCAATCGCCTTGACCTGACGAGCGATCCCGACTACAAGGACGAGATAACGACGCTCGCCAAGGTGCAGGATCCAAAGGAGCAGTTCTTCGAGCTCACCAAGGAGCAAGATGCATTCTACGACAAAGTCATACACGAATATTTCGGTGAAGGTGCCAAGTTCAAGGGGGCGATTTACCATCCACAGGCATACCTGAAGAACAAGGAAGGAACGGACGAAGCACAGGAAAGCCTGTATGGAATGCTCTTGAGCCGGATGGTGCAGCGTTTCGAGAGTTCGTTTGGCGCATTCAAGATGTCCGTTGTCGGTGTGCGCAGAAGCCTCGAACTGTCGCTTAGGTTTGTCGAGAGAATGGGGGCGTTCCTGTACAGCAGAAAGGCGATGGACAAAATTCTCGACATCGACGACTATGAGGACGCCGTTGATGCGATGCTCAAGGCAATTCGGGAACAGGAGAAGATGTACGAACGGAAGGGCGTAAAGACGAAAGACGCCATCTATTACGATGTAAACGATAAGGATTTTGACGGCAAGCGGTTTGTCGAGGACATAAAAAGCGACATTGGTCTTCTGACCGCAATCCTCGGCGAAGTTGACGCGCTGAAACTCGACATAAGGGATCCCAAGTGCAACAAGCTTGTTTGCGTCATAAAAGACATCGTGGACGAGTGTCATCCAGATGTTCCCGTGGAGGCGAATGCGCCAAGGCGAAAGGTGCTGGTGTTTTCCACGTTCAGGGATACAATCGTCCATATTGCAAAGGGTGTCGAAAAGGCTTTTCCGGGCAGAGTTCTCGTCGTGACAGGCGACAATTTTGGGAAAGAGATGGCGAGGACTGTCAAAGAGAACTTCGACGCATCATTTGAGACGGTTGCGGATGATTATGACGTGCTTCTTACGACGGACAAGCTGTCTGAAGGCTTCAACCTCAACAGGGCGGGACTTGTTGTCAATTACGACATTCCGTGGAATCCGACGCGCGTCATACAGCGCGTCGGACGAATCAACCGTATCGGCAAGAAGGTGTTCGACAATCTCTATATCTTCAATTTTTTCCCGACCGTGAAGGGGGCGACGATTGTGCAGAACAGGGAGATTGCACAAGCTAAGATGTTTGCCATTCACCAGATCCTCGGCGAGGATGCGAAAATATTCTCTGTTGAGGAAGAACCCACACCGGCAGGTTTATATTCTAAGATCGCCAGTTTCGGTGAAGATGAAGCGATGAGCTTTTATACAGGTGCCAAGATGAAGTATCTGAAGGCAAGGGCGTTTCTTGAAAAAGCCCACCCGGAGATTCTTGAGCGCATACGGCAATTCCCGAATAATGTGAAAACGGCATGGGAGGGATCGCCCCATGCGACATTCATGTTTAGGCGGCAAGGGCCAGGATTCTTCGCCCTTGTCAGCTGGAGCAGCGGTGCCGACATCGAAGAAATCTCGCTTGAAGATGCTGTTCAGCAGATTGCGTGTGAATGGGGAATGCCGCGCGTAGAATTTTCCGAGGAGTTCTGGCGTTATTCAAGTGCGTCGTCTCTGATGTTCCATCCGTCCCAGAAGGCTCAGCCTGCTGGCGTTTACTCTGCGCTCAAAGCCTACAAGCCCAAAGGCCTTCAGCTTGGCCGTTCCACAGTCGGCGACACGGTGCAAGCAATGCAAGTGCTGAATAAGTACAGGCAGAATCTGTCTAGCCAGTTGCGCAGGTTTGCGCTTGATGTTGCTGAAGACATTCAGAACTATGGTACTATACCGGTTTACACTGTGCGCAGAATTGCACGGGTCGGAAATGTACAGGCCGATTCTGATGCCATTGAGGAACTTGAGTCGGTCTTACAGGACATCCGCTCGGTGCGCGGCAGTGGTTATCTGCAACGGGTGCGAGAACGGCTTGATTCAGAGTCAGTTATTGTAACGGTCGAGAAGCGTTGATATCATGGTGATTGCTGCAGGGCGGGTTGTTTTCGACCGTCATGGCGAAGCTGGACCTGCCGAGCCGAGACGAAGATGCAGATGCGGCGGCTTGACCGCGTACGGGAGGGAATGCTGTGCAAGGTGTGGCGGATGGTGGTGGCGAAATGCGGTCACGCGGGACGCGTGACCCTACCGATGCGGCGGTCGCGGGGCGACCGCCCTACCAGGCGGTACAAGGGCAGGCCGTTCAGTTACTTCGGTTTTCTGGAGAAGGCCGTGCGCCCCACGAACATGGCTCGGCGGCGCGTGAAGGTACATGTACTCACGTATTCGGAGCTGTGAAGAGGCTATGGGGTATGTTGCCTATGCGACCTTTAATTTTCGGGAACAGAGTTCTTTAATTTTCGGGAATGAAAACATTAAATTCTTGGGAGCCGATCAAAGACAGTGTTGTCGCCTGTCCTCTGGACCGCCTGAAGTCCTGAGCTCATGATGATGACCAAATCACGTCAAGAATATGAGATTTGGTCATTATCGTGAATTTATTTTAACCATCTTGACCAAATCAGTGTCGGCATGGTATAATTTGGTCAAAATGCTTAAGGAAAGGAATGTCTTATGATCGGCAGAACGACAGAGAAGGCGCGCCTGTTGAAATACGCGGAGTCGGATGAATCCGAGTTCGTGGCCGTATATGGTCGCCGGCGTGTCGGCAAGACATACTTGATTCGGCAGACGTTTCAGGATCGGTTTGCGTTTCAGCACACTGGCGTTGCGCGCGGGAGGACAAAGGAGCAGCTGAACGCTTTTGGCGATTCGCTTCGCGAATGGGGCTCGGATTTCAAGGGGGCGCCCAAAGACTGGTTTGACGCGTTCAATCTGCTGAAAGCCGTCATCATGAAGTCGAATCAGAAAAGGAAAGTCGTTTTTCTGGACGAACTTTCGTATCTGGACACGAAAGGCTCGCGTTTCATCCCCGCACTGGAGCATTTTTGGAACGGATGGGTTTCGGCGAGGGACGATGTCCTGCTGATCATCTGCGGGTCGGCGACTTCATGGATCATCAACAAGGTGATCAAGGACAAGGGAGGACTTCACAACCGAGTTACGGGACGCATTTCGCTTCAGCCTTTTACGCTGAAGGAATGCGAGGATTATGTTGCATCGCGAGGGATTGTGATGACCCGGTATCAGATTGCGGAGATGTACATGGTTCTTGGCGGGATTCCGTTCTACTGGAGGCACCTTGAGCCGGATTTGAGCGCAGACCAGAATGTCGACGATCTTTTCTTCGCGCGGGCCAACAAGCTGGAAGGCGAGTTCAACGAGCTGTATGCCTCGCTCTTTCGCAAGCCGGAACCATATCTGAAGATCGTCATGGCGCTTGGACGCCGCAAGTCTGGTCTTTCCCGTGATGAGATCGTGGCGCAGACGAGGATGGTTTCGTGCGGAAACTTGACGCGTTACTTACGGGAACTCGAGGAGTGCGGCTTTATTCGCAAGAGCCTCTCTTTCGGAAAGAAGGCCAAGGGCGCGCTCTATCAGCTGATCGACAATTTCACGCTGTTCCACTTGGCCTTCGCCGGCGAGAACAAGATGAACGACCGTTGCTTCTGGAGCGGCTCGTCCGATTCCCAGTTCCGCGTCGTCTGGGAAGGCCTTGCGTTCGAACGGCTCTGTCTTCAGCATGTACGCGAGATCAAGGCGGCTCTCGGCATCTCTGGCGTCATATCCAACGACTGTTCCTGGCAGATCGCGCGGACTGCGGAGCACGATGGCGCCCAGGTAGATCTCCTCATTGACCGAAAAGACGGCGTCATCAATCTCTGCGAAATGAAGTTCGCCTCGACCGAATACGAAATCAAGGACGCAGAAGATCGTTGCATACGTGCGCGAAAAGAACTGTTCAAGGAGACTACCGGGACAAAAAAGGCCGTTCACCTGACCTACGTGACGACATACGGATTGAAACGTAACAAGCACTCCGGAATCGTCCAGTCCGAGGTGACTCTGGATGATTTATTTCGTTCCTCGTAATCAGCTGAAGCGGTCGTTCGGTGCGATGTACGTCGGTGTGCAAATGATTGCGCTCTCGGCGCTGCCGCAACGCGCAAGATGCGTGTTGTCCCCGGTTGAGCCACTTCCAACGGGCGGGGTTGTGGGTTTAGGGCGTGTGGATGGGGGGGACGGAATTTGCGGAATGGTGTGTAAGATTCCGGAAGGTGGAGCGAATAGGAGATAGAAAGGAAACACCAGAATGCAGAATGAGTTTGACAGCCCGGATGAATGGGATGAGGAGGAGCCGTACTACGACTGGGACGATCCCGATTGGCGGGAGGATTGGGACGATGCGGAAGCCGTTGTCTCAGGAGAAGCCGCTTGCAACGGGCAAGGATGCCCGCCACCCCAATGTTAGCGGAGTTGGGAGAGGGCGTCTTGGAGGGCGGCGTTGTAGGCCGTGCGCTGGGCGTTCTCCATGTCCGTCATCTCAATCGCGGGCTGGTTGACCATGCGCGGGGGCGGGTTGAACGACGGCGCGCGCTTGGCAGTGAAACCGAACTGGTAGATGATCGCGAGGTCGCCGTGGGGGCCGGTGGCCTTGCCCGTGCCGACGGCGGCAAAGCCGGTCGTCTTGCCGGCGGCGTCTTTCCCCTCGAAGACGGGGAAGCGTCCCTTGCCGGGAAGGGCGGTAGCCGTTGTCGTGCCCTTGGGGAGCACCTTCAGTGCCTCTTCGGGCTTGGAGGGGTCGAAGAGCATCTTGCCCTCGGGATTGACGGCGGGAGCGGGCGCGCTTGTCGCGCCCGTATCCTTTCCCTCGATACGGTCGATGCGCCGCGCGGCATCCGCCACCGCGTCGCAGACGGCGCGGGAGGTGATCGTGGCGGAGGTGAGGGCCTCGATCTTCCCGCCGTCCTTCGTGACGGCGACATCCGCGGCGGGCTGGCCCTTGAAACGTGCGATGAAGGCGGGCGTGGTGAGGTTCGAGCCAAGGCCGGGCGTTTCGCCGGCGGCGAGCACCTGGTAGGAGATGACGGTGCGGTCGGGGTTGAGCCCCACCATCAGGCGGATGTTGCCGCCGTAGCCCTTGGCCGTGAGGCCGGGCACCGCGTAGCCGGCGATCTGCGTCTTGGCGTCGTCCGCATAGCCGACGAACGCGGTGAGCGAGGCGTCGGCGGGGTCTTCGCGCGGGACGATGGCCTTGACGTTCGCGGGCAGGACGGCGCGCGCGGCGTTGTTGGCCTTGAGCGTGGCGAGGTTCGCGATGCGCTCCTTCGTGGCGTTGTTCACGATGGCGAGCACGGCCGCACAGACGGCCGAGATGAGCGTCAGCGAGAGAATGAGCTGCAGGATCTTTTTCACTTTTTGACCTTCCCGAAGGGCTTGGGCTGGGTGAAGCGGTTGATGAGCGGCGTGAGCGCGTTCATGATGAGGATCGAGAACGAGACGCCCTCAGGGTAGGCGCCCGTGGGCGCGGTGCGGATGAGCATCGTGATGAGTCCGCACCCGCAGCCGAAGATCAGCTTGCCCTTGGCGGTGATGGGCGAGGTCACGTAGTCCGTGGCCATGAAGCACGCGCCGATTACGCAGCCGCCGGAGAGGACGTGCACGAGCGGCGGCACGCCGCCCTTGAACATCGCGTAGAGGAACACCGTGCCGATGAAGGCGACCGGGATGTGCCAGGTGATCACCTTGCGGACGAGCAGGTAGACGGCGCCGATCAGGAGCGCGAGGGCGGAGACTTCGCCGATGCAGCCGTTCACGTTGCCGATGAAGAGGTCCTTGATGAGCGCGGCCTGCGACCAGTCGAAGCCTTCGGCGCCTTTCTTGATGAGGGCGAGGGGCGTGGCGGTGGTGGTGGCCTCGACGTTCCCGGCGCTGAGCGTCCAGGCGGACGAGCTCCAGGTCGTCATCGCCCCCGTGAAGGAGATGAGCATGAACGCGCGCGCGCTGAGGGCGGGGTTGAAGGGGTTGTAGCCGAGTCCGCCGAATACCTGCTTCGCGACGCCGATCGCGAACACGCCGCCCACGGCGGCCATCCAGACCGGCAGGTCGGGCGGCAGGTTGAGGGCGAGGAGGAGGCCGGTCACGACGGCGGAGAGGTCGCCGATCGTGTTGTCGCGCTTCATCGCGAGGCGGCAGAGCCCCTCGGTGACGAGGCAGGCCGCGATGCACGTGCCCGTGAGGATGAGCGCGCGGACGCCGAAGAAGTACACGCCGCAGCAGAGCGCGGGCAGAAGGGCGATGATCACGTCCAGCATGATCCGGCTCGTGGATGCGTCCGCATGCGCGTGCGGCGAGCTGGAGAGGAGGTAGTGCTCAGCAGTGTCTTTTGGTTTCATGGGAGTGGGGACCTTGGGGACTTGGGGGACCTTGGGGACTTGGGGGACCTTGGGGACTTGGGGGACGGGCCTTTCATTTGGCGGCTTTGGCTTTTGCGGCCGCGGCCGCGGCGCGGATGGACGCCTTGGCGCGGCGGCAGTTCTGGGTGATGTCGCGGTAGGCGGGGCAGCCGAACGAGCAGGCCCCGCACTCGATGCAGTCCATCACGTCCATCTTCTGCGCGGCGGCGATGTCGTTTGCCTCCACGGCGGAGCAGATGAAGGCGGGGTTCAGCTGCATCGGGCACGCCCGCACGCAGCGTCCGCAGTTGATGCAGGCGTTCGAGGTGTACTGGAACACCTTCGCGGCCGTGAAGAAGAGGAGCCCGGAGGTCGTCTTCGTGGTGGCGATTTCGAGGTGGGGCACGTTGAAGCCCATCATCGGCCCGCCGCTGATGACTTTGCGCACGCCCTCCTTCTCGCCGCCGCAGAAGGCGACGAGGTCCGCGTAGCGCGTGCCGATGGGCGCGCGGACGTTCTTCGGCTCGACCACGCCGTCGCCGGAGACCGTCGTGACGCGCTCGATGAGCGGGATGCCTTTCTCCACGGCGTCCGCGATCGCGGCGACCGTGCCGACGTTCTCCACGACGCAGCCGACGGCGATCGGGAGCGCGCCTTCGGGGACGATGCGCTTGACCGTGGCGTAGATCTGGTGCTTCTCGCTGCCCTGCGGGTAGAGGACGGGCAGGACGACGAGTTCGACGTTTCCTTCGATGTCGGCGAAAGCCTTCATGAGGGCGTCGATGGCCTCGGGCTTGTTCGCCTCTACGGCGATGCGTACGGCGGGGCCGTTCAGGATCTTCCGCATGATCTCCACGCCCACGCGGATGCGGTCCGCGCGCTCGAGCATCGTGCGGTAGTCGCTCGTAAGGTAGGGTTCGCACTCGGCGCCGTTGAGGATGAGGTACTCGCAGTGCTTGTCGGGCGGGGGGGAGAGCTTCACCACGGAGGGGAAGCCCGCGCCGCCCATGCCGCAGATGCCGGCGTCGTTCACGCGGGCGAGCAAATCTTCGCGGGAGGCGGTCTTCCAGTCGAGCGGCGGCATCAGGACCGGCGCGGCCGACTGGTCCTCGGCCACGTCGAGGATCACCGCGTCGGCCCAGCCGCCGGCGGGGCCCATGCGCGACTCGACGGCAGCCACCGTGCCGGCCACGGGGGCGTGGACGGGTACGGAGATGAAGCCGTTGCGCTCGCCGATGAGCTGTCCCTTGGCGACGACGTCGCCTTTCTTGACGAGGCACTTCGCGGGCGCGCCGAGGTGCTGGCTCATGGAGACGACGAGCTGCTTCGGCAGGGGCATCGCCTCGATCGACTTGTCCGCCGCGAGGTCCTTGTTGTACTGCGGGTGGACGCCGCCGTGGAACTTGAAAGCTGACTCGACCTTCTTCATGGCTAGATTCCCGTTTCAAAGTGGGCGTCTTCGCGAATGCACTTGCGCGGACACTTGTCCACGAGCGCGGCGTCCGTCGGCGGGTTCTCGTAGTTGACCTTCGCGAGGAACCCGTTGAACGCGAAGTGGTTCGCCTCCTTGCCTCCGGCGTTCTTCTCGCAGAGGTGGCAGCCGATGCAGCCGATGCCGCAGACCTTCGTGACCTCGGGGCCCTTCAGCGGGTTGTTGCAGAGCACGTGGATCGTGGCGGAGGCGGGGACGAGCTCGATGAGCTTGCGCGGGCAGACGCTCACGCACTTGCCGCAGCCGATGCAGAGGCGCTTGTCCACGATGGCGAGGCCGTCCTCGACGCGGATGGCGTGCTTCGGGCACACGTTCGCGCAGGCGCCGTAGCCGAGGCAGCCGAAGCGGCATCCCTTGTCGCCGCCCGCGGTGGCGGCCGCGGCCGAGCAGTCGCAGATGCCGTTGTAGTCGCCCACGCGGATTGCCTCCGAGCGGGTGCCGCCGCACTTGACGAGCGCGACGCGCCGTTCGACGGATGCGGCCTCGACGCCGAGGATCTTGGCGATTTCGGCGTTCACGGCCTCGCCGCCGGGGGCGCACGCGCCGGGGGCGGCTGTGCCTGCGACGAGCGCGCGCGCGTAGTCGGCGCAGCCGGCGAAGCCGCAGCCGCCGCAGTTCGCGCCGGGGAGGGCGGCCGTGGCGAGGCCGATGCGCGGGTCCTCCTGCACGGCGAGGTATTTGTCCGCAATCGCCAGGGCCAGCGCCGCGAGGGCGCCGATGCCGGCGATTACGCCGATTGCGATCAGGATTGCGTTCATGGCTGCGAGTTAGTAGGGGAGTTTGACGAGGCCGTTGAAGCCCATGAAGGCGAGGGAGAGGAGCCCGGCCGTGACGAGCGCCACGGCGATGCCGCGGAAGCAGCGGGGCGGGTCCGCCCACGCGAGCTTCTCGCGGAGGCCGGAGAAGATGACGAGCGCGAAGCCGAAGCCGAGCGCGGCGGAGAAGGAGAAGAGGACCGATTCGAAGAACGGCGTGCCGTTCTTGCAATTCAGCTCCGCCACGCCCAGCACCGCGCAGTTCGTGGTGATGAGCGGCAGGAAGATGCCGAGCGCGGCGTGGAGCGGCGGCACGAAGCGCTTCATCGCGATATCGATGAACTGCACGAGCGAGGCGATCACGAGGATGAACGCGAGCGTGTGGATGTAGCCGAGGCCGAGCGGGACGAGGATCCAGTGGTCGAGGCACCACGTGACGGCCGAGGCGACCGTCATGACGAACACGACCGCGCCGGACATGCCGAGGGCCGTCTCCGTCTTCTTCGACACGCCCAGGAACGGACAGCACCCAAGGAAGCGGTTCAGAACGAAGTTGTTCACGAGAACCGCGCCGACGATGATGATAAGATATCGCATGACGCCGCACATTATACCACGCCGTTTCACCCCCCGCAAGCCGATAAAAGTGGTATACTATCCGCCCTCATGACAGACGACGACAGAACGGGCGGTTTTACGCCGAAGCGCGCGACGAAATTCTTCGTCCCGCTGCTTCTGCAGGCATTTTCCCAATGCCTCACGTATCCGCTCGTGGCGGCGATCGTCTCGCACGGCTCGCTGGGCGTGAAGGGCTACGCCGCCTTCGCGCAGGGGCAGACCGTGATGTTCCTGATCGGGGCGCTGGGTTCGGGCCTCGTCCTCACGGGCATGGTCCACGCGCGTACGCGCGCGGGATTCCTTTGTTTCCGGCGCCTCAATTACGCGATGATGGCCGCGCTGCTCGCCGTCCAGCTGCTCGTCACGCTGCCGCCGTTCTACCGGCTCGTGTTCGGGGGCGTGCTGCGTCTGTCGCCCGAACTCGCGGCGGTTTCCCGCAACACCCTCGGGTGGGGTGTGTTCATGCAGGCCGCGTTCTTCCTGCGCAACGAACCGCTGGTCATTCTCTATAACGCGCGCGCGAGCTTCGAGGCCAACCTGGCCACGACCGTGCGGCTTGCCCTCACCGTGGCGAGTTCGCCGCTGTTCGTCCACATGGGGTGGACGGGCCCCATGTGGGGCGTGGTGGCCATGACGGGGCCGTGCTTCGTCGAGTGCGCCCTCTCGTACCTCTACGCGCGGAAGTACCTGCGCGCCCTCCCGGCGAAGGACGCGGAAGGGGTGACGCACCGCGTGGCGGACCAGTTCCGCTTCACCGTGCCGCTCTCCCTCGGCGGCGTGCTGCTCGCCGTCGCGCCGCTCCTCGTGGCGGTGTTCGTGGGGCGCACGGCGGACGCCGTCGCCATGCTCGCGATCCACTACATGACGATCGGCGTGGCGAACCCCGTCGCCTTCGGCGCGCTGCGCATGCAGGCGGTGGCGATCCAGTTCCCGCCGGAGTGGCCCGGCGACAGGCGCATGCTTGCCTACGCGGCGTGCGCGGGGCTCGCGCTGGGCGTGCTGCCGCTCCTCTTCACTTTGCCGTTCGTGGCGGACTGGTATTTCCGCGTCGTGCAGAACGTGCCGGCGGAGAACCTGTGGCGCACGCGCGTCGTGATGGGCGCCTACGCCTTCGCGCCGCTGCTGCAGGCCCTGCGCGGACGTCTCGAGGGCCTGGCGGCCTGGCGGCACCGTCCCAAGCTCGTGATGGCGGGCCAGGTCGCGCATGTCACCACGTTCCTCGCGGTGCTCGCGCTCGGACTCCATTTCGGACAGCCCGGCTGGCAGATGGGCATGACCGCCGTCCTCTCCGCGGCGGCGGCCACCATCGTGGTCCTCCACTTCGCGCTGAGCGCCCGCTTTACCCGCGCGGGGTAATGTGGTAGAATATCCGCCATGAACAAAGACACGCAGAAGAGAATCCGCATCACCGACACGACCCTGCGCGACGCGCACCAGTCCCTCTGGGCCACGCGCATGCGCACGGACGACATCCTCCAGATCGCCGAGACAATCGACGCCGCCGGCTACTACTCGCTGGAATGCTGGGGCGGCGCGACGTTCGACGTGTGCATGCGCTTCCTCCGCGAGAACCCGTGGGAGCGCCTGCGCCAGATCAAGGCCGTCTGCAAGAAGACCCCCCTCCAGATGCTCCTGCGCGGGCAGAACCTGCTCGGCTACAAGCACTATCCGGACGACATCGTGGACCGCTTCGTGGCCCTCGCGTGCGAGAACGGGATGGACATCTTCCGCGTGTTCGACGCGCTGAACGACCCGCGCAACCTCGAGAAGGCCATCGCGAGCGTGAAGAAGTACGGCGGCCACGCGCAGGGCACGATCTCCTACACCACCTCGCCCGTCCACACCGTCGAGAACTACGTGAAGCTCGCGAAGGAGCAGGAGGCGATGGGCATCGACTCCCTCGCCATCAAGGACATGGCGGGCATCCTCACGCCCGGCGCGGCACGCGAACTCGTGGGCGCGCTCGTGAAGGCGCTGCCGGAGATGCCCATCCAGGTGCACTCGCACATGACGAGCGGCATGGCCGCCGCGATGTACCTCGCGGCCGTGGAGGCGGGCGCCGGCTGCGTGGACTGCGCGATCTCCACGATGTCCAGCTTCAGCTCCCAGCCCCCGTGCGAGAGCATGGTGACGATCCTCGAGAGCGAGGGATACGACACCGGACTCGACCAGGAGAAGCTCGCGAAGATCAATGCCTACTTCCGCGAACTGAAGGCGACCCGCCAGCCGGCGTCCACCGCGAAGGTGGAGCCCGTGGACGCGGGCGTGCTCGTGCACGCGATCCCCGGCGGCATGATCTCCAACCTCCGCAGCCAGCTCGCCCAGCAGGGCGCGCTCGACCGCCTCCCCGAGGTGCTCGCCGAACTGCCCAAGACGCGCGCCGACATGGGCTATCCGCCGCTCGTCACGCCGACTTCGCAGATCGTCGGCGTGCAGAGCGTGCTCAACGTCCTCGCCGGCAAGCGCTACGCGATGATTACGGACGAGACGAAACACTACGCCGCCGGCTACTACGGACGCACCCCCGCGCCGATCGAGAAGAAGCTCGCGAAGAAGCTGCAGGGCGGGCTCAAGCCGATCACCTGCCGCCCGGCGGACCTCTTGAAACCCGGCCTCGCCGCCGCTGCGCGCGAAATACCCGCGAAGCTCGTGCAGGCGGAGGAGGACATCCTCTCTTACTGCCTCTTCCCCGAGGTCGCGCTCGGCTACTTCAAGTGGCGCGCGCAGCCCGAGGACGCGCGGGACCCGATTCCCGCCGACGTGGAAATGCAGAAGACAGCGGCGGCGGCAAGCGCGGACGGCGCGCAAGTGTCGCCCGATGACGCGAAGTTCGTTGCAATCGGCAAGGCGTTCGCCGCGCTCATGGCGACGTGCACTGGGGGAAGCGGCGTCCCGCCGCTTCAAACAGATGCTTTGCAAAGCGGCGAGACGCCGCTTCTCCCAGGGGGGGCTTCAAAAATCGGCGAGACGCCGCTTCCCCCAGCGGAGCCGAAGGATGCCGCTCCGAAGGGCACGCCCGTTTTGGCGCCGCTCAACGGCACGTTCTACCGCAGTGCGGGGCCGGGCAAGCCGGAGCTCGCGGCGGACGGCGCAAACGTCAAGGCCGGCGACGCCGTCTGCATCGTCGAGGCGATGAAGCTCTTCAACCCGATCAAGGCCACGGCCTCCGGCAAGATCACCTTCATCGCCAAGCACGGTGCCGCCGTCGCAAAAGGAGACACGATCGCGGTGATAGCCTAAATCACAATTAGTTGTATTTGTGGCAATTGTGTCATTTGTGAACAATTGAGATTTGTGAACAATCTAGTAAGAGGCAAGAAAGGAGAATGAAATGGATTTTCTAAGTCCGGTCTGGTTGTGGATGTATGCGGGGGCGTTCCTCATGCTGGCGGAACTGATTTCGCCGGGGTTCGTCGTGTTCTTCTTCGGCCTCGCCGCGGCGACGGTCTCGGCGCTGAAGTGGATATTCCCGTCGCTGCCGCTGTGGGGGCAGCTCGCCGCGTTCTCCATCCTCTCGATCATTTACCTTCTTGTGTTGCGCAAGTACATAAAGTCCGTCTTCATGGGGGAGAAAGACGAGTCGTCTTCCATCAACAACGAATATGTCGGCCGAGTGGGGCGCGTGGTGGAGGTGATTCGTCCGGAGGTGCCGGGACGCATCCTTCTAGGCGACGCGGAATGGGCCGCACGGTCCGCCACGCGGCTGGATCCGGGCACGGAGGTCCGGGTCGTGGCGCAGGAGAACCTCACGCTCCGCGTCGAGCCGATTTGACGAATAACAGAGTCAGTTGCAAACCCCTCGGAGAACTTTTCTATGAACCACGGAATACACGGAATACACAGAAAACGCATGTGAGTGAGAATTATGATTCCGTGTATTCCGTGTATTCAGTGGTTTTGAAATTACCTCAACAGAAAAAGGAGTATGGCATGAATCTTGACAGACGTCAGTTCCTCACCGGCTGCCTCGCGACGGCGGCGGCCGGATGCGCCACCGCGAAGAAGGGGTCTGCGGCATCGGCCGCGCCCGACCCCAATCTCGTCGCGCTCATCTCGGACATCCACGTGGCCCTGCCGTTCAGCGAGCAGAAGTACCGCACGGGACGCGAGTACCCGCACGTGAACGCCACGATCCAGAAGTTCGTTTCGGAAATCCTCGCATTGCGTCCGCTCCCCGCCAACGTGATCGCCCTCGGCGACATCTCGCTCGCCTTCGCGGAGGAGAAGGAATACGCGCTCTGCCGCCAGTTCCTGAAGCCGCTGGAGGACGCCGGCATCACCGTCACGCACGCGATGGGCAACCACGACCGCGTGGCCGAGTTCTTCACGGCGTATCCCGAATACAAGGGGCGCGGCGGCATCGACCGCAAGGTCATTTCGGAGGTCTCCACCCCGCATGCCGACTTCATCCTGCTCGACTCCCACGTCGAGTGCGCCGACAACGAGCGGGGCAAGTACCCGACCTGCACGGGATACGACCTCGGCGCGAAGCAGGTTGCGTGGCTGAAGGACCGCCTGGCCTCCGCGAAGAAGCCCACGTTCGTCTGCTCGCACCACCAGGCCCCCGACCTTAAGATTGGCAAGCTGATCGCGCGCGCGCCCACGGTGTTCGGCTACCTGCACGGACACCACCACCACTGGATGACGAACTACATCATGGACGACTACGGCAAGAATGCGAAGAAAGTGCTGCAGTTCGGCCTGCCGTCGTTTGGGCTTGACAACGACGTGGGCTACGGACTGATGCGCATTGAGAAGGGACAGGCGGAAGTGACGTGCGTCGCGCGCGATTTCTATTTCCCGTTGCCCGCCGAGTTCCGTCTGCAGGAGGGCGGACCCGGGCGGCGCCCGGCGTCGTGGGACGCGTTCCGGAAGAACTGGGACGGTCGCACCATCACCTTCGCTTTCGACAAGTAAACCATTTCGCAAACAACCCAAAAAGGAGAAGAAGATGAAGATCGTTAAGGACAAGGGCGTGGAAGGAAAGGTCTGCGTCGTCACGGGCGCGGCCGGCGTGCTCTGCTCGAGCATGACGGAGGACCTGCTCCGCCACGGCGCGAAGGTGGCGATTCTCGACCTGCGCGGCGACGTGGCCGAGGACTTCCGCAAGAAACTCGCGAAGAAGGGCCTCACGCAGGCGATCGCCGTGGAGGCGAACGTGCTCGACAAGGCGTCCCTCGAAGCGGCGCGCGACGTCGTTCTGAAGAAGTGGAAGCGCATCGACGTGCTGATCAACGGCGCGGGCGGCAACCACCCGAAGGGCACCACGCCCGCCGAGCAGATGACGAAGGGCGTGAAGCTGGAGGACTCCTTCTTCGGCCTTGCCCCGGAGGGCTTCGAGTTCGTCAACAAACTCAACCTCATCGGCACGATCCTGCCCTGCCAGGTGTTCTGCAAGGAGATGCTCAAGAAGGGCGGCGCCGTGCTGAACTTCTGCTCGATGGCGGCGTACCAGCCCCTCACGAAGGTGGCGGCCTACGGCGCGGCGAAGGCCGGCATCATGAACTTCACGAGCTTCCTCGCCACGCACCTCGCGCCGATGGGCATCCGCGTGAACGCGCTCGCGCCCGGTTTCTTCATCACGAACCAGAACCGGTTCCTCATGCTGGAGAAGGACGGCAAGACGCTCACCGCGCGCGGCAACAAGGTGATTGCCAAGACGCCGATGCGCAAGTTCGGCCAGCCGAGCGACCTGCATGGCGCGGCGCGGTTCCTCCTCTCGGACGACGCGTCGTTCGTGACGGGCGTGACGCTGCCAGTCGACGGCGGATTCGTCTGCTACTCGGGCGTCTAAGCGAACGCCTGGAGCGTCTCGAGATAGCCCTGCGGGTTGCCGATGTCGTGTCGGCGGCCCGGATAGCGGTAACCGTAGACGGGGCGCGCGGCGAGCAGACGGCGGATGGAGTCCGTCAGTTGAATCTCGCCGCCGTGCCCCGGCATCTGCGACGCCAGCAGGGCGAAGATGTCGGGATGGAGCAAGTAGCGCCCCGCGATCGCAAGGTCGGACGGGGCGTTTTCAGGTTGGGGCTTCTCCACGAGGTCGGTGAGCTTCAGCACGCGGTCGTCCTCGGGCGTGCCGGCCACGATGCCGTAGCGCGAGATGCGCTCGCGCGGCACGCGCTCGAGCCCCACCACCGACGCGCCGCCATGGGCGCGCGAGATGGCGGCCATCGCCGCGGAGGGCGCTTCGCCCGAAACGAGCGCGTCGCCCAGCAGCACGAGCACGGGTTCCGTTTCGCCCGCGAGGGCGTCCGCCGCCTGCAGGACGGCGTGGCCGAGGCCTTTCTGTTCCGTCTGGTACGCCCAGCGGATGCGTCCAGCGAGGTCAGGATCGCCGTCGAAATACCGCTTGATGATCTCCTTTTCGGGCGAGGTGACGATCACCACCTCGTCCGCGCCGGCGGCGAGGGCTTCCTCGACGATGAGCTGGATGGCGGGTTTGGACCCGACGGGCAGCATCTCCTTGGGGACGACGCGTGTGACGGGCAGGAAGCGGGTGCCATGCCCCGCAGCTGGAATCAGTGCTTTCATGCTGTGCGTACCGTATCTGCCCAAACCTCTTCGGGTGCAATGTCAATGTCGCCCGGCCATGTCAGCGTGCCGCAGTCAACGCGCACCTTGCCGAATACGCTCTTGTCTCTGAGACTTGCCCAAAACGGATCGGCAAGGTAACGTGTACAGTCGAAAACGCCACATCCACCCTTGCGAAATCGCACGGCAATCTTGTACCCGCCGCATGGTATTGCGTCCGTCACACTTTCATAATAGTAGGGATTATCCATGTGTACCTCCTTACTTGTTCGGCTTGTTTATCGTAAACCATTCGCCGCCTGCAATGAGCGTTTCCCATTCGCGCATGAGTTCCGCCCGCTCTTGCGCGATCCAGTCCGCGACGGCCTTGCGTTGCTCGTTCGGGAAGTCCTCTGACGCAAGCACCTCGCCTGTTTCGATATCGAAAGACGCGCTTGTCTCCTTGTAGTAGGCGTGTACATGTGGGCGCTTATGCTGTACTCCGCCTTCTTTGTTCATCTTGACGGAGATTTCGTCGAATCTACAAATTGTCGGCATCGATCAATCCTTTCTGCTGAACACTTCCGCTCGTGGCCCAACAATTATACCATAAAATCAGCCGTCGGCGGACGAGTTTCTGGGGTTGGGGTGTGGACCGCTACCCCTTTTTCATCATATTGAATATTTCTTGCTCTTTGGGCTTGCGTTTCAGGAAGAAAAAGAGTATTATTCATTTCGATGAACAAAACAGAGATAGGAAAGCTAATTGCCGAGAGGCGGGATACGCTTGATATAACCCAGGCGCGACTGGCGAAGTTGAGCGGTGTTTCGGTTCATACTCTTTCCAACCTTGAGACGGGCGAGGGCAATGTCACGCTCGACACGCTCCTCAAGGTGGCGAACACCGTGGGCTTCAAAGTGAGGGTCGGCGTATGAAGCGGGGAATTGTCTACTTCCGCGACATTCCGGCGGGCGAACTGATCAAGGACGGAGAAGGGTTTCTTTTCCGTTATGATCCTCTGTATTTTGCTGACTCGGCGATGCCGGACATCTCGGCGACGCTTCCGAAGACGCAGCGTGAGTACCGTTCAAAGGTGCTTTTCCCGTTTTTCTTTGGTCTGCTTGCGGAGGGATCGCAGAAGGAACGGCAGTGCCGCGAACTGCACATTGACGAGAACGACCACTTTACGCGCCTTCTTGAGACGAGCGCGTATGGCGCGATAGGAGCGGTGTATGTTAAGGCTTGACTTTTCCGCTTCCGACCTGAACCTTGCCGAGAACCGGGAAAAGACACGCCGCGCGTCCATCTCCGGCGTGCAGGACAAGGTGCAGCTCAAGCGGGTGCGCGGTGGTTTCGCCGTCGTGGAATCGGGCGGAGACTACATTCTCAAGCCGGTGCCCCGCAGCACGTATGCGGAACTGGCGGCGGACATCCCCGCGAACGAGGCCGTCACGATGGACATTGCGGAGAAGGTGTTCGACGTCAAAACGGCGGAACACGAACTCGTCGAGATGAAGGACGGCGAATACGCCTACCTCACGCGGCGGTTCGACAGGCGCGGCGGGGAGCGCGTCCAGCAGGAGGACTTCTGCCAGCTGGCGGGACGGACACCCGAGACGTACGGCGACAACTACAAATACGATGCGAGCTATGAGGAGCTTGCCGGATTGATGCGAAAGTACTGTCCCGCGTCGGCGGTCGAAAACCCGAAGGTGTTCTTTCTCGTGTTGTTCAACTACGTGTTCGCCAACGGTGACGCGCATCTGAAAAACTTCTCTCTCTACCGGAGCGAGCAGGGCGATTACATTCTGACTCCGGCGTATGACCTGCTGAACACGGCCGTTCATTTCCCGAACGAGCCGACCGCGACGGGGCTCGATTTCTTCGCGGACGGACACTTCACACCGGCCTACGAGGCACTGGGGTTCTATTCTTCGGCCGATTTCATCGAGCTGGGTGCAACGTTCGGAGTGCCAGAAGAAGAGGTACGCGGTCACATCGCAAGGTTCCAAGGGCACAGAGACTCGGTAATGAGGCTCATTGAAGCGTCATGTCTTTCGGAAGAGGCCAAGTCCCGCTATCTTGACAAATTCGTCGACCGCCTCCGCGCCATTGCGCAATGGCCAGCAACAGAAACCGGCCAAGTAAATTTAGCAAAATCGCATTGCGTTTGGCGGCGGGGTTCGGTATACTAAGCGATGTTCTTTTCACCTTACCAACAAACAAAAAAAGGAGTATCAGAAAATGCGTCAGTTTGCTTGCGCGTTCATTGTCTGCGCAGTGGCGTCCGCCTTCGCGGCGGCGCCTACGGTCCATGTGACGAAGGAGGGCGCGAGCCGCGTGGTCGTGTCCATCGAGACGGCGGGCGGGAAGTCCGCGGCGGCGTACAACCGCTCCCTGCAGAGGAACCTCGAGCGGACGGGCTACTTCCAGGTGGGCCCGAACGGACAGATCCGCGTGACGGGCGCGCCGGGCGGCACGGTGACGGCGTCGGGCGCGGGCAAGCAGGTGTCGCTCTCGGCGCCGGTGGCGGACGACAAGTCCGCGCGCATGGCCGCGCGCCAGATGTCGGACGCGATCGTGCAGGCGCACACGGGCAAGCCCGGCTTCGCGATGGACCGCATCGCGTTCGTGAACCGCAAGGGCCCGGACAACGCCGAGCTCTACATGTGCTATCCCGACGGATACGACATCCGCCAGCTCACGAGCGACCAGCGCGCGGCCGTGGGCCCGCGCTGGGCGCCGAACAAGACGGACATCTACTACACGGGCTTCCTCCAGCGCACGCCGCTCGTCTAC
>JAFRSR010000106.1 GCA_017427485.1 Kiritimatiellia bacterium
AACACGCACGCAGCGCCGTCGTCTACGAGGAACCCGTCGACCAGCTCCTGAACGCATTCAAGTTCAGCGCAGCCGTGTGGCTCGCGGAGGACCTCGCGGACCTGCTCGAGGGAGCGGTTCGCGCAAAGTTGCAGCCCGCCGACGTGGACGTGGTCGTGCCCGTGCCCCTCCACCCCAACCGCCTGCGCACGCGCGGCTACAACCAGAGCGCCCTCCTCGCCCGCGCGCTCGGACGGCGCATCAACCGCCGCGTCGACGAGCGTTCCTTCCGCCGCATCCGCGACACCGAACACCAGTCGCGCCTCTCCGGCGAAGAACGCCGCAAGAACCTCGTCGGCGCATTCGCCGTCGCGGACGCGCGCGGCATCCGCGGACGCACCGTGCTCCTCGTCGACGACGTGATGACCTCCGGCAACACCTTCGCGCACTGCGCCAAGGCGCTCCTCGACGGCGGCGCCTTCCGCGTGTGGTGCGCCTCCGTAGCCCGCCGGTTAAAAGATTAAAACATGTCCAGTGTCCTTTGTCCAATGTCCTTCATCCTTTGTCCTATGTCCTATGTCCTACGTCCTCCATCAAACCAAAAGGAAATGAATCGGGAATGAACTGTACCATCATCTGGGACTGGAACGGCACGCTGCTCGACGACGTCGACGCGGCCGTCGGCGCGCTCAACCGCATGCTCGCCAAGCACAAGCTTCCGCCCGTCACGCGCGGGTTCTACCGCGCCAACTTCGGCTTCCCCGTGCGCCCCTTCTACCAGCAGGTCGGCATCGACCTCGACCGCGTGGACTGGGACGAAATCTGCACCGACTTCCACGCCTTCATCGCCGCCGAGCCGCAGACGCTGCAGCCCTCCACGCCCGACGCGCTCGAAACCGCCCGCGCCGGCGGATTCAGCCAGTGCATCCTCAGCGCGCTCCGAGAAGACCTGCTCCGTCGCGACACCGCCCGCTTCGGCGTGGCGCCCTTCTTCGACCACATCTTCGGAGTGGACAACCTCGACGGCGCCACGAAGCTCTCGCGCGGACGCGACCTCGTCGCCACGTTGCCCCCGCAGACGAAGCTCTACTTCATCGGCGACACGCTCCACGACGCGGAAGTGGGCGCCGCCCTCGGGGCGGAGGTGATCCTCGTGGACTGCGGACACCAGACCTCCGAGCGTCTCCGCACGACCGGACTCCCCGTCCTGTCCAGCCCGCTCGCCGCCGTCCAGTACATCCAGCAGCGGTCATTCCCGCAGGCAGAATCGTTCGAGTCGTTCCGTCCGAAACTGACGGCCATTGCCGCCAAGCACCTGAACCCGGTGCTGTCGCGGCGGCTTTCGCCAGAGGACGTGGTGCAGGAGACGTTCGCGGCGGCGCTGATGCGCGAGGACTTCTTCACGAACGAACCAGAGGTTCCCCTCTACTTCAAGCTCCGCACGATCCTCTTCCAGACGATGGTGGACCTCGAACGGCGGCACCTCGCCGCACAGAAGCGCGACGCGTACAAAGACGTGGACGTGCCGGGGCGCGACCCCGACGACACATCCGCCGGCGACCTCGACTGGGACATGTTCGCGGGCACGGTGACCGCCCCCAATTCCTTCCTTGCCCGCAAGGACCGCCACGCGCTCCTCCGCCAAGCGATCGGCGAGTTGTCCGAGAACGACCGCCAGATCATCATCCTGCGCCACTTTGACGACATGGACAACGCCGAGTGCGCACGTGCCCTCGGCATCGAGCCGAAGGCCGCTTCCATCCGCTACGTCCGCGCGCTGGAGCGCCTTCAGAAAAAGCTTCTGCAATACACGGAATTCCAGAACTAACGGCCCTTGCCAACGCCCACGCCCTCGGCAAACGGCTTGTCGAAAAGGCCATGACTCAAATCTGACGGCTTGACGACATGGCGCGGACTGTTTCCACAAGGGCGGCGGCGGCTGGGGAGAGCGCGGCGTTCTTGCGCCAGGCGAGATAGACGTCGCTGACGAGCGCGGGCGCGAACGGACGGAACACGACGCGCTCGGCGAACTCCTGCGGAATCATCCCGTCGATGCAGACCGCCGCGCCGAGACCCGCCTCGACGAAAACGGCCGCGTTGTAGATGAGGTTGTAGTTGGCGACCACATCCAGCTTCCCGAACGGGCAGCCGAACCATCCGGCGAGAAACTCCTTCACCATTGCCTGTCGCGAACAGATGAGCGGAATCCCTCTCGCGTCCTTTGGCGAGATGCGTTTCTTCGCGGCGAGCGGCGAATCTTTCCTGACGGCAAACCCCCAATGGTGCGTGTAGGGCAGCGTCAGGTAGTCGAAGCCGTCATAGCGTCCGGGGCCGACAAGCACGCCAAGGTCGAATGTCCCCTCGCGCAGATGAGCGACGATGTCCTCGCCGTTGCCGGATGAGACGGAGAAACAAAGTTTCGGGTTCGTGCGGTGAAGTTCGTCCGCCGCGCGGGCCACGAAGCGAAACGCAGGCGTCTCGCCCGCGCCGATGGAGACCGTGCCGACGATTTCGTCCGTGTCAGATGCCTTGATCTCGGCCTCCACTCGTTCGGCAAGCTCCACGAGATCGTCGGCGCGCTGCCTGAGCGCGACGCCTTTCTCGGTCAGCGCGATTCCGCGTGCGCTGCGTTCGAGGAGCTTGTGTCCGAGCTCGTCCTCCAGCGCTGCGAGCTGCGTGGAGAGCGCGGGCTGCGAAACGTGCAGCCGCTCGGCGGCGCGGGTTATGTTCCCCTCGTCCGCCACGGCGAGAAAGTACCTGAGTATCCGTAAGTCCATGCCGCATAATATACCACATTCAGGCATAAGTGTAAATTATGGCTTAGCAATCGATATTTGCGCACATGAATTTGTTCTGGAAATTTCATCGCCACACACCATTGACCTCCCCATATCAGTTGTGATATAATTCGCGCCATGAACAAGCAACTACATTTCACACAGCAAGCGTCGGAATTTCTTACGGAACAGTCCGCCGCTGTGCAGAAAGCCTTTTTCGAAAAGTTGAAGAAACTTTCGATGACGGATTGTTGCGCGAACCGGACGCAAAGAAGATTGCCCATAATCTTTTCGAGATTCGCGTCAAGGTCACACGGATGCAATATCGGTTGTTCTACTGCTATGTCGATCCGAATGGAATCTGGGTGCTATCTGGATTCGTGAAGAAAACGCAGAGAACCCCGCCAAATGAAATACGGAAAGCACAAACAATTCGCAAGGAGGTGGAATAATGGCCAAGACCAAGTCACAGATTGCCGCCGACGGCAAGGCACGCGCTGACGCCTTCATGGCGAAGTTCGCGGACTATTCGACTACGCCCACATACCGCCGCCGCCGCAAAGCATTGGACGAGCGGCAAGCCCGCTCTCTCGCTAAAGACCTTTCGGGCAAGCGCAAGGGCGGAATCGAAGAACTGCGCACCATCCCAGGGTTTATCGAGAACGAGGCCTCCATCCGCAAGGAAAACGCATTGCATCTTGCAATGATGGAGGCAAAGAAACGGTCTGGACTAAGCCAATCAGCAATTGCAAGACGGCTTGGCATGCCACAGCCCAACGTATCGCGCATCGAGCATAGCGAGGTAGTTTCGTTCAACACGTTTGCGGATTACCTTATGGCGTGTGGGTTCGATTTTACTATTGATTTGCGACCTGTAGATTTCAAACTTTGTAAGGATTCTTATTTCAACCTCGCGAATCCAAAGAAACAAGAAAGATTTGCTGCAAGGGCTAGAAAATGAAAAACAACAATGAACTCAACGTAAATGGCACAGTTGTGCGCGTGATTCGCCACAATGGCGCGGATTATGTCTGCATAACTGATATTGCGGCGTTACGGAATCCAATCGAGCCGAAGGATGTAGTCAAGAACTGGATGCGAAGCCGGGCTACGATATCCTTCCTTGGCCTCTGGGAGAAACTGCACAATCCCAACTTTAAAGGGGTCGAATTCGACCCCCTTTTGGCTATGGCCGGTGACAATGCTTTTACGATGAGTCCGACGCGCTGGATTGACGAGCTTAATGCGGCTGGCTTTGTCTGCAAATTGGGGCGTGGCGGCGGAACGTTCGCACATAGGGACATCGCCTTTGAGTTTGCTTCTTGGGTGTCGGCGGAATTCAAACTTTATCTCATTACCGAGTTTGAAAGGCTCAAAGCCAAGGAACAGGAACTTATAGGCTGGTCGGCGAAGCGGGAACTGGCGAAGATCAACTATCGCATCCACACGGACGCGATACAGCAGAATCTCATCCCCGCCGCCGTCACGCGCTCGCAAATGAACATCATCTACGCGAGTGAAGCTGACGTGCTGAACGTCGCGCTCTTCGGCATGACGCACCAGCAATGGCAGGCCGCGAACCCGACGCTCAAGGGCAACCAGCGCGACTACGCCACCATCAACCAGCTCATCTGCATCTCCAACATGGAGAACATCAACGCCGTCATGATCAATGATGGCATACCTCAGCCGCAGCGGTTGAAAAAACTGAATGAAATCGCCATCCAGCAAATGCGTATCCTCTCCGAAATAGAAGGAAGAAAACTTCTAAAGTGAAGAGAGATGGAGATTGTCAATTTTACGCATATAAATTGAAAGGTGCTTGTATGAAGGATTCCTCGGTTGACGAGTTGAAAAGATTTCAGAAACAGTTGGCCCAATTTAGTGCAAAAAGGCATGAAACGCAAATCTCTAAGCTGCAAAAATCACTTATTGAGCAACGAAAGGAGGAACTGGGATTACGGTGCGAAGTTCCAAATGATAAGTGTTGTTATTTTTGTTTAAAGGATAAGCCTTGTCTACACGAACATAAAGTACGTCGGGAAACATACGGCGGTGCCATCTTGGGAGGCATGGCGATTAATGTTCATCATTTTTCGTATCGGGTTTGCGATGACTGTCAGAAGAAATTGTGGGCGCGTGGAATTATGATGCTGTTGTGTGCTGCATTGTTAGGAGGAATTTGCGGACTGATGCTTTCTTTGCTCATGAAAATCAATTGTCCTAGCAATTGTTATGTGGTTAAAGGAATATGTGGCGTTTGTTATCTTGCCGCGGTACTAAGTCTTTTCAATAAGCATGGGCAGATAAGGATGAACATCCTCTGGTTTCTCGCAACGGTATTATTTGTTATGATTTCGCTCCCTCTTATATTACACCTACGTTCATTATCTGTAACATTATGCATTTGTGTTTTGATGGCATTGTCTTTCCCGACCATCTTGCTTGGTTTACAAAGGGATATAAATTTATTCTCCAAACTCTATGGACGGGCCGTTTATTAGATGTTTGGATGACAGGAGAATGTCTCATGACCCTTGAAGGATTACAGGTCTCAATCTCCTCCGGCGAAGGTGAGATTATAGATGTGAAGAAACGACAGATCAGCGAGTTGACGCTTGCGAGGCGCTATGCGCGCTCCTAAACAAGGTCGGCGTACTGTTGCTTTTGGCGTAGGCAAGAAAGGCAATGTCGCTGGATAACTCGTTTCAGACAAGACGGGAACAAAAGCGGGCCACGGAATCCCACAATCACAAGGGTGATGTATTCGCGCAAAGCGGTTGAAACATGGGGACGCGGCATCAAGTTGATATTGGATGAGTGCGCAAAAGCCAACTTGCCCGAACCGCAAATTGTCGCCGAAAGCGGATATACGAAGACCGTGTTCATGCGACCAGCACAAAACGCCAAAACAAAATCCACCCTGAAAACCACCCAGAAGACTACCCTGAAAACTACCCAGAAAACTACCCAGAAAATATTGAGCTTAATACGACAAAATCCAAGTATAACACGCATGCAGATTTCTGACGCAATAGGATTGTCACTAGAGGGCGTCAAGTGGAATCTGGACAAATTGAAGGCAACAGGAATTGTCCGCCGCGTCGGGCCGGATCGCGGCGGACATTGGGAGATTATCGGGAATAAGATTCACTCGCGTTTCACGCGCCGCAGCTCGGACAGCTTCACCTTGGGCTTCGCGGGCTTGCGCGCCTGCACGGTGTCCGTCCCCGCGAGGACGCAGCCGCACATCGACGCGGCGACCGCGAGATGCGCCCGACGCGAAGCGGTCGGGTCGCCTGAGCGAAGCGAACCCCGTAGGGGCCGCAAGGGGCCGCGCCGACCACGCCGTCGAACCAGTGGTTGTCGTGCGCCTCTGGCCGCATCTTCCACTCGTCCACCTTGCGGCCGCGCCCCTCGGTCTTGACGCGGCACTCGGCGGTGAGATGCTCGGCGAAGAGCATGTGCCGCTCCGTCTCGCGCCCCCAGAGCGAGAGGTTTCCTCGGTCGCCCATCGGGGTGAGGAGGCGGCTCGCCACAAACGACTTCCAGTAGTTCGTGTCGAACACGACATGCCGGACGGCCCGTTTGCCGCGTATGTTCGGCATCCGCCAGTTGTGTCCGACCCGGTCGCCGACCATGGTGGTCTGCGAGCAGCCGGCAAACCATCCGTGCGCCACACATCCTATCTTTACAGGATCGACTTCAACATGGCATCAACCTCTTCAATGCTTGGCTGTCGCCATGTTTCGCAATCATCATCAGGCATTTCGTATTCAAAGTATTCCCATTCGGGAGATGGCGCGTACTCCGACTTTACGCAATAGCAACCAGGCGCCTTGGGTGCGGCCATCCGCGTGATGATGTGTCTGTTGTCGTCGCCGAAATCAAACGTGTAGATGAGTTTGTCCCCACGCATGGAAAGCACATCGGCAAGGATCGCTTTTGATGGCGGAATGCAGTCTTCAATAACATCGTCGTGAACGCCCCAAACGCATTCGTCCATGTATCGTCGCCCGCACTCGTCTCGGAAATCCCAAAGATGGTCTTCGTCCCACTTGAAGAGCATCTGTATGATTTCGTGGACCTTGGCAAGCGTGATATGGTCAGGAATCACAATGACGTACCGTATCCCCGTGCCGAGCAATTCGATCTTGAACTTGCCATATCCGTCCGCCGTGGAGACTTGGTGGATAGAATTTTTGGGAATCTTCTCGCCCGATTCTTTCAACGCCTTCGCCTTCTTCTTGCTTCTCATCGCCTGAAATCCTTCATGCTTGAAGCCCGAATTCGCGTTCTATCCTGTCAATTGCATCTTCGGTGTTGTCGGCCCGGACGTCGTCGCGCACCGCGACGTAGAACGCAAGTTGCGCACGAAGCCAGGCCCGGTATTCGAGCGGATGCATCCTGACGGGTGGATGGTATCCGCGCACGAGCTTTTCCGCTTTGGCAAGGTCTCCCGCGTCGATCGCGGCGCGCACCAGCGCCGCCTGCGCATACGCATATTCCGGATGCTCCGACGCAATCTTCTCGGCGACTTTCACAACGCCCGAAATCTCACCCTCCTCCTGCAGCATCGTGGCGTAGTTGAACCCCGCGCGGAAGAATTCGGGATGACGCTCATAGACATCCTTGAACGTATCGCGCGCCTTTATCCATTTCTTCGATCCAACGCGGGCGTGCTTGTAGTTCTCGATGGCATCGCGGAAAATCTTGTCGTCCTCGCCTTCAAGTTTCTCGCCGGGTTCGACAGACTCGTCAAGGGTGACGGCCTCAAAGCCGAGATCGGCCAGCATCTTCTGGGCCGCGATTTCGTCGCCGGACGACTCGCATGGATCGAATTCACTCGACACTTCGTCAAAAGCGTCCGTCGTCGCCAGCCATTCGCGAAGCCGCTTGGAGCGTCGCCCTCCAAACGACCCGATGGCCTCCAATGCATCCTTCTTTGCGATGCACCGTTCCGCGAGCATGAACTCCAGAAGGTCGCACACCACGTTCTCGTGTTCCGACCGGCGTTCCGCCATGGCGCGTCCGGCAAGGGCTCCCGCCTCGTATGATTCCACCGTGAAATACTGCCATTCGCCGAACGGGCATTCCGACTCCTTCTCGCCGTCCGAGATGTCCCATTGCACGTCATCCGCGAGCGTGCCTCCGGCACCGCCGTCATCCGCAATCTCCAGAAGCCGGCGCGCGGACTCCCTGTCGCCGGTGTTCATGGCTGCAATGCCGGAGTAGAACGCAACCCATGCCGACTTGTCGAAACCCGATTTCCTTGCGTATTCCACGATGTCCGCGTGGCGCTTCTGCAGGGCGAGAGCGGCACAGACCTTTGTCGCGCAGTCGTCCGTGATGGGTGGAATCGCCATCGCCCGTACGAGCGATTCCGCGCTCTCCTCGTCCCTCCCGAGAAAATACTGGAACTCGGCGAGCTGCGCCCAGCCGAAGGAATTGCAGTCGGACGAGAGCGCAAGACCGTCCTTCTGCGCCTTGACGGCATCCTCGAAGCGTCCGCACTCCCACAGGCACGTCGCCTCGTTGTTCCACGACGTGTAGAGCTTAGGCTTCATTTCACGCGACTTGCGGAAGAGCCGCAGCGCCTCATCGAGATTGCGTTTGTCGCGCTCCATTACGCCGCGCCGCATGAGGTCTATCGCTTCGCGGTCCTCAACGGGATCAATGTCGTTAACCATCCCATACGGCTGCATGGCCTTGCGCACTTCCGTCGTGACCTCCGCCTGCGTGGGGTTGTCAGGGAGATAGTCGCGAACGGTCTGCATGCAACAGAACTTGAACTTCTTTCCGCTTCCGCACGGACACGGGGCGTAGAGTATGTTGCCATCAATTTTCATGTCAATTTCTCCATGATCTTCTTTGTACGGTAGTGACGTTTTTCTTCATGTTGCATTGAAGGCTTTCAATGAAAAGCATGTTTTGCCAAATATGCCGCTTGGCAGCAATCAGGTATCAATGCGGGTTCGAACAGCGGAGCGGCACGACAAGCATCACTCGAAATAGGCGTTTACGTTCTTGTCGTATGAAATCAACGGAATCTTCTCGACCATCGATTGGCACACCATGATGCGGTCGAACGGGTCGTTGTGGATCGGCGGAATCGTGCGCAAGGGGACAAGATGCTCTGCCATGATTGGGAGAATCTTGAATCCGTCTGCCTTGATGCGCTCCATCATATCTGGCGGACAGTCAAGCTTTCCATTCCGTCGTTTGACTTCTATTTCCCATATCACCGCCGCGCTGACGTAGATTTCGTTGCCTCCGTCGGCAATGAGTCTGCGATGCTCCTTCTTCAGCTGCGCTGAATCGAGATACCACCACAAAACGACATGGGTGTCGAGAAGGTATCTCATCCAAACGCCTCCTCAAAGCCGTCCGGCAATGCGTCGAAATCATCCGCGATGCGGATCCTGCCCTTCAGGGAACCCGGGCGGCGAATCGGCTTTGGCTGCTCGTACCGCATGATTGTCACGAGCGGACGCCCGGCGCGGCAGATTATGAACGACTTGCCTCCGCTTGCCTCATCGACAATGGCGGAGAAGTGCGCTTTCGCCTCCGCGATAGAGCGCACCACTGTAGGCAGCTGCATTTCAGCGACCATCTGCATTCTCCTTTTATGACTTGACCAAGTTGGGTCATATTGTAGCATAAACTGCCATGAGAACGCAAGTGTGGCGCAGAAGATGGCGGAAGGTACGAATGCCATAAACGTTAATTATGGCATTTGATAAGAAATCGATATTTGTTATTATCGGCGGAACAGGTTATACTAGGAGCGTTTTCTGTTTTCGCCTCAATAGGTCAACAACAAACAATCCGCCTACGCCCTTCGGGCTACGGCGCGATAAACAAGGAGAATGAAGATGCTGAAAGAACTTGCGATTGCGGCCCTGGCCGCTGGTGGAGTCTGCGCGGCGGACGCGGCAAGCGCGTCCCTCTCGCTCACGCAGGAGTGGGACAAGACGTTCCCGAAGTCCGACAAGGTGGAACACGCCAAAGTGACATTCAAGAACCGCTTCGGCATCACGCTTGCCGCTGACGTGTACAAGCCGGTAGGGTCACGCGTCCCGCGTGACCGCTATCCCGCCATCGCAATCTCCGGCCCGTTCGGTGCGGTGAAGGAGCAGTCGAGCGGACTGTACGCGCAGACGCTCGCGGAGCGCGGCTTCCTGACCATTGCCTTTGATCCGTCCTTCACGGGCGAGTCGGGCGGCACACCGCGTTACGTGGCCTCGCCCGACATCAATACGGAGGATTTCCAGGGGGCGGTTGACTATCTCATCTCGCGCGACGATGTGGACGCGGAGAGGATCGGCATTCTCGGAATCTGCGGATGGGGCGGTCTCGCCATCAACGCGGCAGCGGTCGATACCCGCGTCAAGGCGACGGTGGCCTCGACCATGTACGACATGACGCGCGTGACGGCGAACGGCTACTTCGACAAGGAGGACAGCGCGGCGGCGCGCCAGGCGAAGAAGGAGGCGATGAACGCCCAGCGGATCAAGGACTTCAAGTCTGGCACGTATGAGCTTGGCGGCGGCGTTCCTGACAAGTTGCCGGACGACGCTCCGCAGTTCGTCAAGGACTACCACGCCTACTACAAGACGCCGCGCGGCTACCACGCGCGTTCGCTCAACTCAAACGGCGGCTGGAACAAGACGTCCGCCCTCTCGTTCATCAACGCGAAGCTGCTCGCCTACGCGGACGAAATCGAAAGCGCGGTGATGGTGTTGCACGGCGAGAAGGCGCACAGCCGCTACTTCGGCGAAGATGCCTTCAAGATGCTCAGGGGCGACAACAAGGAACTTGTCATCGTTCCCGGCGCGTCGCACTGCGACCTCTATGACGGCGGAGGCAAGGGCGCGATTCCCTTCGACCGCATCGAGGCGTTCTACAGAAAGTACCTGAAGTGAGTGTTTCTCACGCAGAGGTGCAGAGAGGCCGAGAGCGCAGAGTAATGATTAAGATTTGTGTGGCAAAAACCTCTGCATACTCTGCCTCTCCGCGCCTCTGCGTGAAATATTCAAACTTGAGGAATGAGATATGACAGTCGAAGAATTCAGAAAGACGATGGCCGAGACGGAGTACATTCCTGCTGGGAGTGCGCTTCATCAGGCGTTTCACGCATTCTCCCAGGAGGCGCTGAAGATTACGGCCGAACTGAACGGCACGTATCATACGCTCGAGGAAGTGCGTGCGCTCATGTCGCAGCTGACGGCAAGCGAGATTGACGAGTCGTTCGGGATGTTCCCGCCCTTCCACACGGACTGCGGAAAGAACACGAAGATCGGCAAGCGCGTGTTCATCAACGCCGGCTGCCAGTTCCAGGACCAGGGCGGCATCACGATCGGCGACGACGTGCTGGTCGGGCCGCAGACGATCATCGCGACGCTCAACCACGATCCCGATCCCGAGAAGCGCGGCGGGATGTTCGCAAAGCCTGTCGTCATTGGCGACAAGGTGTGGCTCGGCGCACGGGTGACGATCTGTCCAGGCGTGACGATTGGCGAAGGCGCGATCGTCGGCGCGGGCGCGGTCGTGACGAAGGACGTGCCGCCGCGCACCGTCGTCGCCGGCGTTCCTGCCCGCATCATAAAGGAATTGTAACCAAGTGACGATTGGCAGTCGGACAAAAAACTGACTCGGAGTCATTGACTTGCGGTCGGTGATGTGATACAATGCTCGCCGTCTTTCATCCCAGAGGAGGTTATCGAGTGACAAAGCGGCAGGAAAACGCGCAGGAAACGCGCCGGAGAATATACACCACGGCGTGTTCCCTCATTGAGAAGAAAGGTTTTGCCAACGTGTCTGTCGAGGACATCACGCACGCCTGCGGCGTGGCGAAAGGCACCTTCTACGTCTATTTCAAGCGCAAGGAGGAAATCATCTTCGAATGCTGCAAGGAGTGGTTCAGCGACGTAGACCGCAAGGCGCGCGAGCACAACGGCACGATCGTCGAGAAGCTGGCGTTCTACTTCAAGGGATTCATGGAGGGCGTGACGTGCGGCGGCGCGGAGCTCTGCCGCCAGTGGGTGCGCGAGGTAATCAACCCCTCTGATTCGCCGGGCGAGATGTGCGGCGGGAAGTACTCTTATGACCTGAAACATCTGACGGCGTTTCTCGAAGATGCGGTCAAGGACGGGTTGCTCAAGAAGTCCACGCCGGTCGAAACCCTCGTCCACATCTTCATGTGCGAGCTCTACGGCATGATGACGTGCTGGTGCATGAGCGACGCGAAGTTCAAGCCGGAAGAGTGGGTCAGCCGGTTTGCAAAGCTCCAGCTCCCCGCCATCCTCGCCCCGTACATGAACGTGAACGACCGAAAAGGCAAGGAGGAAACACGATGACCTCACGACAGACAAAAGACGGGCGCAAAGTCTCGCTGCTCGGCTACGGCGCGATGCGCATGCCGACGGTGGACGGCGGCCACGCCAACTCATGGGTCAAGACCGGCTACTCGTCCTCCGGCATCGACCAGAAAATGCTCGACGCGCAGATCAAGTATCTGCTCGACCACGGCGTGACGTACTTCGACACGTCGCCCGCCTACTGCCGGGGCGAGTCCGAGGAACGGCTCGGTCGTGCCCTCGCGGCAAGCGGCTACGCGCGCGGCGACTACATCATCGCGACGAAGCTCTCCAATTTCGCGCCGCAGCAGTATCCTCTGGAGACGTGCAAGAAGATGTTCGAGGACTCGTTGAGGTTTCTCCGCACGGACTACATCGACAACTATCTTCTGCACGCGATCGGGAACGGCGGTTTTAAGACTTTCTCCCAACGCTACCTCGAAAACGGCGCACTCGACTGGTGCGTGAAACTGCGCGAAGAGAAGCGCGTCCGCAATCTCGGCTTCTCGTACCACGGCGATCCCAAGGCGTTCGAGTGGTGTCTCGACCACCACGGCGAATACAAGTGGGACTTCTGCCAGATCCAGATGAACTACGTGGACTGGCGGCATGCGAAGGAGGTGAACGACCGCAACCTGGACGCGAAGTACCTCTACGAGCGTCTCACGGCGCTGAAGATTCCCGTCGTCATCATGGAACCCCTTCTCGGCGGACGCCTCGCGCGCTACAACTATGCGCTTGCGAAGGAACTGACGCCGCTCGACCCCGAGGCGACGCTCGCGAAGTGGGCGCTCCGCTTCTGCGGCACCTTCCCGAACGTGATGACAGTTCTCTCCGGCATGACGCGGATGGAACACATCGAGGAGAACGTCGAAACGTTTTCGCCGCTCAAGCCGTGCAGCGAGGCGGAACTCGCCGCACTCGAACGCGCGGCGCAGGCCCTGCTGAAGCTGAACACGATTCCCTGCAACAGCTGCCAGTACTGCATGCCGTGTCCCTACGGACTCGACATACCGTCGATCCTCACGTTCAGGAACACGATCCTCTCCATGCCAACGTCGCCAACAGCCCGCGAAACGCTGAAAATGTACGCAAAGGCCATACCCGAGGAGCTGCGCCGCGCGGAACACTGCACGGGATGCGGCAGATGCAATCCGCACTGTCCGCAATCAATCGACATTCCCAAGGAAATTGCCATGATAGACAAGTGGATCGACACCCTTAAGAACGAGGAGGCCGGACGATGAAAAAAGCGCTCAAAATAGCGATTTCCGCCGCGATGCTCGGCTGCGTCACCGCCGCGTTCTTCGGCGCGCCGACATATCTCGCATGCCGCATCCAGCCGTCCGCGACGATCACCTTCCTCGTCGTCCTTTTGCTGACTCCGCTCGTAGGGCGGCTCTTTTGCGAGTGTCTATGTCCGCTGGGCATTATACAGACTGCCGTGAACTGGCTCTTCCATCCGAAAACGCACGTTCGCCGCGTCTGCACGCGCCTTCCGGAGACGAAGGCGCAACAGATCGTCCGTTGGACCGTACTCGCCCTCGCCATCGTGCTGGCCCTGACCGGCTTTGGCGCGGTCGCGTGGTTCGTGACGCCTTACTCCATTTATGGCAAGGCGCTAACGCTGTTCTGGCCGGGAGTCGGGCTCTTTGCGCTCGTCGCCGTTCTTGCCGCGCTCGGCAAGGGACGTATCTGGTGCAACTGGGTGTGCCCCGTAGGGACGCTCTTCAATCTTCTTTCAAAGAAGTCTGTCTGCGTACACAAGGTCGGCAAGGGTTGCGGCAACTGCCGGGCATGTTTCGCGCAGAAGAAGAAAGAAGAAGAACCTGTGCCTTTCGTCGATGGAGGTGTCACGCGCCGCGATGCGCTGAAGGGCGTGGCCGTGTTCGCGGCGGTCAAGGCGGCGGAAAAGACGACGGACGGCGGATTCGCGGACGTTTCGCTGCCTGGCGTGCCCGCACGTCCCGTCCCTGCCCTTCCGCCCGGCGCGGTTGACCGAAGCGACTTCAACCTGAAGTGTGTTGCTTGCGGACTTTGCATCGCGAACTGTCGCGGAGGATGCCTCTCTGTCTCGACCAGCCTCAAACGTTTCGGGCAGCCGGAGATGGACTTCCGTCACGGCTACTGCCTTACCGGATGCGCACAGCAGTGCGCCAAAGTCTGCCCGGCGGGCGCGATACGTCCGCTCGACGGCGTCAAACGCAAGAATGTCCACGTCGGCCATGCGATATGGAAACGCGAACTGTGCATCCGCGAAACGGAGGGCGTGCAGTGTACGGCCTGTTCGCGGAAATGCCCCGTCGGCGCGATCCACGTCGTCGAGGGATTTCCCGTCGTTGACAAGGGCAAGTGCATCGGATGCGGCGCGTGCGAGCACGTCTGCCCGGCGCGGCCGATGCCAGCGATCTTCGTCAAGGGCTTCGAGAGGCAGCGCATTGTCCGTCCGATGGACGAGGCAGGCCTCCTCGCAGAGATGAAGGCGCTCATCGATGGAGGGGCGTCGTGCGTCGCAGCGCGAGACGGTGTGATCGTCGGCAAGGAGACGGGATTCGGCGTCAAGTCGCTTTTGAAGCTCCTCGACGAGGGGAAGCTTGCACACACGTTTGTCGTCGCAAAGGTCGTCGGACGCGCGGCGGCGGCGATCTGCGTCGTCGGCAAGGTGAAACGGGTGTACGCGTCGATCATGGGCGCAGACGCGGCGGCGCTTCTGAAGGCGCATGGAATCGAGTCCGGCGCGGACAAGACCGTTCCCAAGATTCTCAACCACAATCTCACTGCCAGCTGTCCGATGGAGCAGGCTGTCGAAGGTTTCGACAATCCCGTCGCGATGGTCAAGGAACTCAAGGAGAAAGCAAAATGAACAGAAGAGAATTCGTGAAAGGCTCGCTGGCGCTCGCAGGAGCGGCGGCGTTCTTCAACGTCGGCTGCGCGAAAGAATCCGCAGACGGCAAGGAAACAAGCAAGGAAGGAACAAGGAAGATGGACAAGAAATGCATGGTAATCTATTACTCGTGGAGCGGGAACACCCGTTTCGCGGCGGAGACGATTGCGAAGAAGGCGGGCGCGGCGCTCTTCGAGATCAAGGCCGAGACGCCCTACAACAGCGACTTCAACAAGTGCTGTGACGAGGCGAAGCCGGAATGCTACGGCAAGAAGCTCCGCCCGATCAAGCCGATCGAGGGACTCGACCTCGCGAAGTATGACCTCGTCTTCGTCGGCTCGCCGAACTGGTGGGGCACGATGGCGCCGCCTGTGCGCACGTGGGTGACGTAGAACAAGGACGCGCTCAAGGGCAAGAAGGTTTGCCTCTTCCAGACGCACGGCGGCGGCGGAATGCAGCGCGTTGGCAAGGAGTTCGCGGAGACCGTCGGCGATGCGGCGACGGTTCTCGCGCCCAAGGCGTTCGGCGGCTCGTCGATCAAGTCGAGCGTTGCGGCGCTTGAAGCGTTCGTCACCGAGAGAATCACGGCCAAGTAAAGGAGCCGGAAAATGAAAGTACTGCTCATCAACGGAAGCCCGCGCGCGAACGGCAACACGGCCCGTGCGCTCAAGGAAGTCGCCGACACCCTCGCCGCCGAGGGGATTGAAACCGATACCGTCTGGATCGGCAAGAAACCTGTGCGCGGGTGCGTCGCCTGCTGGCAATGCATGAACAAGGAGCTTGGACGCTGCGTGTTCGATGACGACGTCGCCAACCGCATCGTCGAAAAACTGCCTGAAGCCGATGCGTTCGTGGTCGGAGCGCCCGTTTATTACGGCCAGCCCAATGGCGCGTTCATGGCGGTATGGCAACGCGTCTGCGTTGCAGGACGCAAGCATGTTGAATGCAAGCCCGCCGCCTCCATCGCGGTGTGCCGTCGCGGAGGCTCGACGGCGGCGTACCAGTGCATGAACATGCCGTTCGAGATGCTGAACTGCCCTGTCGTCACCTCGCAGTATTGGAACATCGTGTTCGGACGTGAGGAAGGCGAATGCGAGAAGGACACGGAGGGAATGCAGACGATGCGCACCCTCGGACGCAACATGGCGTGGCTCTTGAAGAACCTCAAGCACGGCGACGCAGTCCCCCGCACACCGCAGGAACCCTGGCAGCCCATGCACTTCATACGATAAGGAGACAAAACAATGACAATTCGCAATCTCGGAAAATTCACGGTCTCGTCCGTCGGGATGGGCTGCATGGGCTTCAGCCACGG
>JAFRSR010000107.1 GCA_017427485.1 Kiritimatiellia bacterium
AAATAATCCTGTTAATCCTGTAAATCCTGGAATCCTGTCAAAATCTCCCCGTGTGTCACCTGAGGATGAGCACGGCGCCGGCGCCCTTGCGGACGAGCAGCGTGCCGCTCCCCGTGCCGCGCGCGAGGAACGCGAGGCGCGATTCCGCGCCCGCCTTCGCCTTTGAATAGACGCCTGCCGGCTGCGGGTGGCCGTTGATCACCAGCCATTCGACCGTCTGCGTGGTGCCGTCCGCGAGCGAGAGCGTGCCGCTCGCCGGGTTCGGCACCGTGAGCGTGCCGCCCGCGTTGAGCGCGCCGCTCGCGTTCGCGACGAGCGTGCCGCCCGTCAGCACCACGTTCGTGGTGCCGCCGAGCGCCTTCGCCGAGTTGAGCGTGAGCGTGCCTGCCTGCATGAGCGTCGCGCCCGTGTACGTGTTCGTGCCGTTCAGCGTGAAGTTGTGCGAGCCGGCCTTCACGAGCGTGAGCGGTCCCTGGATCCACGAATGGGAGGATCCCCACGAGCGGTTTGACGAACCGTTCACCGTGAGCGTGGCGGGCTTGCCCTCCGGCGTCATCACGCGGTTCGCGTGCTTCGTCCGGCTGACGAAGTTTTCGTAGAAGCCGGCAAAGGTCTGGTCGAACCCGTCAAGATTCAGCGTCGAGAACGAGTTGTCGTCCAAATCCTTGCCGATGGACACCGCGGCGCTCGCAGGAATCACGTTCGCCCGGCCCGTCTGCAACGTGCCCTGCGAGAGCGTAATCCCTCCGAACGAGTTGTTCGTCGCATAGAGGATGGCGGTGCCGGAGTCGTTCCGGTTGGGCCAGGTGCCACCGTTGAACGCGATGCGGCTGTAGCATTTGATCACCCCGCTTCCGCGGAAGTTGAAGGACGCGACCTTGCCGCGCATCTCGTTCGTGCCGCCCGGCGTGCCGATCTCGAACGCGCCGTTCGAGGAGTTGCCCCAGTTGATGATCTGGAGCGCGGCGCCCGACCCCGCACCGCTCTCGCCCACGATGTCGCCGTGCCAGCCGACGTTCGCATCGGACGAGTTCTTGGCGATGTAGGTGCGCTGGCCGGATACGTTGCCGGCGACGAACGTCGTTCCCGAAATGAACGTGTTGTCCGTCAGCGTCAGGTTCGGGAAGTGGTTGTTCTCGCCGCTGTAGCCGTAGATCGTCACGGACGAGGCTTTGCCCAGCGCGTTCGACCCCGACAGGTACAGGTAGACGTTCTTCGTTTGGGCGAATTCAAGGCCGTGGTTCCGCGTGTCGAACCGCACCGTGCCCGTGAAGGTGTTCGTGCCGCGCAGATAGTGGTCGCCGTAGCCGAGATTGATGGCGATGTCGTCGCCCGCGATCACGCCATCGGCGCGCTGGTCGAGCGAGGCCTGATGCGCCACCGTGATGGACGTGCCGTCGAGCGTGCCGTTCAGCACGTACCTGCCGGCCTCGATCGTCGTCGGCTTCGTGTAGCTGTTCGCGGTGGAGACCGTCAGCGTGTTCGTGCCGCGTTTCGTGAACGAGGAGTGTCCCGTGATGCCGCCGTTGCCCGTGAACGCGTAGGCGACCGCATCCGCGTCAACCACCACGGCGGAAGGATGCACGGTTCCGTCGATGCGCACGGTCGGGCTCGTGCTGCCCGCGTTGTCGAACGTCACGAAATCCTGCTCCGCGAACGTGGCCTCCGCCGCGCCCGCAAGCCAGTTGGGCGAGGTGGTGTCCCACGCGGCCTCTGCCTCCGCGCCGCCCTTCCACGTGAGCGACTGCGTGTCCGCCATCGTCATCATGAGCGCGTTGCCCTCAATGGCGAACGTCGTGCCGTCGGGCACCGTGTCGCTCGGCACGATCGCCGTGGGCGCGGAGCTGCCGCCCCACGTCATGAGCGTGTACGTGCCGGGCGCGATCGCCGCCGCGCCGAGGACCGACACGTCCACCTCCACCGCGCCGCCGAACATCGCCCCGTTGCCGAGGACGATCACGTCGTTCGTGTCCGCGCCGACCTTGAAAAGCAGCTTCGCGCCGTCGGCGATCGACACCGACTCGCCGTCGAACGTGAGCGCGCCGCAGCGGTCCGCCGAACCCGCCGCGAGGCGGCCCTTGGCGAGCACGGCCGTCGTGCCGTGCACGACGCCCGTGCCGCCGAGCGTCGCGTTGGCGTCCACGGTCATCTTCGTCGGCGCCGTGCAGGTCGCCGGCACCGAGCCGTCGACGTTGAGCCGCCCGGCATTCACCCGCATGAGGCCAGAGGCCGTATGCGCGCCGGTGATCGTCCATGTGCCGGAATCCTCCTTGTAGAAGGCCATGCGTCCCGGCAGGGGCGCCGTGAACACGCCGTCGCCTGCGCCGCCGAGGAAGAGCGATGCCAGCGACTGCGGGTAGTTCGAATTGCGGCTTTCCGCGAGCGTGCCGGTGACCGTGAGGCAGGTCCCCGCCGTCTCGTTGCGGAAGCGCCCGCCCCAGTGGTTGGCTGTGGGGGTGCTGTTCGTGAAGGCGTAGATCGTGATGTCGCGGTCGCACGTCGCGTCCGTCGTGCCGTAGTAGCTGAGCGTCCCCGTGGTCGCCCAGTTGTTCTGCCCCATGGTGATCGCGCTGCCCACGCCGAAGGCGCACGGCTGTCCCTTGTTCGCCAGCGTCGGCCCGCGGATGATGCCGTCGGCGATCGAGATGCCGCAGGTGAAGGCGTTCGTGGGACAGGTGAGCTCCGTGACGCCCAGGTCCGTCCGGGAGCAGTTGTTGATCGTGGAGGGCCCCAGGTAGGTGTTGATGGTCAGCGTGCCGGTGCCGCGCGTGTAGCCCTTGCCCGAATACGGCCCGTTCACGGTGAGATGGCTCGTGCCGTCCATGTAGAGCTGCACGCTGCTGCCGAGGACGATGGGGCGGTCCGTCACGTACGTGCCGTTGCCGTTCAGGCGGACGACGGCGTTGAAGTTCAGCGTGGCCTTCTCCGCCGTCGTCGGCTTGCCGAGCGAGCAGGCCGCGCCGATGTTGGCGAGCGAGGCGAAGCGCATGGTCGAGCTCGTCACCGTGGTCGGGCCGTCGTAGGTGTTGCCCGTGTTCGTGAACTGGAGGTCGCCGCCGCCGCCGCTCCGGGTGACGCCGCCCGCGCCCGAGACGACGCCCGTGAACTTGACCGTCCCGCCCTTGGCGATGTTGAACACGATGTTGGCCGGCAACGTCACGGCCGCCGAGAACGTGACCGTTCCGGAGGTGTGGTTGAACTGCGCCGTGTCGCCGTCGCCCGGCACCGCGCCGTTCTGCCAGTTCGAGGCCGTGCCCCACACCTTGGTGCCCGTGCCGCCGATCCATGTGCGCGTCGTGGCCGAGAGGCTTCCCGCCGCCAACGCCGCCAGGAACAATGCCATCGCTTTTTTGTTCGTCATGCCCAGTCCTCCAGTTTCATGTGCATGTCCATTGTACCATAACCCGCCATTCTGTCAATGGCATGTGTTCGTGCCGCAGGGACATGAGAATTATGATATAATCATGCCATGAGAAACCAACATGGCATTGAAACGGCAACCTGCGCCGCATGTGGACGCAGGGACTTCGTCTACGAGTCGTAGGGCATGAACCGTCATCAACGGAGAACCAGACCATGAACCGAATCCTCAAACTCGGACAGAGGGACGGACGATGATCGATGCGTTGTTCAAACATGTTTCGGCGGCGAACGAGGCGCTGTGGGGCTGGTGCGTCCTGTGGCTGCTCGTGGGGACGTCTGTCGGGCTGACGGTCCTCCTGAGGGGATTCCAGTTCAGGAAATGGCGGACGATGTTCGCCGTGTTCGGGCGCGAGAGCGAGTCGGTCAGGCGGAACGGGCTGGGCATATCGTCGTTTCAGGCGTTCTGCGTGTCGCTCGGCGCGCGCGTGGGGACCGGCAACCTGGCGGGAGTGGCCTCGGCCATCGCCGTGGGCGGTCCCGGCGCCGTGTTCTGGATGTGGGTGATGGCGCTTTTCGGCGCGGCGACGGCGTTTGCCGAGGCCGTGCTGGCGCAGCTCTACAAGCGTCGTGGCGAAGGGTCGTTCTTCGGTGGCCCCGCCTATTACATGAAGTACGGCCTCAAGTGCGCGCCGATGGGCGTGGCGTTCGCGGCTGTACTGGTGCTGAACCAGGGAATGGCGAGCCACATCGTGCAGAGCAATGCGATCTGCGGCATCCTCGGCGAGCGTACCGGCGTGGCGGCGGGCGTGACCGCGGTGGTGTTGGCTGTGCTGGCGGTCGCCGTGTTCTTCGGCGGCGTACGGCGCGTCTCGCGCATCTCGTCCGTCCTGGTGCCGTTCATGGCGCTGGGGTTCCTCGCGCTTGCGGCATGGGTGGCGCTGACGCACCTGGGAGAGCTGCCGCGCATCGTCGAGCTGATCGTCTCCGATGCGTTCGGATTGAGGGAGGTCGCCGGCGGCGGCGTGGGCGTGGCCGTGATGCAGGGCGTGCGGCGCGGACTCTTCTCGAACGAGGCGGGCGAGGGATCGGCGCCGAACGCCGCCGCGACGGCGGACGTCTCGCACCCCGTGAAGCAGGGCTTCGTGCAGGCGCTCGGGGTGTTTGCGGACACGCTCGTCGTCTGCACCTGCACGGCGGCGATCATCTTGCTGGCTGAGACTGAAGACTTCGGCGAGGGCGGGATCGTGCTGACTTCCCGCGCCATGGCGGCGCATCTCGGTCCGTTCGGCGCCTGGTTTCTGATGGGGGCGGTCGTCCTTTTCGCCTACTCGACCATCATCTCCAACTACGTCTACGGCGAAACGGGCGTGCGCTTCCTCACGCAAAGCCGCACCGCGCTCGCCGCCTACCGCGTGCTCTCCGCGGCGGCGGTGCTTTCCGGCGGTTTCGTGACGCTCGACCAGGCCTGGTGCGCGGTGGATCTCACGATGGGCGTGATGGTGGCGATGAACGTGGCGACGCTTTGGCTGCTGCGTGGCGACGTGAAACGGCTCTTCGACGACTATATCGCACAGCGCGCGGCGGGACGCGATCCCGTGTTCGATCCCGGCATCCTGCCGGAGCGCGCAGGCGTTCTTGATGGATGGGAGAAAGCATGATGAAGTTGACGAAACGCGTGCTCGGCATGTCGCCCTCGTTACCGCGCCGCCTCTTTGACATGGCGAAGGAGATTGGCGGGGACGTGATCGACCTGACGCTTGGCGATCCCGACGTGCCGCCGCCCGCGAACGTGCGCGCAGCGGCATGCGCGGCGATAGACGCCTGCCACACGCGCTATTCACAGAACGCGGGCTTGCAGCAGGCGCGCGAGGCGGTGGCCGCCTACCAGCGCACGCGGTACGGACGCGACGTGACGGCGGATGACGTCATCCTCACCGTTGGCGCGATGGGTTCCATCTTCCAGCAGCTTTTTTCGCTTGTCGAGCCGGGGGACGAGGTGATCATCCCGACGCCCTGCTGGGTGAATTACGTGGAGGTGACGAAACTGTGCGGCGCCGTTCCCGTCACGGTGCCGGCCTTGGAGAAGGATGGCTTCTCCGTCTCCCCGGAGCAGATCCGCGCCGTCCTCACGCCGCGTACGCGGGTGATCGTGGTGAATTCGCCGAACAATCCCACGGGACGCGTCTTGCGCGAGGAGGCCGTGCGCGGCATTGCCGCGATTGCGGCGGAACGCGATCTCTTCGTGATCTCGGACGAGGTCTACCGGTCGCTCGTATACGACGGCATCCCCTATCTGAGCATCTTCGACCTGCCGGAGATGAAGGGGCGTTGCTCGGTGATCGATGCCGTCTCGAAGCAGTTCTCGATGACCGGATATCGGCTGGGCTTTACCATCGGCCCGCGTCCGCTCGTCGAGATGATGACGCGCCTGCAGGAAAACGTCAACGCCTGCGCGCCGCTCCCGTCGCAGTATGCCGCGATCGCCGCGTACGGTCCGGAGACGGACACGTCCTACTTGCTGCGCGAGTACGACGCGCGGCGGCGAATCGTCGTGGACGGCATCCGTTCCGTCCCCGGACTGTCTCTCGGCGGCGTCGACGCCGCGTTCTACGCGTTCGTCAACATCTCGGCGACAGGGATGGATTCGCAGAAGTTCGCATACGAGCTGCTGAGGTCGCAACGCGTGGCCGTGGTGCCGGGGCTGGCATACGGCGAAGACTTCGACGACTTCATACGAATTGCCTTCACCGTCTCGGGGGATCGCCTGCGCGAGGCGATCGGTCGGCTGCGGTCGTTCGTCCAGCGCGACGATTGACATCAAAGCGTCAAACATGGTAGAATACGCAACATGAGAACAACCCTTACATCTCTCGTATTCCTCGCCGCCGCGGTGGCGGCAGGTGCCTACGCCGCGGATTCCCGCGTCGAATTCCGGGAATGCCCGAAATGCGACAAGCGCATCCGCATCGACCTCGCCGCAGGCAAGGCATATGTGAATCTGTGCCGTCTGGAGGGCGCGGGCCGTGACGAGGTCGCCGCCCGCGCGGCGCGGTTGCTGGACGCGGCGAAGATCCCGCCCGCGCGCGATCCGAAGCTCCGTCCGCTCATGGGCTGGTCGAGCTGGAACACCTTCGGAGTCGACATCTCCGAGACGATCATCCTCGAGACCGCCCGCGCGATGGCGACGAACGGCCTGAAGGAGGCGGGCTACACCTACGTCAACATCGACGACGGCTTTTTCTGGGGACACGGCGATGACGGCATCCTCCGCTTCCATCCACAGCGCTTCCCCAACGGCATGAAGCCGACCGTGGATGGCATCCACGCGCTCGGACTGAAGGCCGGCATCTACTCGGACGCCGGCGCCGACACGTGCGGCAGCATGTGGGGCGGCAGCGGCTCGGGCGGCAAGGACAAGGGCGGCGTGGGTGCCGGGCTCTACGGACATGACGCCGCCGACTGCAAGCTGCACTTCAACGATCTCGGCTTCGACTTCATCAAGGTGGACTACTGCGGCGGCGGCAAGCTCAAGCTGAACGAGAAGATCCGCTACACCGAGATCGCCAACGCCATCAAGGCGACGGGACGCACGGACGTGCGTCTCAACCTCTGCCGCTGGGCGTTCCCCGGCACGTGGGCGGCCGACATCGCCGAGTCGTGGCGCACGACGAAGGACATCCGCGCGAACTGGAAGTCGGTCAAGGACCTCATCGGCGAAAACCTCTACCTGAGCGCCTACGCGCGCCCCGGCCACTACAACGACATGGACATGCTGGAGGTCGGCCAGCTCAAGGGCGCGGTCAAGTCGATCTTCGGCAAACACGGCGACACGGGCCTCACGCCCGACGAGGAAGTGACCCACTTCGGCATGTGGTGCATGCTCTCCTCGCCGCTCCTAATCGGCTGCGACGTACGCACCATACCGGCCTCCACGAAGGCGCTCATCACGAACCCCTACCTGCTCGCGATGAACCAGAACGACCTCGGTCTCCAAGGGTACGTCGTCGCGCGCGAAGGCGAGGCGTACATCCTCGTGAAGGACGCCTGCGAGAAGTTCGGCCGTTCGCGCTACGTGGCGCTCTACAATGGTTCCGACGCTGAACACGAGTTCACCGTTCGCGCGGACGCGCTCGACCTCGGCGGGGCGGTCGACGCGTTCGACCTCGTGGAGATGGCTGACGTGGGGCGCTTCACGGATCACGTCTCGGTCAAAGTCGCGCCGCATGCGACGAAGTTCTACCGTTTCGACGCCGAGAAGCGCCTGCAGCGGACGGTCTACGAGGCGGAGACGGCGTTCCTCACCGACTACCAGGAACTCTGGGACGCGACGAAGGCCGGCACGGCCTTCCCCGACCAGATGAAGGAGGCGTCGGGCGGCGTGTACGTGCGCTACATCGGCAACCGCGCGTCCAACGATCTCGTCTGGAAGGACGTGAAGGTCGACGCGGCGGGCGAGTACGTCCTCGCCTTCGACTACGCCGCGCCCGAGGACCGCGCGTTCGACCTCTCGATCGACGGCGGCGTGGCAACGCGCGTCGCGACGCCGGGGACGGCAGGCAAGATCGGAACGGTCAAGGTGACGGTGCCGCTCGCGGCGGGCGTGCACACGATCCGTCTCTTCAACGCGACGGCCTGGATGCCCGACTTGGATCGGCTGGCGGTCGTCGCGCGTTGAGAATCCTTCACGCACGCGGCCCGCTAGTCGTCGGCGGGTTCGCGATTCTGTTTGCGGTAGTCGCGCATTGAAAGCCCCGTCGCCTTCTTGAAGAGTACGGCGAGGTGGCTCTCGTTCACGGCGCCGCACTGCGCGGCGATCTCGCCGATGGAAAAGTTGCTTTCCTCCAGCAACGTCCGCACGCGCTCCAGCTTCGTCTGGAGGATGACGTCGCGAACGGATGCGTGAAGCTGCGCGCGGAAGTGCTGCTCCACGTACCGTCGCGAGCAGCCAGCCGCCTGCACCACGTCCGCCACGGTGACGTGGCGCTGGGCGGCATGCGCGCGAATGAAACGCAGGGCGCGCGCGAGGAACGGGTCGCGCATCGCATCGTAGCCGGTCGACTCGCGCGTCACCACCGTCATCGGCTCCATGACCACGTTCTTCTTCCGCACGGAACGGCCGTGCATCAGGGCGTCCAGCATCTCGGCCGCCTTCTGTCCGCACTTGAAGCTGCCCATGCGGATGCTGGAGAGCGTGGGCACGGTCGATTCGCAGAGCATGTGGTCGTCGTCCACGCCGAGGACGGCGATCTCCTCCGGCACGCCGATCCCCGCCTCGGCGCAGGCGTCGAGCACGAGTCGGGCGCGTCCATCCATTGCGGCGAAGATCGCCGTGGGCTTGGGGAGCTTTTGGAGGAAACGGATCATGCGCGGACGCTCAGCGTCCCAGCTGTGGCGTTCGCGCGCGCTGAACGTGTCGTAGACCGTACAGCCGAAGCCGGCCTTCTTCAACGTGTCCGCGAAGCCTTGCCGCCGGTCGGCCGACCAGTACATGCCGAGCGTCTCGCCCACGTAGGCGAAGGCCTGGTAGCCACGCGCGAGGTAGTAGTCCGCCGCCAGCGCGCCGATGCCGTACGAGTCGTTCTTGACGCAGGGGGCGTCCGCGAGGGGCTGTCCGTGTGCCAGCATTTCCGGCGGCGGCTCGCGCAGCACGACGGGGATGCGCAGGGAGGCGACGAGGGCAGCCTCGCGCGGGGAAAGATAGTGCGCCGTGATGCCCGAGACGCCGAGCCGTTTGAGGTTGAGCAGCTGCTCGCCCTCCCGCCCTTCCAGCAACATGCAGCGCCACGGCCCGTGCCGGCGCGCATAGTCGAGAACGCCGCGAAGGCCCGAACGCCCGCCTTTCAGGTTGAGCCTGGCGGTGACAAGGACAACCGGCGTGTCTGTGGTTGCTGGATGCATGGCGCAAGTCTACCAGAACGCCGCTGGACTGTAAAGCCCCGCCGTGCGCAAACAGAAAGATTTTCATGCGCAAATGCGGGTAGTTGCCAGCGGAGGGAAATGGTAGAATAAACTGCACAAGGCGAAAACAGATTTGATTGACAAGACAGACAAGGAGAAACGATGAAAAAGCGCTCCGCTTTCATTTGCGTCGCGTTGCTTGCATCCGCCGCCTCGGCGACGAACTGGTACGCGTCTCCCGACGGCACGGGCGGCGGCACGTCGCCCACGGATCGCGGCGAGGTGATCACCACTTCGCAGAAAATGAATACAGGCGACACGATGTATCTTGCGCCTGGCACCTACAACCTCGACAAGACCAAGAGCCAAGTAAACAGTTACGGTTCAGGATCCTATATCCGCATTCCGAAAACGAGCACGAGTACGGTAGTCAGCAACCTGACCTTCATCGGCGAGAGTGACAATCCTGAGGATGTGCGCCTCATCGGTAAGCCTGCGGATGGGATGCGCATTCTCTACTTGCAGTACGGAGGACATGTGATCCGAAATCTGCTCATTTCCGGCGGCTATACTTCCTATCAAGGTTCGGGAATCTGTATGGGCGATGATCTCCGCGGCGCCAAGCATGTGCAGGCATACACGGCCTCCAACTGCATAGTGGAGAACTGTTCGGTGGGCTACAAAGGAGCGAGCCGCGGCGGTGTGTGGCGCAACTGCGTGATCCGCAACAACACGGTGAGAAACATAGGATCTGGCGACGGGGAGGGAACGGGGGGCGGTATATACAACGCCACACTCTATGACTGCGTGATCACGAACAATACGGCGGGCTTGTCCGGTGGTGGCATCGCCGGTGGTGTCGATGGCGGCAGGGAGGCTCCCACCAAAGCGTACAACTGTCTGATTGGCTGGAATAAAGCTCCTTACGGCGGTGGAGCTGGCGTGTCTACGTCGTTCACCGCGCGGGCGTACTGCCAGCTCTTCAACTGTACGGTCATCAGCAACACGGCATCCCAGATGGGCGGCGGCGCATTCCGTTGCACGATTTCTAATTCCGTCATTTGCACGAACTACGTATCGCTGGCGGGAAATAATGCGCTTGACGGAACGTTCGCTGCCGGAGGTGGCGTGGCGTATTGCGACGTCCTCGATTCAACGCTCACTGGCAACACCTGTGTCAAGAACGGTGCGGGTGCGGCGAGGAGCAGCCTGACGGGATGCCGGATCACGAGCAACACCGCGACGGGCAATGGCGGCGGTGCCTACAACTGTCCGCTCGTAAAGGACTGTGTGCTCGGCAACAACAGAAGCGAGTACGGCGGCGCCGGGTGCATCAGCTATTTCGAGAACTGCGTGATGACGAACAACACTGCCAATGTTGAAGGTGGCGCAACCTATAACTCCACGTCGCGCACCTGTATCGTGTCGTGGAACCTTGCCCAGAGGTACGCCCACGCGCGTGGAGCGCATTACGGAGATATTGTGTGTGGCAACAGAAATAAGGACGGGAGTCAGGCGAGTGGAATTGGCGCAAACGATACGTACGATGGTGAACCTCTCCCCGTCGTCAACTGTACGGTCTGGAACAACACGTACGGGAATTCGAACGTCAGTCGCGCGACGCTGACGAACTCCGTCGTTTGGAGCGTGACGGAGATGGGCACGCATTCCGCCGTCAACTCCTTCTGGCGGAATGGCACGGTGGCGAACCAGACGGGGTGCATCAGCGGAACGGACAAGGATCCGATGTTCACGGCTGTCGACGGGACACAGTCGGGTGTGGAAGGAGCGTCTGCGCCTTGGACCGCCTACATGCTCCGGGCGAAATCGCCCTGCTTCAACAAGGGGATCCTTCTGCCAGGGCAGGCGAGCGAGACGGACGTGCTAGGCAACCCGCGCGTCAAGTACGGCCTGGTCGACATGGGCGCGCTCGAGTGCATCCAGTCGCTCGGCACGTACTTCCTCTTCCGCTGATCGCCGCCGGCCATCAAACCATCAAACTATCAAACACGTTACAGGCGGTTGAATCGCGACGTGTTTTGTGTTATACTACCTACGTTATGCCAAATGGTATAATCGATGGAGTATAATTCAAGGAGATGGAGATGGAACCTTTCAAGTTCGGGTGCATCGTAGGCGGAGACCATTATTGCGCGCGTCCGCAGCTCGAAAAGGAGCTGAAGCGCCGTTCGTGGACTTTCTGGTGGAACGTTTCAGGATGGCCAAGAGGTCTGTAGACCGGGATTTTGTGCGGATGTTGACGGCCAAGCTAGACGGTGTGCCCGGAGATGTGCAGGAACTCTGCGATGCCCTGTGGTCGGTCACGCAGGACGGAGATGTCGTTGATGCATCAAGGCTCAATGCCGCATACAAGTACGTCTTTGCTCACGAGGGAGGGTCGTATGAGACGTATCTGCGGTTGTTGACCATTCCGCAGAGGAAGGTGCTGCGCGCCCTTGCGACAGTCGGTGGCGCTCATGTGAGTTCAGACGACTTTCTTTACGCGGCCGGGAGCCACAACGCTTCGTCGGTGAAGAAGTCCTTGTTGCGTCTTGTGGATGTAGGCCATGTATATCATTTCAAGGGCGAGTGGAAGTTTGCCAGTCCTTTTTTCTGCGAGTGGGTACGGCGCCGGGCCTAACGCATAAGCCGTGCGCAAAGAGAAAGATTTTCGTGCGCAAAGAGGCGTGGCGGATTACGGCACGGGATGGTATAATGGTGCGCAAACGAACGCAGAAGGAGCTGATATGGACATCTCAAGAAAGGACTTCTTCATTGGATCGGCCGCGGTTGTCGCGGCGGCGAGCCTAAAGGCCGCCGCGCCGAATCCGGTTGGCAAGATCCAGGGCTTCGACGAGTCGAACGAGGCGAAGACGGACGGTCCGTGGGAGCCGTTCAGCGACAAGAAGGTGCGCGTGGGCATCGCCGGCTACGGCGTCTGCACGTTCGGCGCGGTGTTCTCCTTCCAGGACCACCCGAACGTGGAGGTGGTGGCGGCCACGGACCTTGACCCCGAGCGCTGCAAGAAGCTCGCGCAGGTCGTCCACGCGAAGCGCACCTACCCCTCCGCCGAGGAGATGATCGACAAGGAAGGCAAGAACATGGATGCCGTGTTCATCGCGACGGACGCGCCGAGCCACGCGGACCTCGTGCTGCGCGCGCTCGACCGCGGCTACCACGTCTGCAGCGCCGTCCCGTCGCTCTGGGGCGAGGAGCAGCTCGACCGCGCGCCGAAGATGATCGAGGCGGTGAAGAAGTCGGGGCTCGTCTACGCGCTCTTCGAGACGACGGCGTTCCGTCCGCAGTGCATCGCGATGCGGCGCATCTACGAGGCGGGCGGGTTCGGCGTGCTCGCCTACACGGAAGGCGAGTACTTCCACCTGAAGGACCCGAAGCATCCGATCGGCTCGTACAACGGCTGGCGCGTCGCGTCGCCGCCGCAGTACTACGCCACCCACTCGAACGGCTTCTACACCTGCATGACGCACAAGGCGTTCACCGAGGTGACGTGCGTGGGCACGCGCGGCACGTTGCCCGAATACAGCAAGAACCGCTACGGCAACCCCTTCGCCTCCGAGGTGGCGTTCTACAAGACGGAAGAGGGCGGTTCGGCGCGCATGACGCGCGCCGCGAACCTGCCGGGCTACAGCGGCGAGCTGGGGCGCTGCTTCGGCACGAAGGGCTGCTTCCGAAACGACCGCTTCGCGGGCGACAACTCGATCGTCAAGAACCTCAAGCTCGTCCGCGCGGGCCTGCCGCCCGGCGTGAAGAACAACGGCCACCACGGCGGTTCGCACCCGTACCTCACCGATGACTTCCTGCGCGCGATCCTCGTGCCCGGGCACAAAGTGTGCGTGGACGTGGCGACGGCGCTCAACACGACGGTCTCCGGCGTCTACGCCCACCTCAGCGCGATGAAGGGCGGCGAGACGCTGAAGATACCCATCTTCAGCCTTTAACGCGCATTTGCAAAAGCCGCAAAAGAGATTGGAGCGCAACAACCATGGACATCTCTCGAAAGCATTTCTTCATCGGATCGGCCGCGGTCATTGCGGCGTCCGGGCTGAAGGCCGCCGTACAGGAGCCGGTGGGCAAGATCCAGGGCTTCGACGAGTCGTTCGAATCGAAGACGGACGGTCCGTGGGAGCCGTTCAGCGACAAGAAGGTGCGCGTGGGCATCGCCGGGTACGGCGTCTGCACGTTCGGCGCCGTGTTCTCCTTCCAGGACCACCCGAACGTGGAGGTGGTGGCGGCCACGGACCTCGACCCCGAGCGCTGCAAGAAGCTCGCCGAGGTCGTCCACGCGAAGCGCACCTATCCCTCCGCCGAGGAGATGATCGACAAGGAAGGCAAGAACATGGACGCCGTGTTCATCGCCACGGACGCGGCGAGCCACGCGGACCTCGTGCTGCGCGCCCTCGACCGCGGCTACCACGTCTGCAGCGCCGTGCCCGCGCTGCTCGGCGAACGCCAGCTCGACCGCGCGCCGAAGATGGTCGAGGCGGTGAAGAAGTCGGGGCGCGTCTACGCGCTCTTCGAGACGACGGCATTCCGTCCGCAGGCCATCGCCATGCGTCGCATCTACGAGGCGGGCGGGTTCGGCCAGCTCGCCTACACAGAGGGCGAGTACTTCCACCACTCCGATCCGAATTGGAAGTCGATCGGCTCGTACAAGGGCTGGCGGATCGGCCTGCCGCCGCAGTACTATCCCACGCATTCCAACGGATTCTACACCTGCGTCACGCACGGACACTTCACGGAAGTTTCCTGCGTGGGCACGACAAGCGACCATCCGGTCTACAAGGAGCGGAAGAACCCCTACGGCAACCCGTTCCACAGCGAGGTGGCGTTCTTCAAGACGAGCGACGGCGGAAGCGCGCGCATGACCGTGGCGTGGGGTTTCCCCGGCTACCACGGCGAGCTGGGGCGCTGCTTCGGCACGATGGGCTGCTTCCGCAACGACCGCTTCGCGGGCGACAACTCGATCGTCAAGAACCTCAAGCTCATCCGTGCGGGTCTGCCGCCCGGCATGAATAACAACGGCCACCACGGCGGCTCGCACCCGTATCTCACGGATGACTTCCTGCGCGCGATCCTCGTGTCCGGGCACAAGGTGTGCGTGGACGTGGCGACGGCGCTCAACACCACCGTGGCCGGCGTCTACGCGCACCTCAGCGCGCTGAAGGGCGGCGAAACGCTGAAGATACCAGTGTTTAGTTGCTAGCCAGCTGCCCGTGATGCGCACGGGAATGTAAATGAGGATGACTTCTGAGTTTTTTAGACAGGATTACAGGATTATCAGGATTAACAAGATTATGAAATCAAAAAATCCTGTAAATCCTGCAAATCCTGTAATCCTGTCTCAACAAGTCATAGGCAAGAGAAAGGAATGGTTATGAAAAAGAAAACATCATTGTGTGTGGCTGCGGCGGTATGCCTGGCGGCATCGGCCGGACAGCCGATGAAGTTCCTCTCGTTCAACATCTGGGGCGACTACTTCAAGAACCCCGTCGGGGAACGCGAGGCCGCCATCGAGTCCACGATCCGGCAGTACGCGCCGGACGTCATATCGCTCCAGGAGGTGACGCCCAACTGGTGGAACGGCTCCCTCTTCAAGAACCTCTCCGCCGACTACGGCATCGTGCGCGGTGACGAGGAGGCGTCGATGCGCCGCGCCGGCGCGAAGGGTCCGATGAAGCCGCGCTGGATCAACCACGAGCCGCTGCTCTACAGGAAGGACCGCCTCGCGCTGCTTGATTCGGGACTCGACTTCTTCCACGTCAGCATGGGCGCGGAGAAGAGCGTCACGTGGGCCGTGCTGGAGGACAAGTCCGACAAGCGGCGCTTCATCGCGTTCGCGACGCATTTCTGGTACAAGGGCAACGGCGCGGAGAGCGACGCGATCCGCGAGTACAACGCCCTGCAGATCATGTGGCGTCTCTCGGAGCTCCGCCACAAATGGGGCGACCTGCCCGTGATCGGCGGCGGCGACCTCAACGCCAAGCCCGGCGCGCTCGCGCACGGCGTGTTCGAGCGCAACGGGTTCGTCAATGCCGCCGACGCGGCGGACGTCCGCTCGCCGCACTGTTCGCACCACGGCGACCCCAAGCGCGGCGCGGACGGCAAGTACCACGGCAAGCTTCGTCCGCCGGACTACGACAAGCCCGAGAACTCCATCGACCACGTCCTCTACACGAAGGGCGTCCACGGCCTGAAGCACGAAATCGGCACCGACCAGGCGGCGCTCGACGCCTCCGACCACTCGCCCGTGCTCGTCGAGTTCGAACTGCGCTGACGCACGTCTATCAGAACGAGGAATTTTTGGTATAATTTCTGCCTGTGAAAGGAATCGTCATGAAGAAAGCACTTGTGGCCCTCGCTCTCGCCGCGCTGGCGGGCGCGGCATTTGCCCGCAGGCCGAACTCAAACGACATGCCGGACGCGGCACGTCCCGAGATCGCCGCTGCCGTGGAACGCGCGGCGCAGAAGCCGCATCCGCGCCTGTTCGCGGACGACGCGGGCTTCGCGCGTATCAAGGCGCGCGCGGAATCGGACGAACTGGTGAAGCTCGCCGCGGAACATGTGCGCGCCATCGCCGACATGATGGTGCCCACGCCGCCGTCCGAGCGCATCAAGGAGGGCAAGCGCCTCCTCACCGTGAGCCGCACCGCGCTCTACCGCATCGCCACGCTCGCCATGGCGTATCGCCTCTATAGCAACAAGGCGCACCTCGACCGCGCCGTCGCGGAGCTGCGCGCCGTCTGCGCGTTCGAGGACTGGAATCCGTCCCACTTCCTCGACGTGGGCGAGATGTCGCTCGCCGTCGCCATCGGCTACGACTGGCTCTACAACGACCTCGACGAGGCGACGCGCAAGGAAATCGCCGCCGGTCTGCGCCGCCATGGCCTCGAGGCGGGGCTTATGAGGCTGTGGTGGATCCGCGCATCCAACAACTGGGGACAGGTCTGCCACGCCGGCATCCTTTCCGCCGCGCTTGCGCTCGCGGAGGAGAACCCGTCGGAAGCGGCCCGCTTCGTGCAACGCGCCGTGGACAACCTCCCCATCTCCATGAAGGCGCTCGCCCCGAACGGCAACTATCCGGAGGGCCCGGGCTACTGGAGCTACGGCATGCACTTCAATGTCATCGCCATCGCGCTCCTGGAGGGCACGCTGGGCAGCGATTTCGGCCTTGCGTCGAAGCCGGGCTTCCGCGAGGCGGGATTCTATCCCGACATCGTGACGGGTCCGAGCGGGCAAGCCTTCAACTATGCGGACGGCGGGGCCGGGAGGCGCGGTACCCACCCGGCGCTCTGGTGGTTTGCGAAACGGTTCAAGTCCCCGGACGTCCTGCGCTACCAGGAACTTGCCAATTTCAAGGCGTATGCCGCGCGGCGCGACAAGGGGATCGTGCGCAAGGGGCACCGGCTGTTCCCGTTCGTCCTGTTCTGGATCGAGACGCCGCCACCATCGAGCGAGCCGTCGCGTCTGCCGCTCGTGTGGGACGGGCAGGGTCCCGTGCCGATCACGATCCAGCGGTCGAGCTGGAACGACGACGAGGCTCTGTTCGTGGGCCTGAAGGGCGGCAGCCCCTCGGGTCCCCACGGCCACATGGACGCCGGGTCGTTCGTGTTGGACACGAAGGGCGTGCGCTGGGCGGTCGACCTCGGCGCCGAGGGCTACTACGGCGTCGAAAAGCGCGGCATGAACCTCTGGAGTTCCGCGCAGGACTCCGACCGGTGGAAGATCTTCCGTCTTAGCACCTGGGGACACAACGTGCTCATGCTCGACGGCTGCCAGCAGGACGTGAAGGGGAGCGCCAAGTTCGTGCACGTCCGCACGGAGCCGCCCAGCGAAGTGGCGATCGACCTCTCCTCGCTCTACACGAACGCGACCGAGGTGCTGCGCGGCGGCAAGATGTCCGCCGACGGCAAGCGCTACGTGCTGAACGACATCGTGCGCGGGTTTCGTCCGGGCGGCGAGGTGCGCTGGAGCATGCTGACGCACGCGGAGACGCAGGTGGACGGCACGACGGTTGTTCTGAAACAGGGCGGTCAGACGATGCGTCTCGCCCAGACGGGACGCGATACGGGGGCATGGTCCGTGGCACCGGCCAAGGGGCCGAACGAGTGGGATTCGCCGAACAGGGGCTGTTCGCAGCTCACGTTCAAAGTCAAGGCCGACGCGTCGGGCGAGGCTCGGCTGGGAGTGACGTTCACGCGCGAGTGACGGATGAAGATTCTCGCCATCTCCGACTTGCATACGACCGGCCTAAAAGGACTGGAACGGTATGTGCGCGACTGTGCGCTCGTGTTGGTCGCGGGCGACTTCACCGAGCATGGATGCACGCGGGGCGTGGAACAGTCGGTGCGATGGGTGCTCGACGTGTTCTGTCCCTGGTGCGCCTCGTTCCCCGGCGTGCGTTTCTGCGTGGTGCCGGGCGAGCAGGATCTCTTTGCCGAGCGACGCGCGGACGAGATCCGCTGGCCGGACAACGTCGCCTATCTCGATCCACTGGCGGCGGATCCCGCCGCGCGGACGTGCGAGGCGGCGGGGTTGAAGATCTACGGCGTCGCCCGGACGCCGTACCAGAAGGGGGGCGTGTTCGCGGGGTCGTCCGAGGCGCTGACGCGCGCGTTTGCGGAAATCCCCGAGGGGCTGGACATCCTCGTTTCCCACGCACCGCCGCTCGTCGACGGCTACAACCTCGACGCGGACGGACGCCGCCGGCGCCATCGCGGCAGTCTGGAACTGACGGAGGCCATCCGGCGGGCGCGTCCGCGCCTCGTCGTGTGCGGACACGTCCACGGCGGCGACCACCGCCGCGCCGTGCTGGAGAACGGCACGGTCGTGGTGAACGTCTCGCGCGTGCTGGACGACCGGGGCCTGGTGACGACGCGTCCGCGCGTGATTGAAGTTGAACAGGTGGACGGGGCGAACGTGTTCCGTCTGGAGGAGGACGAGGGGACTGTCCCCGTGTCCGCGCCCGCCGCGTCGGTCGGCGCGGTGAAGCAGATCGAGCGCGCCGAGAAGATCCTGTTCAAGGCGGTGCGCAGCATCAACAAGCACGTGGAGAAGGGCGACTATGCGCCCAACCTCCACTACATCGACCAGCTCGACGACGTCCGGGCGACGCTCACGCCGTTCGCGGCGGAGCATCCGCTCGTGGGCGTGTACCTCGCGCGGCTGGACGAAGTCGCCGCGTCGCGCGCTCAGGGCTGGCGCGTCCGCGTGGGCGATGTACCGAGATTCGAGGAGAAAACATGAGCGCACGTCGAAAACGTCATTTCGAGCAGGAGCTGTTCGAGTTCGCGCAGGAAGACGGCGAACGCCGGAGGGGCGTCGACGAGCTGCTGGCGGTCGTGGACGAATACAAGCATCCTTCGAAGTTCCTTCACCTGCTCGCGCGCATCGCCCATTTCCGCGACTATTCGCCGCACAACGCGCTGCTGATCGCTTTGCAGCGCCCCTCCGCACGCTACGTGCTCACGCCGCGGAAGTGGCAGGCCCTCGGCCGGTTCGTGAAGCGCGGGGCGTGTCCGATCATCGCGTTGCGCCCTTTTTCGCCGGTCATGTATCTCTACGACATATCGGACACAAAGGTGCTCCCCGGTCGCGCGGACGGGTTCGAGTCGTCGTGGGCGGAACAGTCCGCGCGTGATCCGGAGGCGGACGTGCCGCCCGAGACGCTGCGGATGCTCTTGGACAATCTGCCTCTTTGGGGCATTTCTCATGACACGTTCCCGACTGGTCCGAGCCTGTCCGTCGAACTCCGCGTGGCGGGCGAGGGCGATGAGGACATTCTGCTGCCCTTGGACGGGGACACGGTGCCCTGTCGTCCTGCGTACGTGCTGCACACGCGGGAGGGCGCGCCGGATACGGTCGTCTTAACCGCGATCGTGCAGGCGCTGGCACGGATTTTCTGCCATCATCTCCGTTGCGGCTATGAGCGGGGGTGGGAGAACAGCCGCCGCGTGAGTCCCGAGGTGGAGCAGTTCGAGGTCCAGACGGTGTGCGGTCTGGTCTGCCGCCGTCTGCAGGTGGCGAGTCCGTCCTACTCGTTTTGGGCCGATTGCGCCTTTGAACGGCGGGAGATTCCGCCGATCAGCCTCGATACCGTGTGCGACGCCGTCACGGAGATCGAGCGGATACTGGAGCCCTGCACGGTCCAGCAGGGGTACTTCTACCGACACACACCATCCTTTGCGGCGCGTATCTGACTGTTTCTGGTCTGGTCATGTTTTTACCAGACTAGTCAGTTTTTGACATTAGAGCAGGCACTTTTCGGGGCGCTATTTTTGATTATTTAGTGCCGATTCGTGCCATGAGCGCGAGTCATAGTCCTTTGGCACGGGTTTTGCTTATTAGGGGGCGGCAGAAAAGGAGTTTGAAAATGATTGAAGAAACAATGAAACAGTTGGCGCTTGACGAGTTCGGCACGCTTGAGGGCGTGGAGATTCAGTACTGGGTAAATCCGCAAACAGGCTGTATACAATACTGCTTGTGGCGGAAATAGTTTTGGAGAGGAGGCCAGGCATGTGATTTTCCCCTCGCACGCGCGCGCGCGTTATGGTATAATATGCGCGCACACGCAAAAGGAAAACCATGTCAGAAGAAGAGACGAAGCCGACCGAGGGAGAACCTGCCGAGCCGCAGGAGGCAGGCAATTACAACGCCGCCAACATTCAGGTGTTGGAAGGCATGGAGGCCGTGCGCAAGCGCCCCGCCATGTACATCGGCGACACGGGCGAACGAGGCTACCACCATCTCGTCTACGAGGTGGTGGACAACTCGATCGACGAGGCGCTCGCGGGGTACTGCTCGCTCATCGACGTGCAGATCAATCCCGACGGCTCGCTCTCCGTGACGGACAACGGGCGCGGCATCCCCGTGGACATGCATCCCACGCAGCACCGTCCCGCGATCGAGGTGGTGCTCACGATCCTGCACGCGGGCGGCAAGTTCGACGGCTCGAACTACAAGGTGTCGGGCGGACTGCACGGCGTGGGCGTGAGCTGCGTGAACGCGCTTTCCGACTGGATGAAGGTGGAGGTGAAGCGCGACGGCAAGATCCACCACATCGAGTTCTCGCGCGGCCACGTGACGAAGCCGCTCACCGTCGTCGGCGAATGCGGCGACGAGACGGGCACGAAGGTGACGTTCTTCCCCGACCACTCCATCTTCAGCTGCCACGCGTTCAAGTGGGAGATCCTCTGCAGCCGCCTGCGCGAGCTCGCGTTCCTCAACAAGGGCGTGAAGATCCACTTCAGGGACAATGAGGGCGAAGGCCACCACGAGGAGACGTTCCACTACGAGGGCGGCATCGACGAGTTCACCGAGTTCCTCAACGCGAACAAGAAGGCGCTCACGCCCGTGATCCACTTCGAGGGCGAGGCGCAGGGCGTGACGGGCACGGTGCAGGCTGAGGTGTCCATGCAGTACACGGACACCTATGCCACCATCGAGCAGACCTACTGCAACAACATCCACACGATCGAGGGCGGCACGCACCTCTCTGGCTTCCGCGCCGCGCTCACGCGCACCATCAACAAGTACGGCCGCGCGATGAAGAACGGCATCAAGGAGAAGGACGCCGTCACGGGAGACGACATGCGCGAGGGCCTCACGGTGATCGTGAGCGTGAAGGTGCCGCAGCCGCAGTTCGAGGGCCAGACGAAGACGAAGCTCGGCAACGGCGAGGTGCAGGGCATCGTGGACTCCATCGTGAGCGAGAAGCTCATGACGTTCTTCGAGGAGAACCCCGCCGTGGCGGAGACCGTGGTCAACAAGATCATGATGGCGTTCCGCGCCCGCGAGGCCGCGCGCAAGGCGCGCGAGACCGTGCGCAAGGGCGTGATGGACGGCCTCTCGCTCCCCGGCAAGCTGAAGGACTGCTCCGAGCGCGACCCGTCCAAGACAGAGCTGTTCCTCGTGGAGGGCGACTCCGCCGGCGGCTCGGCGTCGTCGGGCCGCGACCGCGCCACGCAGGCGATCCTGCCGCTCCGCGGCAAGGTGCTGAACGTGGAGAAGGCGCGCATCGACCGCATGCTCGCGAACAACGAGATCCGCACGCTTATCACCGCGATCGGCTGCGGCTTCGCGGAGGAGTGGGACGTCTCGAAGGTCCGCTACCACAAGATCATCATCATGACCGATGCCGACGTGGACGGCGCCCACATCCGCACGCTCCTCCTCACGTTCTTCTACCGCAAGATGCCGGAGCTGATTGAGAAGGGCTACGTGTACCTCGCCCAGCCGCCTCTCTACAAGGTGGAGCGCAAGAAGAAGATCGAATACGTGCTGACCGACGGCGAGATGACCTCGCGTCTCCTCTTCCTCGGCCTCGACGACATGACCGTGAAGCGCGCGAACGGCGAGGCGCTCGACAACGACCAGGCGCGCCGGCTTCTCGAGCTGCTCGCCGAGATCGACGAGACGGCCAAGGCCGTCGAGCGGCGCGGACTTTCCGTGAAGGCGCTGCTGGACGCGCGCGACGCGGACGGCGTGGTGCCGCGCTACGCGCTCGTGCGCGGCGCGGGCGACGCGGCGATCGTCGAGTTCGCGGCGGACGAGGCTGCCTTCAAGGCGCGCGTCGCCGCCCTCCAGCAGGAGATGCAGACGACGATCGACATCCCGTCCACGCAGGTGGAGACGTACCATCCCACCGACCAGATGGAATTCCGCTGGCTGGAGATGTACCGCTCCTCGCTTCTCCGCAAGCAGATGGAGTCGCTGAAAGGGATGGGCTTCACGGTGGAGGACTTCCTCGGCGAGTCCGGCACGGTGGCCGTGCTGGAGGAGGACGGCGTGACGCAGGAGGTGAAGAGCCTGCCCGACCTTCTGGAGGCCATCCGCGCGCGCGGACGCAAGGGCATGAGCATCTATCGCTTCAAGGGCCTTGGCGAAATGGACGCCGACGAGCTCTACGACACCACGATGGACCCGACGAAGCGCCACATGCTGCGCGTGAAGCTCTCCGACGCCGTGAAGGCCGACCAGATGTTCTCGCTCCTGATGGGCGACGAGGTGGAGCCGCGCCGCAAGTTCATCGAGGACAACGCCCTCAACGTCCGCTCGCTGGACATCTAAGGGAGCGTGACGGACAAAGTCGATCTCGCCCGCTACGCCTCCGTCTCGTTCGACGAGTTTGTCGAGAACAACCGTCGCCACAAGGAGAACGGGCTGCGGCGTAGTGGGAACCTGGAACTGCTGGAGAAGTTTCATGAGAATCCGGAGAAAAATATTCACCATCCTTCAGCCGGATGACGGCGATTCGGTTTTGAGTCGCATATTCGACTGGCTTGTTACCGCGCTGATTCTTACGAGCGTGGTGATTGTGTTCGTGGCGACATTCGACCTACCTCCTGGAACGATGCGCATCCTTGGGGCGTTGAGGCCGTGGCTTCCGTCGTTTTCACCATCGAATATGCATTGCGGATAGTTACCGCCGATTTTCTCTATCAAGACAAGGGGCCTGTCCGTTCGCGGATAAAGTACATTCTTTCTCCAATGGCAGTAGTTGATTTCGTATCGATTCTGCCGTTTTGGCTTCCGATGTTTCTTCCTGAAACCCTTCTTGGGCTTAGGGCGCTCCGGCTGGTGAGGCTTCTGCGAATACTCAAATTGCACCGATATTATGACGCGATGCGATCACTTGGGGAGGTAGTGGTCTTGAAGAAACGCGAACTTCTCGGCTCGATTTATTTTGTGGCCATTTTGATGCTGCTGGCCTCCCTTCTCATGTATTCTGCCGAACACGATGCGCAGCCTGACGTGTTTTGCAACGCTTTCTCCGGCTTGTGGTGGGCGGTGGCGACGTTGACGACCGTCGGATATGGTGACAGATACCCCGTAACGGTTGTCGGACGTTTCCTCGGCGCCTTGATAGCATTTTCCGGCATCGCCGCCGTGGCCATCCCAACAGGCATAATCACGACCGGTCTTGGCGAATGCATTTCGCGGAAGAATGCCGCCAAGGACGCGTGTGCAGCAAATGGCGGACGTGACGGCGCAGTGAATGTGGCTGACTGCGCTCGGCTGCTTCAGGAACAACGAGTTCAACTGGAAAAGCTAATCGAGGCCGTGGCTCGACTCGATGGAAACGTCCGCAGTGGACACAATGCCGAAAAGGAGAATGAAAGAACATGAAACAGTGGCACTATGTTCTAGTGGGGGCGGCTGCAGTTTCGGCCATCATTCCCGCGTTTGCGCCGTCGCTACTCCCTGTTGCCATCATAGGGACGCTACTTGGAGTTGTCGCCGTTTTTCTGTCGCTGCGCGGCGTAGACACGGAGGACAGAAATCTCAGAAGCGAAATCAGGCGTGTCGAGGAGGAGATTGCGAATACCAGGAAAGAGCGCGACTCTGCGATTGCCCATGCGGCCGAACTTGACAAAATGTTCCAGGACAATGGGTACGCCGAGCTTGCAGAGAACCGCGAGCGTATCGAAATGGAGAACGTCGACTTAGACCGACAGATTGAGGCGAAGAGACTGGAGTTCGAGCAGGAAATGGAACGCCAATGTGCGGAGTACGAGCGAGACCTTTCGGAGAGGAATGCGCAGCAGGAACGGATACTTCAGGAAAAGACCGCCCTGGAAATGAAACTCCAGTCTGAGATAGCGGAACTTACCTCTCGCCGCGACGGCGCTCTAGAGTTCGTACAGAAATTCGATGAAGCTCAGAAGAAGTACAAGGCCATCAACGACAAACTTGTGAGGGCGAAGAAGAACTTTGAGGCTGTCGAATACTGTCTGGCAAATTGGATGCATCTTGGCGACAAACCTGTCGAGGTACTGAATGCGGAGGCCGCGTTGGCCGATCAGGAGGCTCTGGACCCAATCGGTGAAATAGACATAAAGGCTTTGTCCATACCAGACCTTCGGAAGGAGTCACGGCAGATTTCGCGTAGGATAGATTCGCTCTGCGAGGAGTTCTCTTCGAGGTATCAAACGAAGGCCATAAAGTCGCTCATGTCTGTGACCGTTATCTACCTAAAACTTGAATTGCGCGTGATACTTGCGGAACTCCGATACAAGGCACAGGAAGAGGCGATAGGCAAAATCGCAAAACTGATGCTTCGCGTACAGCAACTTTACGAAGATGGCAACCGAACAATACTTCCGACGGTCCTTGCGTTTCTGGGTGAGCTGGAAAAGACATTCATCGACGCGGTGAAGGTCGAGTATCTCTGGTATCTACGGAAGGAGCAACAAAAGCAGGAGCAGTTGGCACTCCGAGAGAAAATGCGCGAAGAGCGCGAGGAGCGTATGCGTCTAGAAGAGGAGCGGAGGCGCGTGGCGGAGGAGGAGGCGAAGTACGCGGCGGAACAGGAACGTCTGCGTGCGCTGCGCGAGGAGGCTGCCGCAAAAGCCAAAGAGGAACTGGAGAAGACAGGTGCGCAGTCGGAGGAGACGGCGAACGCCCTTGCGGAGATAGATGCGCAGATGCTCAAGGTGGAGGCGAATCTCGGGGAGGTGGCCGTACAGAGGGAGGAGATTGCCAAGCGCCAGAACGGCAAGGCCGGAACGGTGTACGTCATCAGTAACCTCGGCTCGTTCGGTCCGGATGTGTTCAAGGTCGGGATGACCCGACGTCTGGAACCGCAAGACCGAGTCGACGAACTGGGCGACGCTAGCGTGCCGTTTGAGTTTGACATCCACAGCTTCATTTTTTCCGAGGATGCCGTGGGGCTTGAATCCCGCCTCCACGACCGTCTTGCGCCATTCCGCGTGAACAAGATAAACGGAAGAAAGGAGTTCTTCAGGATCACCCTTGATGAAATAGAGCGTTTGGTTCAGGAGACCGATCCGACGGCGTCCTTCACTCGCACGATGGCCGCAAAAGAATACCGCGCCTCGCAGGGCGGCATAGAACTTGGCGATGCCGTCCAGACGATGGAGGATGATATGGAGAGCGAGGCTGTCGAATGAGTCCGGTGGTTAAGTCTGTCCTCTCGCTCGTTGTCCTGTGCGCAGCCGCCCTACTTGGCACTTGTTCCGTTCATTCCGCGCGGGAGAAGAGGCATCTGCACCGTCTTCGCTACGCCGCCGCCAACGGGAGGTCTGAGGAGGTCATTGCGGAGTACCGCCGCATTCCCCAAAAGCTCCGCGATGAACCTGACGTGCAGGCTGCATACGAAGAGGCGCTGCAGAAAGGAGGCAAAGACCTTGACGACGACTTTGTATTCCCATTCTTCCCGACTACGACGGAAGGCGCAGACCTCTCGGCGCTTGCCGTGTTCGCCATTGGGATGACGGTGCTCTGCGTGTGGTTGCCCGGCAGACGGCACGGCGTGCGCACGTCACGGGAGGATGTCGCACAGTCAGAATTGCCGTCGGAGGGCCAACTGTCCATAATACGCCGTATCAACAACGGAGTGGTGCCGCTCGGTCTAACCAGGTCTGCCGCGTCGGCGATGATATGGCGGCATTTCGCGAGAGTAAGCGAAATGCAGCGGCGACGGCGTATCGACGTCCGCCCGCTCGATTTTCTGTCATCCTCTCGCTCAAACCGTGAGAAAATGAAGATCGAGCGCGAGCGCAGAAGAGCACAAGAGGCTATGGAGAGAGAGAGGGAACGCGAGGAGCGTCGCCGCGAACGCGAGGAGCAGCGGGCGCGTAAGGCGCAAGACCATCTTTTTGACAGACGAATTGCTGAGGAGGAGAAGCTGATACAGGCTCGGAAGAATGCCGAAAGCGGAGTCGTGCGTAAATCCCGCAGCGTCAAAATGCAGACGGTTCAGGAGTTTCAGGGGCTTGTAAACGACATTCTCGCCGACAAGAAAATCGAACCGCAGGAAGTCCGTCAGCTGAAGGCATGGCTTATGGCTCATAGGCAGAAACCGGATGATTTCGCAGCCATGTTCAAGGTCATAGACGAGTCGTTGGTGGACGGAATCATTGACACTGACGAAACGCAAGCGATTTATGAGGGGATTATCGACTGTCTGATAACACTTCGTGAAAGACGATGATTGAAACATCAAACTTGATATCGCAAAATACGACATCAAGATGAATGCCTTTGTGGCTATGCGAAGGGTATTGGTATCGCTTGCCCCTGGAATGGCAAGAATCGCGGAGACGGAACATCTCCAGCTGGAAGAAAAGAGGCAGGACTAGCCGATCAAGAATGTCAAAATTCCGAAATGAGTTCGGCTTTGTTTCCGCACGGCAATGCGGATTTATGGTATACTACCGCCAGCACCAAAATGACACTAGAATAGTTAGGAGAGGAAAATGGCTAACTTGACATTGCGGAGCATCCCCGATGCAACGTTGTCCGAACTGCGGTCTCGCGCCGCAGTAAACCATCGTAGTCTCAACGGGGAGATTCTCGCCATAATCGACATCACCCTTGCGGGTGGATTGCCGATATGGGCTTCGTCGTCGAGCGACGATCCCGTTGAACGCCAGAAGGCCGCGATTCTCGATGCCGCCGGGGGATGGCGCGACACGCGCAGTGAACGGGAGGTCGTCGTCGACATCGAGTCGCATCGGACGAAGGGACGCAAGGTGGCGCTATGATACTCCTCGACACCAACATCTGCATCGGAATCCTGCATGCGAACCCTGTTGTCCTGTCGCACATTCGCTCTGCCACAGCGCCGCTGGCCATCCCCGGCATGGTCGAGGGCGAACTCCACTATGGCGTGGAGAAATCCTCTGACCCCATACACAATCGCATAAGGACCGAGAACCTTCTTCGGAACTTTCCGATCTACTATCCAAACAGTCCTATCATGCACATGTTTGGAAAGCTTAAGGCGGAACAGGAGAGGCTGGGCACTCGCGTGGACGATGCGGACGTCATTATTGCCGCCACCGCGATTGTCCTTGACGCAACGCTTGCAACGGGGAACATTCGTCATTTTGCAAGGTTCGCGGATTTGAAGTATGAAAACTGGCAACGCTAACCCGGTACGGCGAAATGTGATATACTAACCGCGCTGAGCCTCAATAGATGAAATGGATTTTGTATAACGCGCTGTTCGCCGTCGCCTATGCGGTGATGGTGCCGTCATTTTTGCTGCGCATGAAACGGCGCGGCGGCTACCGTGCGCGCTTCTCCGACCGTTTCGGCCGCTATCCTCCCGAAATCCTCACCGCACTCTCCCACGAACCGCGAACCGCGAACCACGAACCGCGAACCGCGAACCACGAACCGCGAACCGCGAACCACGAACCACGAACCACGAACCACGAACCCCGAATCTCGATCCACGCCGTGAGCGTGGGCGAGGTGCAGGTGGCGGGGCAGCTCATGCGCGCGCTGCGCGAACGGAAGCCGGGCATCCGATTCGTGTTCTCCACGACGTCCTCGACGGGCTGGAAGACGGCCGAGCGCGAGGTGACGCCCGCGGACGTGCTGATCTACAACCCGCTCGACTTCGGCGGTTGCGTGAAGCGCGCCCTCAACGCGGTGAAGCCGCGCGCCGTGATCCTCACCGAGACGGAGATCTGGCCGAACTTCATCCGCGCGCTCAAGAAGCGCGGCGTGCCGATCTACCTCGTGAACGCCCGCATCTCCGACCGCAGCGCGCCGCGCTACAGGGCGCTCCGATGGTTCTTCGGGGAGGTGTTCCGCTGCTTCACGAAGATCTACGCGCAGAGCGACCTCGACGCGACGCGCCTGACGGACGCGGGGGCGGATCCGGTGACGGTGAGCGTGTCCGGCAGCTTCAAGTTCGACGTGGCGCACCGCAACGGGGCGAAGGAACGGGAGCTTCGCGCTTGGGTGGGCGACGGCGAGATCCTGCTCGGCGGCAGCACGTGGCCGGGCGAGGACGTGGTGATGCTGAACACCTACAAGCGGCTCCTTGAGAAGCATCCCGGCGTGAAGCTCGTGATCGCGCCGCGCCATTTCGAGAAGGCGGACGCCGTAGAGGCGAACATTCTTGCTGCAGGGTTTGAGTGCGTGAGGAGGTCGCGCGGAGATACGTGCTTTGGCGGCGCGCGCGGGGCGCGTGCCCTACCAGTCTACTTGGCCGATACGACGGGCGAGCTGATGGGGCTCTTCGGCATATCTTCCGTCGCGTTCGTGGGCAAGAGCCTCTGCGAGCACGGATCGCAGAACATGATCGAACCCTGCCTCTGCGGCGTCGCGACGGTGGTGGGGCCGTATACGGAGAACTTCCGTCCCGTGATGAGCGACCTGCTCGCGGCGGACGCGCTCGTGCAGACACCCGACGCGGACACGCCCGAGGCGCGCGCGGCGTCCGTGGAGACGGAGCTTCTGCGCTTCTTCGACGATCCCGAGCGCCGTGCCGCGTATGGCGATCGTGCGCGGGCGGCCGTCACCCGCCGCTGTGGCGTGGTGGGGCGGTGCGCGGATGAACTACTGGAGGCGCTGGGATGAGGTTTCGTCGTCCAGATTCGCCGCGTTCGCAGCTGATCCTGTATCTTGCCATCGGAGGGGTGCTGGCGCTCGCGGCGGCGGCCGTTCTGACCATTTGGCTGCGCGCCCGTTCGGTGGCGTCCGCGTCGGCGCAGGACGAAGCGGATGAGGGAACGGGAGAGATTGCCCATCGTGCGGACGCGGACTTTCCCGAAGGCGGCGTGACGACGATGGACGACCGTCCCGTGGACACGGGTTATCGGTTCCGCCATGTGCGTTTGTACCCGGCCTGCATCGCGATGCTTCTGAAACCATCCGCGCAGTCCGCGCGCGTGGTCGGCGCCGAGGCGACGTTCTACCGCAAGCCATTTGAAGGGGCAGGTTTGCAGGTGCTGGCGGCTACGAACACTTCCTCCGCGGCCGAAATCGTGCTTGTCGCTTCCCAGCCCGACTGGCTGAAGGGGACGGATTTCCCGACGGCGAATGACTGGCCCGGCATCGTGGGGGCGCGTGCGCCGGACGGCCTGGTGGCGCTGCACATCGACGCGCGTCGGTTGTCGCGCGGGCGACTGAAGGGCATTCTCTCCGAGTTCCGAGCTGCGGTCGGGCCTTATCTCCTGTGGTGCATCGGCGCGCACGATTACGTCGTGACGGGCGCGGCGGACGTGTCGGCGGACAAGATATTCGATCTCTTTGCCAACGAAAAGGCGGCGGAGGCCTTCGCCACGGCGGGCATCTACACGCCGTCGGACGTGTTCACGTGCTACATGGGACGTGACGTGGAGATCGAGCCGGGGCTGAAAGAGGTCCCCGTGGTCGAGCGGCAGACCGTTTCCTGGAAGGACGCGCGTCAGTCGCTTGGGGAGCTTTCCGAGAAAGACGCCACCTTCGTGCGGGCCTCCGTGCTCACGCCCTACTACATTCCCCCGATGCCGTGGTACCGGCAGGGAGGTGCGGAATTCGAAGTTTTTGCCAGGACAACGAACGCCATTATGATCGTGCAGGCCGCACGGCGCGAGTTCCTCGCGGGATTCGACGACATCGGCAAGGGCATTTCCACGAATGCGCTCGCCCGCTGGACGACGGCGGCGAAGATCAGTCCGCGCGATCCGCTGTTGCGCGGGCTGGTGGACGTGGTTGACTTGAAGGGACGGCAGTTCCTGCGCGCCGGCAATGTCAAGGGCGCTTTGGGATGCTTTGAGAAGCTTCTGCTCATTAGCCCTGACGACCCCGCCATCGTGCACAACTATGGCGTCTGCCTGAAGAAGGGCGGACAGATGGAGATGGCCGCCCAGGTGTTCGCCCGCGCCGTCGAACTTGATCCGGAGACGGACGCCCATCGCCTGGAACTGGTGGAGTGCTGCGCGGCGAGCGGCCACGAGTACGATGCCGTGCGGGTGCTCGACGTGCTCATCCTGCGGCACCCGGACGATCCGGCCTTGAAGTTGCGCGCAGCCAAGCTTCTCAGCATGCGGAAGCCCAAGGTGCGCAACACGGACCGTGCGGTGCGTCTCGCCGAAGACGCGGCGGTGCAGACGGGCTGGAAGGACCGTGCGTACGTGCTCGGACTGGCGGACGTTTACATCGAATGCGGCCGCGTGATGGACGGCGTCCATCTCAAGCGGAAGATGAAGGACATGAAATTTGACCGTTGAACCATTCCTAAACAACCGAAAAGGATAAGAAAATGAAGAAGATGAACCAGGCGGAAAAGGAACGTGCCGCGAAAGTCGGCAAGAAACTGAACGTCAAGGCCTACATCAAGGCCGAGATTGAGGCGATACGCGCCCAGGTGGGCGACAAGAAGGTGCTGCTGGCGATGTCCGGCGGCGTCGACAGCTCCGTGTGCGCGGTGCTGCTCCACAAGGCCATCGGCAAGAACCTCACGTGCGTGTTCGTGGACCACGGCTGCATGCGCCTCAACGAGGCGAAGGAAGTCAAGAAGGTCTTCAAGGGCAAGTTCGGCATCAACCTCATCCAGATCGACGCCGAGAAGCGGTTCCTCGACAAGGCGAAGGGCATCACCGACCCCGAGCTCAAGCGCAAGTGCATCGGCGGCGAGTTCATCCAGGTGTTCGCCGACGTCGCGCGCGACCTCAAGAAGAAGCTCGGCGACATCGAGTTCCTCGGCCAGGGCACGATCTACCCGGACATCATCGAGTCCGGCGTGGGTGGCAACAAGGCCGTGAAGGCGCACCACAACGTGGGCGGCCTTCCCAAGGACATCCTCTTCAAGGGACTCGTCGAGCCTGTCAAGTACCTCTACAAGGACGAGGTGCGTAAGGTGGGCAAGGCGCTCGGCATCCCCGACGAGATGGTCATGCGCCAGCCGTTCCCGGGTCCGGGCCTCGCGGTGCGCTGCATTGGCGAGCTCACGAAGGAGAAGCTCGACATCCTCCGCCAGGCGGACTTCATCTTCCGCGACGAGATGCACAAGGCCGGCCTCGACAAGAAGGCCCAGCAGTTCTTCGCGATCAACACGAACGTGAAGAGCGTGGGCGTGAAGAACGGCGCGCGCACGTTCGGCTACGTGATCGCCATCCGCGCGATCTCCACGAGCCAGTTCGTGAAGGCCGGCGTCGTCCCGCTGCCGTTCGCCTTCGTCACGAAGGTGGCCGAGAAGATCGCCACGAAGGTCAAGGGCGCCAACCGCGTGGTGTGGGACATCACGCCGAAGCCCCCGGCCACGATCGAGTGGGAGTGAGACATGAAGGCGAAATCCGCGGTTAACATGGTGATCGCCCAGTCGGGCGGTCCCTCCATGGTCATCAACCAGTCCCTCGTCGGCGCGGTGCTCGCCGCCCGCGCCGCGAAGGGCGTCGGCAAGATCCTCGGCGCGCGCCATGGCATCGCCGGCATCCTCGCGGGCGACTACGTGGACCTGCGCAAGCCGTCCGTCGCGAAGCTGAACGCCATCGCCGACACGCCGAGCTCCGCGCTCGGCAGCTGCCGGCTCAAGCCGTCGGCGGACGACTGCCGCAAGATCTTCGAGGCGTTCCGTCGCCGGAAGGTCGGCTATTTCTTCTACATCGGCGGGAACGACTCGGCGGACGCCGCGCGCATCGTCGCGGAGGAGGCGGAGAAGGCGGGCTACCCGCTCGTCTGCTACCACATCCCCAAGACGATCGACAACGACCTGCGCAGCTGCGACCACACGCCGGGTTTCGGCTCGGCCGCGCGGTTCGTGGCATGCGCGCTCAAGGGCGACGACCTCGACAACCGCGCGCTCGGCGGCGTGAAGATCGACGTGATCATGGGACGCGACGCGGGCTTCCTCACGGCGGCCTCCGCGCTCGCCCGCGAGAACCGCGGGGACGGTCCGCACCTCATCTACCTGCCGGAGCGTCCGTTCTCGCTTGAGGGATTCGTCAAGGATGTGCAGGCCGTGATGAAGAAGGAGGGCCGTTGCGTGGTGGCCGTGTCGGAAGGCATCCGCGACGCGCAGGGCGAACTCTTCGCGAAGAAGTTCGCGGGCGGCGAACGCGACTCCCACGGCAACCTCCAGCTCTCGGGCACCGGTGCGCTCGGCGACTTCCTCGCGAAGCACCTGAAGGCCGAGGCGGGCGTTTCGCGCGTGCGTGCGGACACCTTCGGCTACCTCCAGCGTTCGTTCCCGGGCATTGCCTCGAAGACCGACCAGAAGGAGGCGCGCGCCGCCGGCGCCGCTGCCGTGAAGGCCGCGCTGAAGGGCGCGCTCACGAAAGGCACGATCGCCATTGTGCGCAAGCCGGGCGCGAAGTACGCCGTCACGTTCGAGGCGCAGCCCGTCGCGAACGCCGCGAAGTACACGCGTAGCGTGCCGGACGCGTTCATCGCGCCGAACGGACACGACGTGACGAAGGCGTTCCTCGCCTACGCGCGTCCGATCGTCGGTGACCTGCCGCACAGCGAGCTCCTCTAACCCAGCCATGCGCCTCGCCGCCCACGCCAAGGTCAACCTCACGCTGGAGGTCCTCGGGACGCGTCCCGACGGCTACCACGAGCTACGAAGCGTCGTGGCGGAGATCCCGCTCCACGACGACGTGGAACTGCTGGACGCGCCGGCGGGCGAGGTGACGGTGGAGATGTCGGGCGACGGCATGGAGGCGCCGTGCGTACCGTGCGAGGAAAACCTCGCCGTACGCGCGGCGCGCGCGCTTGCCGCGGCGGCAGGCGTGCCGCGCGGCGTGCGCATCCGCATCGTCAAACGCATCCCCGTAGGTGCGGGGCTGGGCGGCGGGTCGGCGGATGCCGCTGCCGTGCTGAACGGCCTCAACGAGTTGTGGAGGTTGAAACTGCCGAAGGATCGGTTGTGCGCCATCGGCGCAGAGGTGGGGTCGGATGTGCCTGCGCTCGTGTTGGGCGGCGTGGTGCTGATGGAGGGGCGTGGGGAGCGGGTGCGGGTGTGGGATGCGGGCGAGCGGCGCGCTCGGCGAGCGCGCCCTACCATGGGGAGGCCATTCGATGAGCGGTTTGTGTTGCGTGTGCCGCCCGTCAATGCCTCCACCGCGCGCGTGTATGCGGAGTTCCGGCCGGAGGATTGCGGGAAGTTCCGCAACGACCTTCAGCCGGCGGCGTGTCGTCTCTATCCGGCAATCGCGGAGACGATCGCGGAGATGGAGGCGGAAGGCCTAGAGGATGTTCAGATGACCGGCAGCGGCAGTGCCGTGTTCGGGTGGAGGAAGGAGTAGAGATGAAAGTCATTGCGGGATTGGGCAATCCGGGCGCGCAGTACGCGAACACGCCACACTCGATCGGGTTCGAGGTAGCGAACGCCATCGCGCAGGAGATCGGTGCGACATGGCAGGCGTCGGCGTCGTTCAAGGGCGAGCTGGCGTCGGGCCTGTTCGCGGGTCAGAAGGTGCTGCTCCTGAAGCCGATGACGTTCATGAACCTCTCGGGGGATTCCGTGGCGCCGGTCGTGCGTTACCACAACGCGACGCCGGCGGACTTGCTCGTGATTTCAGACGACATCGACCTGCCGGTGGGGCGCCTCCGCATCCGCGTGGGTGGCAGCGCGGGCGGACACAACGGCCTCAAGAGCGTGATCGAGCGCGTGGGCACTCCTCTCTTCACGCGTCTGCGCGTGGGCGTGGGACGCGACGCGCGCGACCGGGCGCAGGTGATCGGCCACGTGCTCGGGAAGTTCGACCCCGCCTCGCGCACGGTGATGGACGAAGTGGTGAAGGCGGCCGTGCAGGCGGCGGCGGCCATCATCTCCACCACGCCCCAGGCGGCGATGAACGCCTGGAACGGCTGGTCCGCCATACCTCCAACCCCTCACGACTGACATGCCGTGAACGTGAAACGCGCGATTGTCACGACAGTGTGCATGACGGCGGCCGTCGTCGCATGGGGCGCGGCGGAGCACGCGCCGAAGCCGATTGTCTTCGACACGCCTGCGGAAGACGAGAACGGCGTGATGGTTCTCGGCAACGGGGAGGTGGGCGCGACGGCGTGGCTGGGCGCGGACGGCACGCTCCACACCGTGTTGCAGAACTCCGACAGCTGGAACGAGGGCGGACGCCATGTCAAGACGGGCGCCATCGACTACGAGACGAAATCCCCCATTGATGCCGGGACGTATCGGCAGGAGCTGTCGCTGGCGCGCGGCGAGTTCGAGGCGTCGTGGAAAAGCGGGGGCCAGGCGGTGTCGCTTCGCTACCGCATCCAGCAGGGTACGGATTCCATCGCCGTGTGCGACGTCCGCGGTGCCCCCGAGGTTGAGGCGAGAGTGGTGAACTGGCGTCTTTATCCCGGCGGCGCGAAGGAGTTTGGGGTAGGAGAGTACGAGCTCGGCAACAGGTTCTGCGAGGGGAAGTACCAGAAGAACGTGTCCGGACTGAAGTTCACCGTCAACGCCGACCGCCTCGTGCCAGGCGGCTGGTGCCACGTGAACCGCAACGAGACGGTCGCGGAGATGATGAAGGTCTACGACTACTATCAGGCGACGGGCGATCTGGGCAAGCCGGATTTGCTCTCCAACCGTGTGTTCGGCGGCGTGACGCGCTCGGCGAGCGCGCCGCATGATGTCCTCTTTCTCACGGCGATCACCAGCCTGCATCCCTGCAAGGACGAGGCGGAATGGCTGCGACGCACCAACGAGATGCTCGATCGCGACGGCTGGGACATCGCGGGCGAAGAGGCGAAGCGTGCCGAACACATTGCGGCGTGGGCGCAGTTCTGGGAACGAAGCCACATCGTGGTCGCGCCGGCGGCGGGCGCCGCGTCCAAGTTGCGCAAGGACGTCGTATTCCCGACGAATGACAAGCTGCCGCTGAGCTTCGGCGTCGATTCCAAGGGACACAACCGCTTCCTCGGCACGTTCGCGTCCGCGGAAGTCGAGTTCAACGGCCATGTCGTCTATTCCGGCGTTCCGAAGCCGGGCGACACTGTCGATCGGGATGTTCTCGCCTCGGCGCAAAAGATAGGGCGGTCGCCCCGCGACCGCCGCGCCGACAAGATCTTCCGCTTTGCGTGCCGGTTCGCCACGGATCATCCCGGAAAGCCTCAGCGCCTGCTTGACAACATCACGCCGGGCAAAGGCGACGGCTTCCTCATCGACGCGTACAAGGGCCATGTGCGCTTCATCGCCGGAGGGCACGTCTTCACGCATCCGTTGAAATTGCCGGCCGGAAGCGAAATCGCGCTCGAAGTCGTCGTGCCGCGAGTCGGCATCGCGAAAATCGCGGTGAATGGCATGAGCGAGACGATCGGCTTTGGCGCGGAGACCGTCGCCGAGGAGTGCGCCGCCGTCACGACGGCCTACGCCGCGCAACGCTATCTCACCTCCTGCGCGGGACGTGGCCGTCTGCCAATTCGCTTCAACGGGTCAATCTTCACCATCTCGTACAAAGGCGATCCCGACTACCGTCGCTGGGGCAGCGGCTACTGGTGGCAGAACACGCGCCTGCCATACTATCCCATGTTCGCCGCCGGCGACTTTGACCAGCTGCATCCGCTTTTCCGGTTGCACCTCGGGCTTCTCGATTTCAGCGTGAAACGCACGCGCAAGTACCTGAACCACGGCGGGGCCTACATCCCCGAGTGCATTCAGCCCTGGGGTGACCACTTCATCGGCTCCTATGGGCCGATCTGCGAGTGGAAGGACCGTCCCGACAAACTTCAGGAGCACGGCTACCACAAGTATGAATGGCTCTGCCAGCTGGAACTGTCCCTCTTGCTGCTCAACTACCGGGCGTACACCGGCGACGACGCCTGGTTCAAGGAGAAGGCGCTGCCGGCCATCCGCGAATACGTGCGCTACTTTGACGAGCACTACGGCCTTGACGCGAAGGGACGCTACCTCATGCATCCCGCGCAGGCGGCGGAGACCTGGTGGGACTGCACGAACCCGATGACGGAGGTCTCGGGCCTCATGCGCGTGACCGATTTGCTTCTCGCCTTGCCGGACGGCGTCCTGTCGCCCGAGGACCGTGCGCTCTTCGCGAAGATCCGCGCGCGCGTCCCCGACCTTCCCGTGCGGAAACTCGACGACGGCGGCATCGTGTTCGCTCCTGGCGAGAAGTTTGCCATGCACCACAACTGCGAAACGCCGGAACTCTACTGCGTGTTCCCGTTCCGCCTCTGCTCGTTTGAGAAGCCGAACGCGGAAATCGGGCGGCGCACGTACCGCGACGGACGGTTCCACAAGCTCTACCGCGGCTGGTCGCAGGACGAGATGAACGCCGCGTATCTCGGTCTGACGGAGGAGGCGCGGGAGCACATTGCGGACCGCGCGCTCACGCATTCCAAGAAGATCTACCGCTGGCCGGCGTACTGGGGGCCGAACTTCGACTGGTGTCCGGACCAGGACGAGGGCGGCATCTTCCAGAACACGATCCAGTCGATGCTTCTCCAGGTCGAGGGGAAGAAGATATTCCTCATGCCGGCCTGGCCAAAAGACTGGAACTGCTTGTTCAAGCTCCACGCGCCGTGCAACACGACGGTGGAGGGGCGTATCGAGAATGGTGAAGTCAAGGATCTCGTCGTCACTCCCGCGTCGCGTCTCGCGGACATAGTGGTGAAAAAAACTGATACGGATCTGTTCCGGGCTGCGCCAACAGCCTTTTTCGAGACCGCCGCCCCAAAATGAAGGAGCAGGAAAAATGGAGAAAGCCCTGATAGCCCTTGGAACGGTGGCGTGCTGCGTTGCGGTTCATGCGGCGACGCCGCCGAAGGCGCCGGACGCGATGAAGGTCGTGATGTACTGCGACCAGGGTTCCGGCTACGACCTGGAGGGGCGCCTGCTGGACGAATGTCCCGAGTTCATCGTCACCTTCGCGAGCGGGCAGGAGATCGGCGAGGGCGCGCTGGAGGGGGCCGCGCTGGTGGTGCACTCCGGCGGCGGCGGGCAGAGGCAGTTCTTCGGGCTCGGCGAGAAGGGCGTGGCGGCGGAGCGCGAGTTCATACGCAAGGGCGGCGCGTACCACGGCACGTGCGCGGGGGCTTTTCTTGTGCTGGAGGAGACGCGCCGCAAGCGCAACCACATGCTGCCGTTCAAACCGGACGATCCACAGATGTACAGGGGTGGCGCGACGGTGGAGCTCGAGTTCACGGAAGAAGGGCTTGCCGCGATGGGACAAAAGGGCCCGCGCATGGTACGCTACCACGGTGGTCCCGCCATGATTCCGGGCAAGCCCGTCGAAGAGGCCGACATCAAGGTGTTCGCATACTACGGCAAGAAGATGACGAAGATCGAGAATCCGAAGGCGGACGTCCTTGGCATGGCCGGGAAGGCCGCCATCCTCGCCGGGACGTTCGGCAAGGGCAAGATATTCGTCTGCGGCCCGCATCCCGAAAGCGCGCCCTCCACGCAGGACATTTTCTACAAGGGCGTCGAATGGCTCGTCGGGCGCAAGATCCATCCGTCGCCAGTTCCGAGCGACAAGGATGCTCGGAAGGTTTGTGTGAAATCGGGGCGCAGCGTGCCGGAAGGCGCGCGGCTGTCACAGAAGCTCTGGAGCGACCGCAAGTACAAACGCGTGCTCTCGACCCAGAAGTGCGACGTCGCGGTGCTGATCAACCCGAAAAAGAAGACGTTCGACGGCATCAAGGACTTCAAGGGCCCGGTAATCGTATTTGCGACGCAGAAAGAGGACAAGGACGCCGTGGAGAAGAGCGGCCGGCACGATCTGACCGTCGTGTCGTCCATCGACGAGGTCCTGTCCAAGATCAATGGTACGCCTTGACACCCTTGTCAGGCGATATTTGGGAAACATTAAAATTGGTGTTCTCGAACATCGGCTATTGGCGCTGAGGGTCATAAAATGGTAGAATTCCCGACATGGAGAAGGTAGCGACAAGTATTCGTGCGCGTGCGGGGCGGCGGAACAAGTTGGCGTCTTGCCTCCTGACGGCCGTCGTCGTCGGGTCGGCGTTCGCGTTGCCGATTGACGAGCCGTATCTTGCCGATTCCCGCGAGCTGGCGGAGGTGCCGGCGCCGCCGCCGGGCCTCTGCACCGTCGGCGGCGTCGCGCGGACGGACGGCCGCGGGCTTGAGAACGTGGCCCTGCGCCCGGGCGTGACGCCGCGCGCCTCGTCTTCCCTCCACATCGCGCCACACCGCATTGAAAACCTCAACGACGGCGAGAACGGCAACCCGCACAGCTGGATCCTCGGCGAGAAGACCGGTTGGGTCCAGCTGGAGTTCGGGCACGAACTGAACGTCTGCCGTATCGGGTTTGCGAGCGACGTGCAGGGGAAGTACACCGATCGCGCAATCACGGCGTTCGACCTCCAGGTGCCGAATGGCGAAGGCTGGCGCACCGTGTTCTCGTACGTCGGAGAGCCTGTGATCGGCTATCGGCAATTCTCTTTCGCACCGGTCCGCACCGTAATCTTACGACTTGTGATTCGCGATTCAATCCGCGGACAGCCGCGCATCGATGAACTGGAGGTGTTCGGTTCGGACGCGCCGATTACCGCCGAACAGGCTGCGGCGGTTCCCGACCCGAACCGTCCGACGACCAACCGGCTGGAGCGCGCGGCGCTCGGCGAGGAGCTGGCCTGGCTCAAGCAGGAAGGCTGGGCCGACATCGAGCGCACCCAGCGTCACGGTCACGGTTATCCCGAGGCGATCGTGCCGTTGCGTCAGGAGATCGACATCCTGCCGCTGCCCGATCTGCCGTCCGCGCCCGCGCTGGACGGCAGCGGCACGAACGCGGCGTGGCGCGCCTGCTCGCGCGGCGTGGCGCGCGTGGGACGAATCACGGACTGGACCAGCTCGCCGCTCGTGGAGCATTCGATTGAGGCCGGAGTCGCAGGTGGATGTCTCTATGCGGCGATTGAGGGGAAGCGCTTCTTCTCGGCGAACATCGCCGTGGTGGGCGTGCCCGGGACGGCGGCGCGCGGGATGTTGTCGCGCGGCGAGGCGGGACTCGTGTTCACGCGTCTTGGCGACCGGAAAGCCCGGCCGGAACCTGTGAAGGGCGCATACAACGCGGAACGGGGTCGCGTGGAGTTCGTCTTGCCGCTTTCCGCGTTTCCGGGTGTTGCGGAGAAGGGCATCTACATCACGGCGGGCATCGGCGGACGCTGGACGCCGAACGGCGGAAGGCCGGTGTATTTCCGTCCGGCGGGCTGGTCCGTGCGCCAGGAGGGCGTGACGCCGGACGGCGGCTTCAAGGTCCACGTCACGTTGAATCGTCCGCGCGTGCAGGTGGCGATGACGAGTCCGCAGATGCGCACGCGGCGTCGGTACTATCAGCCGTCTCGCATGCAGCAGTCGTATGCGCTCGACCTGCGCCCGGACGACGCGTGCGGAACGCTGGGCCCGCGCATGGAGCTGGAGTTCCGCGAGCAGTCCGACGGCATGCCGTTCCGCCTCACGCTCTTTCGCTACGACCCGGCGGTGCGCATGCTCGCGCTCTACCGCGAGATGCTGGAGCGGCGCGGCATGGACCCTGCGCCGTACCGTGCGTTCGCCGGCGAACATGCGGCGCTGGTGCAGAAGGGTGACTTCGTCGCCGAGCGCGCATTCCTCTGGCGGCTCCGCACGGCGAAGCGCAAGCTCTTCCTCTCGGATCCCGCGCTCGCCCCGGCGTCCTCCCTGCTCGTGAGCAAGCGCCATCCGTTCCATCCGTCGCACAACTACAGCGTGCAGTTCGATTCCGCCTGGCGTCCGGGCGGCGGCGTGTGCCGCATCGACATCCCGCGCATCGGCGGGGCGCTCGATCCCGACGCGGCGAAGACGACGCTCCTGACGTCGGCGGGAACGGGCATGATCCGCACGCCGGCGCTTTCCTTTGACGCCACGCGACTCTACTACGCCGAGCGGACGTCGTCCACGAATTACTTCCGCATCTGGGAACAGGACCTCGCAACGGGCAAGAGGCGGCAGCTCAGCGACAACGGCCCGTTTCACGACTACTGGCCCACGCCGCTGCCGGACGGCGGGATTGCGTTCGTCTCCACGCGCTGCAAGGTGCGTTTCCTCTGCTGGCGTCCGCAGGCGGCGGTGCTGTTCCGCATGGAGCGTGACGGCTCGGGCGTGAGGCCGCTCTCCTTCGCCAACCTCTCCGAGTTCGCGCCGAGCGTGATGGACGACGGGCGCATCCTCTGGACGCGTTCCGAATACGTGGACAAGGGGGCGGACTACGGACACACCGTGTGGACCATTCGCGCGGACGGCACCTATCCCGAGCTCACGTACGGCAACACAGTCGCGCTCCCGCAGGGCTACGCCAACGCGCGGATGATGCCCGGCACGCAGGACCTCTGCGCCACGATGATCTCGCACTTCGGCGACCTGAACGGCCCGATAGCCCTCATTGACCTGCGCAAGGGGCCGCACGACCCCTCCGCGATCCGGAACCTCACGCCCGAGGTGCCGCGTCCGGGCTCGCGGAGCCTTTCGGACACCTTCCGCGAGGCGTTTCCGCTTTCCGCCGACCTGCTGCTCGCGGCGTGGGCGCCGCAGGACCGCTTCGGCATCTGGGCGCTTGACCGCTACGGGAACCGCGAGCTCCTCTACGAGGACGACACCATCGACACCATCTGCCCGACGCTCTTCGCCCCGCGTTCCGTCCCGCGCGTGATGAACGGCACGATCCGCGCGGACCTCAAGGCGGCCGGGCAGGGCGTGTTCGTGGTGGAGAACGTCTATCGGGGCCTTGAGGGACAGGTGAAGCCCGGCGCGGCCAAATGGCTGCGCATCTGCCAGGAGATGCCGGCGGTGCTCGACAAGATGCCGGACGGCACCTACCGCGCCGACCACACGCCGTACATGCGCTGGTACGCCTCGCCCACGGACGTGCAGAGCGGCGCGTTCGGCTGGCCGTCGTTCATCGCCAAGGGCGTGGTGGGAACGGTGCCGGTGGAGGAGGACGGCTCCGCGCACTTCCTTGCGCCGTCGGGGAAAGTGCTTTACTTCCAGTTGCTGGACGGCGACTACAACGAGATCCAGCGGATGCGGTCCGTGGTACAGCTCCAGCCGGGCGAGGTGCGTTCGTGCATCGGTTGCCACGAGAGTCGACTCATCCCACCCGACTTCACGTACCTGAAGATGAAGGCGATGAAGCGCGCCCCTTCGGCGCCGGCCGCGCCGCCATGGGGCGCAGGGCCGTTCCGCTACGAGCAGGTGGTGCAGCCCGTGCTGGACCGCCGGTGCGTCGCGTGTCACAGCGCGGCGAAGAAACACCGGCTCGTACTGGAAGGAACGCGCGACAAGGAACGCGTGCCCGTTTCCTGGCGCTCGCTCCTCAACAGCGGCACGGTCCACTATTTCACCTACGAATACCAGAGAGGCGTTCCCTACAAGGCACAACCGTACACGTTCGGCACGTTCGCGAGCCGTCTGTGGGACGTGCTCAAGGACGAGCGCCACAAGGGCGTGAAACTCGATCCGGAGGAGGAGCAGTCTATCAAGTGCTGGATTGACATGAACTGTCCGCTATGGGGCGACTATACGTTCCGCCCCAATCGCCCCGAATGACGGGCAAGAGGAGAATCACGGCTGATCTGATGAAAAAACACAAGAAAGGAAAACGATAAAATGAAAAACGTGCTGATGTTCGTCTTGGCAGGCGTTCTGGCCGTATCTGCCACCCGGGGGGCCGACTTGGAGTTCCTGAAAAAACTGGTCGAGATTCCCAGCGCTTCGGCAGACATCCCGCAGGTCAACGTCGCCATGCGCGCGATGAAGGAGTATCTTGAGAAAAGGGGTCTTTTCTGCACCATCGAGACTGAAGCAAACGGACGCGAGACTCTTTTCGCCGCGACGAAACCGGGAAAGGTGCAGGACTACATCCTCGCGGCGCACCTCGACGTCGTGCCGGCGTCGTGGGAGGGGCAGTATGCGGTTGTCAACGACAACGGGCGACTCACGGGGCGTGGCGTGGGAGATGACAAGGGCGGGTCTCTCGCCGTCGCGCAGGCATTGTGCGCCCTTGTCGGCAAGGACGTGTCGGTCGGCTGCATCTTCGGCGCGGACGAAGAACTCGGCGGATTGGCGACGACATGGATGGTGGAGAAGATGGGATACCGTCCGCGCCGGATGGCGATCGTGGTCGACAGCCGCTACGCCTGCATCGGCTACGCGACCAAGGGCCAGCTCATGGTCAAGGCGACGTTGAAAGGCCAGGGAGGGCACTCCTCGGCCCCGTGGGCGTGCGAGGACCTGATTACGCAGCTTTCCGAGGCGGTCGTGAAGATCAAGAAGGAATGGTACCGCCGCCATCCGCTCGCGGACGGACCCGACCACTGGTCGGACGTTCTGACGCCGACGATCGTCAAGTCTGAGGGGACGGCGCTCAACCGGATCCCGTCCGAGGTGTGGGTGAACTTCAACCTGCGTTCGGTGCGTCCCGAGGCGAAGGACGAGTGCGTGCAGCTCATCAAGGAGATTTCGGGCGGCGAGGTGGAGGTCGTGCGCTATTCGCCTCCTTGCGTAAGCGACTGTGGCAATCCATACGTGCAGCGGCTGAGGAAGGCGATGGCCGCGGAAATCGGGAAGGAAATCCCGCTTGAGCGCATGCCGTTTGCGACTGACGCGCGGTGTTTCGTCTCGTGCAACGTGCCGGTGGTCAACGTCGGGCACGAGCATGGCCGGTCGCATGCTGCAGACGAGTGGGCGACATTGGATTCAATCGACGTGGTGACGCGTTTCCTGACGTCGTTCTTCCTCTCCGAATACAGCATCACGGGAAAATGACGGAACACGCCAAGTTCTGCGGATGCCCCTAGGGACACGAAAAACCCCGCTTTTGCGGGGTTTTTGAATGGTTGTGGGAGGTGGATTCGAACCACCGAAGGCGTTAGCCAGCAGATTTACAGTCTGCCCTCGTTGACCGCTTGAGTATCCCACAGCGTGGTGCTCGGGGCGGGACTCGAACCCGCAAGGATCTCTCCACATGCACCTCAAGCATGCGTGTCTGCCAATTTCACCACCCGAGCGAGGCGTGAAAACGGCAAATATGATACCAAAATCCCGACGCCTCCGCAAGGGGGGATTTTTCGTGTTCTGAAAGTTCTTGGCAAAAGTCAGAAAATGATGGTACAATTTCCTCACTTCTTGGAAGAGAAAGCGAGGTGGATCATGAACTTCACACGTCAAACATTCTTGTTGTTGGGCTTGGGCGGCTTGCTGGCAGGCTGCGTGACGCCAACCGATATGGGGTATGTAACTCCTGTCGAGCCTGTCTACAACACGGCGCCGGCCTACTATGCAACGCCGGTCTCGGGGTATTCCACGATGACAGTCTATGACGGTTACCATCCTGGCTATGGCGGCCCCCGCTATCCGCATCATCGTCCGCCAGCGTATGGGCATGGCCACGGCGAGCGAGGGCATGGTGGGCATGACGCTCCCAGACATAGTACATATGGTGGACGTGGCAGTCTTTCCAAGCCCGGTGCCCAGACTACGCGCTCTGGGACGCCTACTGCTCGTCCAAGCACGCCCGCTACTCGCTCAAGTGCGCCCTCGAACCAAGCAGGAGGGGGACACAGCTCATCAGGAAGGCCGAAGCTGGCATCCGGTGGCAAGCTCAAGTTGCCGACGCGGAAAGATTCGTCCAGCAAGGCTCCTTCTGGCAAGGGCGGAGGCCGCAAGAAATAGCGGATTGTGGTATACTATCCGCCGTGGATGATTCGGGGTGCTGCCGGACACGGTGTCCGGGTGCTGAGATGAAACCCGTGAACTTGAACAGGGTAATGCCTGCGAAAGGATGTTGAGATGACACAGCTCGAAGCGGCCCGTCAGGGCCTTGTGACCGATGCGATGAAGACCGTCGCGTCGGATGAAAACGTCGGCGTCGAAACGGTGCGCGCCGCGGTGGCGGACGGCACGGCCGTGATTCCGCTCAATCCCGCGCACGCGAACTGCCAGCCCGTGGGCGTGGGGCGGATGTTCACGACGAAGATCAACGCGAACCTCGGCCGCAGCGTGACGCACTCCGGGAAGGGCGACGAGCTGGAGAAACTTGCAATCGCGCTCAAGGCGGGTGCGGACTTCGTGATGGACCTCTCCGTGGGCGAGGACGTGAAGGCGATCCGCCAGGGCATGCTCGACGCGAGTCCCAAGCCCCTTGGCACCGTGCCCGTGTACGAGACGATCAGCCGTCTGAAGGGCGACATTCCTCACATGGACCCCTCGCTCCTCCTCGACGTCATTCGCGAGCAGGCCGAGCAGGGCGTCGACTTCATGACGCTCCACGCTGGCCTGCTCCTGAAGCAGATTCCCGCCGCGATGAAGCGCAAGATGGGCATCGTGAGCCGCGGCGGCTCCATCATGGCCGAGTGGATGATGGAGAACAACGCCGAGAATCCCCTCTACACGCGCTGGGACGAGGTGATGGACATCCTCGCGGCGCACGACGTGACCGTGTCGCTCGGCGACGGGATGCGTCCGGGCTGCCTCGCGGACGCCTCGGACGCGGCGCAGTTCGGCGAGCTGGACGTGCTGGGCGAGCTCGTGGACCGCTGCCGCGCGCGCGGCGTGCAGGTGATGGTGGAGGGGCCGGGCCACGTGCCGTTCAACCAAATTCAGATGAACATGGAGCGCGAGCAGGCGTGCTGCAAGGGCGCGCCGTTCTACGTGCTCGGGCCGGTGGTCACCGACATCGCGCCCGGCTACGACCACATCGTGAGCGCGATCGGTGCGACGGCGGCGGCCACCTACGGCGCGTCGCTCCTCTGCTACGTGACGCCCGCCGAGCACCTCGGCTTGCCCGACGGCGACGAGGTGCACCGTGGTTGCATCGCCTACAAGATCGCCGCGCACGCGGGCGACGTGGCGCGCGGCCTGCCGGGCGCGCGGGACCGTGACGACGCGATGTCCGACGCGCGCGCGGCCTTCGACTGGGACCGCCAGTTTTCGCTTTGCCTCGACCCCGCGCGCGCGAAGGCGCGCTGGCTTAAGACGCGTGCGTTCACGGACGAGGCGCACACGGACGATCACTGCTCGATGTGCGGCAAGGAGTTCTGCGCCGTGCGTACCTCCCGCCGCATCCGCGAACTCGCGGAGAAGGTGAAGTGATGGACTACGTTTATAAGCGATCCGAATTCAAGAGACCGCCGGCGCAGCTGGAGCATGTCGACCTGAAGCTTTCCTTCTACGAGGACCGTGTGGAGGCGTCCGGCACGCTCCACTGCCGCGCGCGGGAGACGATGCGCGAGATCGCGCTCGACTGCGACGGGAAGAAAGTGATCTACCCGCTCGACCGCGAATACGCGGCCGGCGAGCGGTTCACGGTGGCGGTGGAGCACGTCTCGCATCCCGACGGCAAGCGCCTGGAGGGCATCTACCGCGACGTAACCCCGGGGGAGGGACGCGCTCCTGCGCGTCCGCAGCAGTACATGAGCCAGTGCCAGCAGTACGGTTTCCAGCGCATCCTGCCCGTCATCGACGACTGCACGGCGAAATGCACGTTCCGCACCGTGCTGGAGGGCGACGCGCGCTACACGCACCTGATCTCCAACGGCGATGTCGTGGAGAGGAGCGCGCTCGAGGGCGGACGCCAGCGCGTCGTCTACGAGATGCGGCGTCCGATGGCACCCTACCTGTTCCTCGCGTGCGCGGGCACGTGGGAGGTGCTGGCGGACGAGGTGGAGTACCCCGACACGCACCGGAAAGTGAAACTCGAGTACCTCGTGCCGCCAGGCCATCTCGACGGCGCGCGCGAGCCGATGCGCATCCTGAAGGAGTCCGTGCTGTTCCAGCACGAACTGACCGGCTACGAGTACCCGTTCGAGGTGTACCGCACGATCTGCATGGAGAAGTCGCTTTACGGCGGCATGGAGAACACGGGCAACACGACGATCATCACCGAGGCGGCGCTCATCGACGAAACAATCCCCGACCGGCGTCTCGTCTACGCCTACGGCGTGATCCCCCACGAGTACGAGCACAACCACTGCGGCAGCGGCGTGACGATGGAGACCGTGTTCGACATGTGGCTGAACGAGGCGTACA
>JAFRSR010000108.1 GCA_017427485.1 Kiritimatiellia bacterium
TTCCCGCCGTGCGCGAAGCTGATCGCGTTCTGGGTGCCGCCGAACGAGCTGGCCACGAAGATGAGCGTGTGGAACACGTCGCACTCCATCGGCGGCGGGCTGGTGGCGAAGGCGTGCGGCGTCATCATGGGGCTGGGCGTGATCGGCGCCGCCAACCAGGGCGTGGGAATGTGGAAATGGTGCTTCTGGAGCATGGCGATCCTCGGCCTGCTCGGGATCGTGGCGATGTGGTTCATGCTGCCCGGCACGCCGAAGGACGAGGGCCTGCCGGACCTGCCGGGCACGGAAACGGGAGGGCCGCGCTCCGGCGCGACCGAAAAGGCCGCGGACGCGCAGGGGCGCGAGACTCCCGCACACGTGCCTTCCATGGCGCGCATGGTGTTCCTCAATCCCGTCATCTGGATGCTGGGACTCTGCAACTTCGCGATCAACGCCGTCCGCGCCCTGGTGGCCGACTGGGGGCCGACGCTCCTGCAGGAGGCGAAGGGGCTCACGTCGAGCGAGGCCGGCACGGTGATCATGCTCTTCGAGTTCGCGGGCATCGTCGGCATGCTGTTCGCGGGATGGGCCACCGACCGGCTGTTCGGGGGGCGTGCCCCGCGCCTGTGCGTGTTCCTCATGGCGCTCACGGCGGGTATGCTGGCGGCGTTCTGGTTCCTTCCGGCGGGCGGTTTCACGGGGATCCTCGCGATGGCGGCGCTCTGCATGGCGGGCTTCTGCCTGTACGGCCCGCAGGCGCTCACCGGCGTGACCTGCACGAACTCCTCCACGAAGGTGTACGCCGGCACGTCGATCGGCTTCGCCTCGCTGTTCTCCTACATTGGCGTCTCGGTGAGCGGCAAGGTGTGCGGCACGCTCGCGCAGAACACGGGCGGCTGGCAGGTGCCGGTGCTCGCGATCGCGGGCGTGGCTGCGGTAGGCTTCGTGCTGTTCCTCTGCCTGTGGAACGTGCGCGCCAACAGCTACGAAAGCGAATGACGCGGACGGCCCCAGGGCGTCATTGTCTGACTGAAAAGGGAAAGCGCCATGAAAACACACGTCACGATAGCCGCGCTCCTCGTCTCGTGCACGGCGTTCGCCGTCCCGCTCGAGGAGGGTTTCCGCAACCCGCCGAACTCCGCGAAGCCGCACACATGGTACCACATGATGAACGGCAACATCACGAAGGAAGGAATCACGTGCGACTTCGAGGCGCTCGCGAAGGCGGGCATCGGCGGCGTGCAGATGTTCGACGCGGGATGCAACGTGCCGGCAGGCCCGCTCGCGTTCAACACGCCCGAATGGTTCGACCTGATCCGCCACGCGGCCTCGGAGGCGCGGCGGCTGGGGCTTGAGATCTGCATCCCCACCTGCTCGGGCTGGTCGTCCTCCGGCGGGCCGTGGGTCGCGCCGTCGAACGGCATGAAGAAGGTCGTGTTCTCCGAAACGTCGGTCAAGGGTCCTGCCTCGTTCAAGAGGAAACTGCCGCGCGAGGAGAGGGACAACGGGTTCTACGAGGACATCGCCGTCCTGGCGTTCCCCACGCCGCCGGCCGACCTCGCGGACATCCCCGGGGTGAAGATCGACCTCGTGGGCAAGACGGCGCTCCTTTCCGCGAAGGACCCGTTCACGGTCCAAGGGCTTTCCTACCGCCTCGACTACCCCGGCCTCTGGGGCGGCGCCGCCATGTTCAAGATCGAGATGTCGAAGGACGGCGAGACGTACCGGCAGATCGACAAGTACGTGATCCCCCTCGCGCAGTCCGGCGTGGCCGACCGCGGCCTCCGCTACCACCAGTTCGCGCGCCCCGTGACGGCGCGCGCGTTCCGCCTCTCGTTCCTCACGAGCCAGAAGGTCACGGTGGCCGAGGCGTGGCCGGAGCGGAAGCTCCGGATCTCCGACGCGAAGGGCAAGTCCTTCGACATCCGCAACTACGACGTCACCGTGCGGCGCGACTCCGCCCGGGGCGCGGCGGACCAGATCGTGCGCCCGGACGCGATCCTCGACCTCACGGACCGCCTCGCGCCCGACGGCACGCTCGCGTGGGACGCGCCCGCCGGCGACTGGACCATCTTGCGCGTCGGCCACGTGTGCAACGGACGCTGCAACCACCCGGCGTCCGCCAAGGGGAAGGGGCTGGAGGTCGACAAGCTCTGCCCCTCCGCGCTCGACTTCCACTTCAGCCAGTACGTCGCCCGCCTCTGCGACCATCTCGGCCCGCTCGCGGGCGCGGTCGAGAGCGGACTCAACAACATCCTCGTGGACAGCTACGAGGTGGGTTCGCAGAACTGGACGCAGGGCTTCGACAGGACGTTCGAGGCGCGCATGGGCTATCCGATCCGCCCGTGGCTCCCGGTCCTCACCGGGCGCGTCGTGGGGAGCGTGGACGAGAGCGAGCGCTTCCTCGAGGACTTCCGCCGCGTGATCGCCGACCTCTTCGCGGAGAGCTACGCGGGCCGCCTCGCCGCGCTCTGCCACGCGCGCGGGCTGAAGCTTTCGCTCGAGCCGTACGGGAACGCGCCGGCGGACAACCTCCAGTACGGGCAGGACGTGGACATCCCGATGGGCGAATACTGGTCGTTCGCCGGCAAGGGCGACCACGAGACGCAGACGTGCAACGCGCGCTTCCCGTCCTACCTCGCGCACGTCTGGGGGCGGCGCGTGGCGGCCACGGAGTCCTTCACGGCCGGCCCGAACGACGGCGGCCGCTGGCAGACAACCCCGTTCGCCATCAAGGCGCAGGGCGACCGCGTGTACGCGGAGGGCGTGAACCGCATCATCTACCACCGCTTCACGCACCAGCCCTGGCCCGGCAACAAGTATCTCCCCGGCATGACGATGGGCCGCTGGGGCATGCACCTCGACCGCACGCAGACGTGGTGGCCGCTCGCGGGCGACTGGTTCCGCTACCAGGCCCGCTGCCAGTGGATGCTCCAGGAGGGCACGTTCGTGGCGGACGTGCTCCACTTCTGCGGCGAGGGCGCGCCCAACCAGGGCGGCAACACGCACGAGAACCGCAAGGCGGACGCCGACTTCCGGCTGCCCGCAGGATACGCCTGGGACGTCTGCGCCACGAAGGCGCTCCATCTCCTGAAGGTCGTGGACGGGCGCGTGGTCGTGCCGGGCGGCGTGAGCTACGCGCTCCTCGCCCTGCCGGCGCAGGACACGATGAGCGAAAAGGCGCTCCGGACGGTCGAGCGCCTGATCGACGCCGGCGCGAAGGTCTGCTGCCCGACGAAGCCGAAGCGTTCGCCCGGCCTCGTCGGCTATCCGGCGGCCGACGGGCGCGTGCGCGCGCTGGCCGACCGGGTGTGGGCGAAGGGCGTGATGGAATGCAAGCCCGCAGAGGCGCTGGAGCGGCTCGGCGTCGCCCCCGACTTCTCATCCACCGAGACCGATCCCCAGACCGGCGCCGTGTACATCCACCGCCGCGCCGCCGGCGCGGACTGGTATTTCGTGGCGCTCAACAATTCCGAGGCGAAGTCGTTCGAGGCGTCGTTCCGCGTCGCGGGCCGCCCGCCCGAGATCTGGGACGCGGAGAAGGGGTCCGTCGCCGACGCGTCCACGTGGCGCGTGGAAAACGGGCGCACGGTCGTGCGGCTCGACTTCCCGCCCAGCGGCTCGGCGTTCGTCGTGTTCCGGAAGGAAGGAACGCCCTCGGTCGGGCGCGAGGCCTCCATCGCGCCGCAGACGACCGGGTCCAACGACCTCGTCGCGCGGATTTCTGGCCCGTGGCGCGTCTCCTTCCCCGTGGACTGGTACACGGGCGGGACAGACGTCAAGACCGTCGACTGGACCGCGCTCGCCGACTGGTCCGCGAACGACGACCCCGACATCCGATACTTCTCCGGCACGGCCACGTACGCGGCGCGCGTCACCTGTCCGCCCGCTCTCACGCGATGCGTCCTCGACCTCGGCGACGTGAAGAACTTTGCCGTCGTGACGGTGAACGGAAAGACGTTCCCCGTCCTGTGGCGTCCGCCGTACCGCGTGGACGTCACGGACGCGTTGGGCGGCGCGGCCGCTCTCGACATCGAGGTCAAGGTGACGAACCTCTGGCCGAACCGCCTGATCGGCGACGACGCCCTGCCGGCGGACTGCGAATGGAAGGGGGGTGTGCGCGGCGGCGTGAAGGAGATTGGCGTGAAGGAGATTCCGCAGTGGGTGAAGGACGGCAAGCGGTCCCCGACCGGCCGCCACACGTTCACCACGTGGCGGCACTGGGCGAAGGACGAGAAGCTTCTGCCGTCGGGCCTGCTCGGCCCCGTCGAACTTCGCTTGCATTGGTAGCGCACATTATGCTATGATACACGCACGAAAATTGAGGAGGAACCTGCCGTGACGACGAGACAGCGTGCGAATCGCGTTTCAAGGGCCGCCTGCGCGGCGCTGGCGCGGAAGCGCGCCTCGGACGCAGGCCATGGGCGGAAAGGAGAAAAAGATGATCACGCGTAAAGTCGTTTTCGCGGCATTTCTCGCAGCGGCGCTCGGCGCGGGTGCGGTCGACTGGTTTGACGCCGGAATCTCCGACTATGTCCAATGGCCTTCCGACGGGTCGGACTTCCTGGTGCCCGGCGCGGGGACGTGGACCGGCACCTCGAACGCCACGCTGGTGCGTACAAACGGTCTCTCGCGGCTGAGCGTCACGCCCCGTAGCGAGGGCGATGCGCTCGCCTTCAGCCCCGAGGTCGCCAAGGACATGGCCGACAACTTGCTCTTCAGGGTGACGGCCACGTTCTGCCTGTTCTGCGAGTTGCCGAATGCCGACCCGAGCTTCAAGACCGCACTGACGGCGCTTGAGAAAAAGAACGGACAAGTCGTCTACTGCGGCTTCGTCGCGGACGGCGACAGCGGCACGAACTGCTGGGCCGAGCTGTCGGGTGCGACGCCCCGGGACGGCGAAGAGGTCGAGCTAGAGGTTTACATGCGCACGACGGTCGACGGCTCGGAGGTGCGCTACGTCGTCGACGGAACGCCGCTCACGCGAAACGGCAGCGAGTGGATGCCAATCGTCGTGGCCGACGGTTCCGCCAGCATTTCCGAAGTGGGCTACTCGGGCCGCGGCGAACTGGCCGCGCTTTCCGCCGAGGCCGACGGGACGGCGGCGACGACGGTCCTCACGATACCGGCGATATCCGGCATGGAGCTTGTCTCCGTGAAGGTCGGCGAAACCGAGATCGTGCAGTCGAACGGCACCTATACCGTCGCGTCCGGGTCGCGGGTGGTCGTGACGTTCCAGCCGACGGCCGGGAAGGTGCTCAGCGCGACGACGATGTCCTTCCGCGCCGCAGGCGAAACGATGGAGCTGCCTGAGGAAGGGCGGCCGGTCTCCCTCCTCGCGTCGGACGTCCTGCGCGTCAACGAGGTCATGGCGTCCAACGAGACCGTCCTGAACACGGCGGGCGGCGTGCCCGCGCTCGACTGGGTGGAGATCCGCAACACGGCCGACTTCGACATCGACATCACCGGCTGGCCGATCACGGACGACCCCGCGAAGGCGCTCGCGAAGTGGAAGCAGGTCGCCGGCCCCGCCGTCGTGCCCGCGCACGGCTACCTCGTGGTGTATCTGGATTCCTCGTTCTCGGATTGGGATCCGCGCGACGTCCATGCGCCGCTCGGACTTTCCGCGAGCGGCGAGGGAATCGGCCTCGCGACGCCCGACGGGACGATCGTCTCCCAATACACCTTCGGACAGCAGATGGACGACGTGTCGTTCGGATACGGACACCTCGCCAAGACGCTGCTGAACCGCTATTCCCCCGCCGAATACAAGGTCGGCAACGGGGCCTGGACTTCGGTTGCCGGACCCGTGGGCATGCCCGGCGCGGCCAGCGGCTTCCAGGTGGTGGCGTACGCGATGAACGTGGCCGTGGACACGATGGACGCCGCCGAGCTCTGCCTCCGCGACAGCTCCAAGTGGAACCCCGGCTATCCCGTGACAAACGTCTGCGCGACGATCGCGTTCCAGGACAAATCCAGCCAGACCAACTTCCCGCCGTATGCCGCGTTCCCCGGCGTGAGCGGGGACAACTTCGTGGTGGTGGTGACCGGAACGGTCCGGGTGCCGGAGGCCGGGCTGTGGTCGTTCTCCGTCGGGTCTGACGACGGCTTCTCGGCGAAGATCTCGCGTCTGGAGAAATCCTGGTCGTGGGAGAACAGGGGCGCGCGCAGCTACGGGCAGTCCACGGCCACGTTCAACCTGCCGGAGGCCGGCGCGTACGACGTGGAGCTCGTCTACTTCGAGAAGGGCGGCGGCGCCGCGCTCGACTTCAGCGTGGCGCAGGGCGAGCAGGATTTCAGCGCCGCGGCGTTCCGCCTCGTGGGTTCGGCCGCCTCCGGCCTCACCCACACGGGCGCGTTGGGCGCGAACATGTCGGTGGACCTCACGGACGTCATGGCCGGCACGTCCGCGTCCGCCGACTGGCGCGGTTCGTTCACGCTGGACGCGGCGCCGGCCGCGGGCGAGGAGTTCAAGCTGCGCATCCGCTATGCGGACGGCTTCACCGCGCGTCTGAACGGCACGCAGTTCGTCTCCGTCCCCGCCACCGGCGCGCGATCGGCGCTGGACGCGTTGACGCCGGCCTTCTTCGACATCCCCCTGGCGCTCGTGCGCGCGGGCGAAAACACGCTTGAGGTCACGGGTTACAACAATTCGGTCAACGACGCGGTGTTCTTCCTTTCGCCCGAGGTCGTCTGGGACATGGCGGATGAGCAGCTGCTCTACTTCCCGGAGGCGACGCCGGGCGCGGCGAACGGCGACGGGCGCAGCGGCCTCACGCCGGAGGTGTCGTTCAGCGTGCCGCATGGCTACAAGACCGAGCCGTTCCAGCTCGAGCTGTCGTGCCCCGAAAATCCGTCCGCCGCGATCTTCTACACGACAGACGGCACGTCGCCCACGCCGATGTCGCCCCGCTACACGGGGCCGATCGCCGTGTCGTCCACGACGGTCGTGCGCGCGGCCGTGCCGGACCCCGACACGATCCTCCAGCGCGACTCGTCCGCGTCCTACCTGTTCCTCTCCGACATCCTCCAGCAGGCGGAGGGCGTGGTGCCGCCGGGCTTCCCGGCATCCGGAGTGAACAACCAGGTGCTGGTGTACGGCCTCCGGGGCGACATCGTGAACGGCGACGCCGACACGGTGGCACGCCTCAACAGGGGCTTCACGAACTCGATCCAGACGATCTCGCTCGTCATCGACCCCGCCGCTCTCTTCGACAGCGGGAAGGGCATCTACGTGAACGCGAAGGGCAACGGCAAGGGGTGGGAGCGCCCGACGATGGTCGAGCAGATCGACCCGGTCAACGGCGCGTCGAAGGAGTTCAGCGTCCCCGCGGGCATCCGCATCCGCGGCGCGTACAGCCGCGGGTCGGCCTATCCCAAGCACTCGCTCCGACTCTTCTTCCGCGGCGAGTACGGCATGAGCAAGCTCAAGTTCCCGCTCTTCGGCGACGAGGGGACCGACGAGTTCAAGAAGGTCGACCTGCGCACGGCGCAGAACTACTCGTGGGCGAACGGCAACGTGAACGCGTTCACCTTCATCGAGGAGTGCTTCTCGCGCGACTCGCAGCGCGACATGGGCGAGCCGTACAACCGCAGCCGCTACTACAACCTCTTCATCAACGGCGTCTACTGGGGCGTGTACCAGACGGAGGAGCGCGTGGACCGCCACTACGCCGAGAGCTACAACGGCGACGTGGACGACAACTACGACGTGATCCGCACGTCGCAGCCCGGCTACAACACGGGCGTTGTGGAGGGCGAAGGGGCGGCCTGGCACGATTTCTGGGACATCACGGTCAACGAGGGCTACGGCGCCGCCCATCCCGGCAACTACAACCGCGTGCGCGGACTCAACCCCGACGGCACGCGCAACCCCGACTATCCCGTCTACCTCAACGAGACGAACGTGATGGTCTACATGATCACGTCGCACTACTCGGTGGACTCCGACTCGCCGGCGAGCACGGGCGGCCGGGCGAACAACCTGGCGGTATTCCGCGACCGCTTCGACGGACAGGGCCTGCGCGACGGCTTCATCTGGAACCGCCACGACGCGGAGCATTCGCTCGGCACGCGCAGCGGCTATCCCGTGACGAAGACGGACTTCTACAAGATGGGCACGCGCGAGCAGGCGGCGACCCTGACGGACGAGTCGAACTTCAACGCGGCCGAGCTGCACTACGAGCTCTGCTCGAACGCGGAGTACCGCGTCAAGTTCGCCGACCAGGTCTACAAGCACTGCCTCAAGCCCGGCGGCGCGATGACGGCGCCGGTCGCCGAGGCGCGCTTCCGCTCGCGCATGGCGGAACTCGACGATGCGGTCGTCTGCGAGGCCGCGCGCTGGGGCCGCACGAACCAGACCTACTCCACGTGGCTGGAGAAGGGCTGCGCCGGGCGCCTCTCCTTCATCGCCAGCCGCACGCCCTACCTCATCCAGGGCTACCGCAACGCCGGCTGGTATCCCTCCATCGACCCGCCGACGGCGATTGACGCGACCGGACGGGAACTGACCAACGGCACCGTCCTTGCGACCTCCGACGCGGTGTACTTCACGGGCGTCGGCGGGACGGTCTACTACACGACGGACGGCTCCGATCCGCGCCTCGAGGGCGGCGCCGTGAGCGCGTCGGCCACCGCGTTCACGGGATCCGCGCCCGTCGTCACCACGAATACCACAGCTGTGATCGCGAAGGGCGACGGCTGGACGTACTACGACTGGGGCCGGGAGCCGGGCGCGGACACGTCGGGGAACGCCTGGCGTGCGGCGGGATACAACACCGCGAGCCTCGTAAACGACGCGAACGCGTGGCTGTCGGGCGCGGCACCCCTCGGCTTCAAGAGCGGCACCACGTTTAACACGTCCCTTTACCGCTATGTCAACCACGGATCCTCCGGCACGCAGGTCATGACGTTCTACTTCCGCAAGACGTTCACCGTCCCCGCCGACACGGACGTCTCCTCGATCGTCTCCGTTTCCGGCACGGCGTGGTACGACGACGGCTTCGTGATGTACATCAACGGTGTCGAGGTTGGACGCGGGAACATCGGCGCCGGCTACACGATGACGTACGAGACGGGATCCAACGAGACCGGAACGACGCACGTCGACCCGGCGGATCACGCCTTCGTGTTCGCCGTGCCTGCGGGGCTGATCCATGCCGGCGAGAACGTGATCGCCGTCGAGGTCCACCAGTGCCACGGCACGAGTTCGGACGCCGCATGGGATCTCGCCCTGGGCGTTGACACCGCGATTGCGGGAACGGGCGAGGGCGGACTGCCGGTTCCCGTCGACGGCCTTGCGGTCAAGGCCCGCACGCTCTCGCAGTCTGGCGAATGGAGCGCGCTCGAGGACGTGACGCTCGTGGCGGACGTGCCGAACGACACGGCACTGGGCGTCCGCGTGGCGGCAGTCTACTCCAGCACGCTGGATGGCGGCGGCGACGGTTCCGAGTTCATCGTCCTCACGAACCTGCTCGGCCGCGCGGTCTCGCTCGAAGGAGTGAGGATCACCTGCGCGAAGACGGGGAAGACGCCGTCTCTCGACATCACGCTCGGCGCGGGACGCGAAATTCCGGCCGGCGGCTCCGTGAAGCTCACGAAGGCAGGCGACTGGCCGTCCACGAAGATCACGAACGGCGCGGTCGACATGATGGTGTACGATCCGGACGGGAACGCCATCCAGACGCTCCACGTCGACGCCAACTGGTGGAACGGCGCGTGCGACGGAACGGGCGCGTACTTCGTCGCGCTGGAGTTTGGCGACACCGTGACCGCGATCGGGCAGTGGACGTCGTTTATGCCGAGCGTCCAATCTCTGGCCATCCGCGTCGCGGCGGTCTATTCCAGCACGGCGGACGGCGGCGGCGACGGGGCGGAGTTCATCGTCTTCACGAATCTGCTCGACCGCGCGGTCTCGCTGGAAGGACTGCGCTTCACCTGCGCCAAGACGGGTTCCGCGCCGGGCGTTGACATCACGTTCGGCGCGGGACGTGAGATTTCCGCGAACGGGACCGTCACGCTCACGAAGGCGGACGACTGGCCGTCCAAGAAGATCACGAACGGCGCGGTCGACATCTTGGTGTACGACTCGGACGGCGCGACTGTCCAGACGCTCCACGTCGACGCGAGCTGGTGGCCTGTGCGCGAATACGTGAACGACAAGGGCAAGGTCAAGTACGTCTGCGCCTGCGACGGCACGGGCGCGCACTTTATTGCGCTCGAGTTCGGCGAGACGGTGACGGCGGAGGCCCAGTGGAAGCCGTCGTTCCTCCCGCCGCCCACCGAGGCGGGCGAGAACGCGATCATCGCGGCGGTCTCCGCGGACGACCGCGTGCGCACGTGGCTCGATGCCATCGCGGCGACGGCGGCCGGGCACGCCTCCATCACGAACTTCGCGGGCGAGGCCGCGTCCGTCCAGGCGGCCTACCTCGTCGGGCTCGACACGCTCGCCGATCCGCAGGCGGATCTCTTCTTCGAGAGCATCGCAGTCGGCGCCGACGGGCGCGTCACCCTCGACGGCGACCTCAAGGTACAGGGCGCGCGCTGGCGCCAGAAGGTGAACGGCACGCTTCGCCTCTACCGCTATCCCGAACTCGGCAGTACCCCGAGCGTCACCAACCTCTACCTTGAGGGCGGCACGTTCCCGCTCATCGGCGCTGAGGACACGTCCGGCACGAACCGGTTCTTCAAGCTGGTGATTGAATAACGAGAACCGCCGTTCGTCTGGCGATGGAGGATGTCAAAAGGGCGGTATAAAATGAGACCTTTTGACATTTCTAGAAAAGGCCGTTGCCAAAAGGTCAGTATTTTTGCTATACTATTGCCATGACAGCGTATGAAAAGATATATGACAGGGCGGCAGACAACTACGGTTACATCACGACGAAGGAGGCCGTTGAATTGGGTGTGCCGAAAAGCGAGATGTCCGCCCTCGCCAAGCGAAACCGCCTTGTCCACAAGGGATACGGCGTGTATCGGCTTGCCACCCACTACCAGCCGACGGAATACGACGGCTATGCGGAGGCGGTACTCCTCTGTGGCGATGGTGCCGTAGTCTGGGGCGAGTCTGTGTTGGCGATGCACGACCTCGCGCTCGTCAATCCGCCCGTGATAGAGGTAGCAACCTCTCGTAGGGTACGTCGGACGCTTCCGACGTGGATCAAAATTACCCGTCGCAATCTGGGCGAGACGGACTACTATCAGGGCATTCCATGCCAACGGCTCGCTGATGCATTCCGCTCCTGCAAAGGCGTTGTGATGTCCGAACGGTTGGTGCAGGGCGTGCGCAAGGCCGAGGCGGATGGCGAACTCGGCCTAGGAGAGGCCGAACAATTGCTGAAGGAGCTGCAGTCATGAAAGAAGTCAAGCAACCGGTGTCAAGGCGGCATCTCGACATCGCGATAGAACGTCTTACGTCGCGATTCGGCGAGGCGCAGCGTATCCGCAGGGCCGTCGCCAACACGATTGTTGCGCAGATGATGCCAGAGTGTGTCATCAAGGGCGGAAGCTCCTTGAAATTCCGGTACGGCGACATCGCCACGCGGGTGACCAAGGACATGGACGTCGCACAGGGGGCGGATCTCGATGCGTTCATTGTGCGGCTTGACGATGCGCTACACACAGGCTGGCATGGATTCACCGGTCACGTCGTGAAACGCGATCCGGCGTCGCCGAAGGATGTGCCGTTGGCTTACGTTATGCATCCATACGACGTGAAGCTCGAATACAACCGGAAACCATGGGTCACGGTGCGTCTGGAGATGGGCGCGAACGAGGTCGGCGATACGCTTGAGGCGGACTATTCGTTGTCAAGCGACATTGTGGAGATGTTTGCGGCGCTCGGACTTCCCGAACCCAATCCGGTACCGCTCATGAAGTTGCATCATCAGGTCGCACAGAAACTCCACGCACTGACAGACCCTTCACAACAGCGACCGCACGACCTCATAGACTTGCAGCTCATCTTCTCGCAGACTGAACCTGACCTCTTGCTCGTCAAGAACACGTGCGTTCGCCTCTTCTCTCACCGGCGCAGACAACCCTGGCCGTCGAAAGTCGCCGCAGATGGCGATTGGGAGGCTGGATACAACGCCGCGAAGTACGACCTTCCCGTGCTGCCGACAGTTGACGAGGCGGTTGCATGGGCCAATGAGTTGATTGCGAAGATAGACAAAGTCTGACGGCGTCTGAATTCGCTTGCCAAGAAAGGTTGGAATTTGATATGTTATCGCCGTGTAAAATTGTAGGAAGGTAAAGCCTGCGCGCCGCGTGAGCGGTGCGAGCCGACAAGAAGGAGCACAGAAAAGATGAAAAAGATTGCCTGTTTGGGCGTGATGATCGCTGCGTGCGCGGCGTTCGCTGGAACTTACACCTGGAATGGTGCGAGCGGCGGCGACTGGGCGACGCCCGGCAACTGGCTCGTGGGAGGCGCGGCGGCGGCGACGGCGCCGACCTCCGCCGACAACATCGAATTCAACAGCGCGTCGGCGCTGACGGTTGGCGGCTCGACCGCGCTTGCCGTCACGCGGATCGCGAACGCGGGCGCGGGCGCGGTGACGTTCAGCTGCCCCGTGCAGTTCTCCGGCACCTACTACGTGACGCAGAACGGCCCGGTTAAGTTCCCCGGCGGCGCGACGGCCACCTATCCCGATCCGGCGCTGCGCACGGCCTCCAGCTCCGACCGGACGCGCACGCTCGACGGCGACTTCACCTTCACGGCGGACTGGTCCGTCAACGACGTGGGCGACTACCCGTGGATCGTCGCCGCGGGCTCCGTCGTGCACGGCCAGCGCTTCACCGGCACGCAGACCGGGGCGAACCGCATCCTGCGCATCGAGAGCCTTGGAGAGGCGTACTTCAGTACCGTGACGAACGGTCTGAATTACGGTGAACTGGACATTGACGGCTATCTTGAGGCGAGCGGCGAGGTGATTGTGAACACGACGACAGGTGGCGCCAACTCGCGGTTCGGCCGCCCCGGCAACGTCGGCACGGTCAAGGCCTACCGCATTGCGAAGTGCGGCAACTCCAACGTCCAGCAGTACATCCCCAACCTGACCGTCGGCGCGGGCGGCATGGGCTGCCTGGCCCAGCACTATTCCTGGCGGCTCGAGGTGGACGTCACGATTACGGCCGCGGATAGCTTCAACTTCCTCGGCGTGTACAATTCAAGTAGTCCCGCCGACTGGGGTCTCAACTTCGTCGGCACGCGGACGCTCACGGTCAACGTCCCCGCGGGCAAGACGGTGACATGCGGCATCGGCGTGCAGGGAGCGTCTGGCTCCATCCGCAAGACCGGCGCGGGCACACTCGTGATGACGGACAACTTCAACGGCGCAACCGGCTTCAAGAAGACCTACGGAAACGGAACCTTCGTGGACGAGGGCACGCTGCGCCTCGCGGCGAACGGCCAGCTCAACACGGGCGCCGTGACCGTGGCGGAAGGGGCGCGCTTCGAGATCGCGGGCGGTCTGACCGTTTCCAACCAGGTGGACGGCCCCGGCACGCTCTACCTCGAGATCGGCGTGACGCTCGCCATCGGCAATGGCCCCTGGCGCATGGGCGCGGTTGAGTTCGCCTCGGGGGCCGCCGTCACCCTGACGATTCCGTCCGGCATGAGCGCGCCGTTCGCCATCCTGACGGGGGTTGACGCGGCCGACCTCTCGCGTTTTACGCTTGCCGGGAACACGTTGTCCGTAATCAATGGCGTGCTCGCGCTTCCGAGCGACGCGACAGGCGCCTACGTGTGGGCGGGCGCGGACGGCGGCGACTGGGCGACGCCCGGCAACTGGCGCGTGGACGGCGCGGTTCCGGCGACGGCGCCGGGTTCGGGCGACACGATCCTGTTTGAAGACGTCTCGGCGGCGACGGTGGGCGGTACGGGAACGTTGACGGTCACGAAGGTCATCACGTGCACCGACGGTGGGGTGACCTTCAACTGTCCCGTGGCCTTTGCCGGAACCTACCTCGTGGAGTGCCTGGTGCGTGCCCCGACGTTTGCGGGTGGCGCGACGGCGATCCGTCCCGACGACTCGCTCTCCGGCATGGGCGGCGCGAGCCGCGTCCTTTCCGGCAACCTCACGTTCACGCAAAACTGGACGATTCCCCAGCAGCAGAACGGCTATCCGTTCGTCGTGGCGGAGAACTCAACGGTGACGGGAAAGAACCTTGCGGGTACGACGAACACCCCGCTGTCGCTCGTAGTGAGCGAGGGCGCCGTCGCAACGTTCGACAGCATCGCGATCGCCGGCAAACTCGACTTCAAGCTCGCGGGCGGACGCCTCGTCGCGAACGGCGACATCACCGTGGGCGCGAACGGCACGCCGCGCAACTTCGGTTCCAGCTCCGGCAACATCGGCACCGTGGAGGCGAACGGCATCTACAAGAACGTGACCGGCCACGGGCAGATCGACGTCTACGTCACGAACTTCGTCGTGGGCGCGGGCGGATTCGGCATGAAGCGCAAGGACTATTCGTTCAAGATGTTTGCGGACGCGCGGCTCACGGCGAAGGATGACCTCACCATCTACGAGCCGGCGCGGACGGACAGCGGCGCGCCGAAGGACGACGACTGGGGGCTGAACTTCAACTCGCACACCTTTACGGTCGACACGGGGAACCATACCGTCACCTTCGATTCCTTTACCTCTCCGAATGCCAGCAAGCTCGTGAAGGAGGGCGTCGGCGAGATGATCATGCAGAACCGCCAGAAGAAGCATTCCGGCGGCACGGTCGTGAAGGCCGGTACGCTGACCGTGTCCACTTCCGGCGCGCAAGGATACGGCCCCCTGACGGTCAACGGCGGCGCGACGCTCGCGTACACGGTCGTGATCGGCCATCCCTACCCGCTCACGCTCGGCGCGGGCACGCTCCTCAAGCCGGCGCAGAACGCGTATTTCGACGTTTCCGGCGGCTCGCTCAACCTGCCCGCAGAAGGCACGGTGGTGGTCGACATGACGGGCTTCACCTTCGTGAACGGCGTACCGATCCCGATCCTTTCCGGCGCGGCCGCCGGCGACGAGGCGAAGTTCACCGCGCTTCTCCCTGCCGGCGTCTCCGGCGCGTTCTCCGTGTCGGGCGGAGTCCTCAACTTCACGCCGACGGCCGGCGGCGGCGCGGCGGCGGACCTCTTCTGGCATCCGACGGGCGAGTCCGTGTGGTCCGACGCCGTGGCGGCCTGGACGAACGCGGCGGGCGAGCAGGTCGCCTTCACGCCCTACGCGAAGGTGACGGTGGCGGATGCGGCGACGATCAGTCTTCCCGCCGACGTGGAGGCGAGCGACGTGGCGATTTCGGCGGACGGCGACGTGACGCTGAACGGCGCGGGCAAGCTCGGCGGCGCGGGGTCGATCGTCAAGACCGGATCCGGCACGTTCACGTTCAACGCGACGGGCGGACTCGACGCGCAGCCGCTTCTCGTCTCGAACGGCGTGTTCAGGATGGGCGCGGATCTCAGCGGCCCCCTTGGCGGCACGGCGGACGCGGCGCCGATCGTGGTGGCGGACGGTGCCGCGCTCGACGTCAATTTCAGCAGCAGTGATCCGGCCAACGCGGAGCGCTCCAAGGTGACGCGCGAGAAGCTCGTCCGCGTCTCCGGCGAGGGCGTCGACGGACGGGGCGCGATCGTGAACGACACGTATAATACCTACTACACCTTCAGCGACATTGTGCTGGACGGCGACGCCACGTTTGGCGGCTCGAAGCGGTTCGACGTGCGCGGCGTCTCGGGGTATGTCCGCAGCACGGGCTCGATCACCGGGTCGGGCAAGACGCTCACCGTGAAGAACACGTCGAACTTCGGCATCGTGAACGCGACCGTGGATCTTAAGGCGATCGTCGTCACGAACGGTGCCAAGCTCCGGGTCGAGGGCAACAGCACCAAGTGGAAGATCGACGAGGGCATCCGGATGTACGGTGGCGGCATATCCTCGTACCAGAACTTCATCTATCCGGCGAACCTCGCCATCAGAGTCGAGTCGGGCGCGAACACGATTACGATGGACGGGGGCGGGGTGACGACCAACAACAGCGCAATCACGGTCGCACCTGGCGCCACGCTCACCCAGACCGCCGGCGACATCATCTACAACGGCCCCGTCAACGGCACGATCGGCATGACCGGCGGCAACATGTACCTGGGCAGCGCGCCGATGGCCGGCTTGACGCTCGCCGGCAGCAAGTCGTCCGGGACCGTGATGCTCCGCGGGAGCGGAACCTACTCCGGCGCAAAAGTCACCTGCGCCAACTTCGGCATCTCGGACCTCGCCAACGCGAGCGTGACGGCGACGTTCCTTGATTCGACATTCGACGTCATCAACCTCTATCTCGGATGGGGCAGCCCATTCGTGAAGGGGTGTGTCGTCTCGATTGGCGAGGGCACCACGCTGACCGCCTCCAAGATCGCGATCGGCGACAGCGGAACCAACGTCTACGACAACGTCAAGTCCGTGCTGTCCGTGGATGGCGGCACGGTTTGCCTCACGGGCACAACCTTCTACGTCAGCTACGCCAGCCCACGCGCGGAGTTCGTCTTGAACGACGGCACGGTGACGGTGGACACGGCGGCGATCCAGATGCACGGGAACACCACTACGAACTACGCGCACCTCGGCGGGCACAGCTCCAGCGTCTTCCGCCAGAACGGCGGCACGTTCAACTACGGCGGCGCCGGCTTCACGTCGAACGAATTCGAGGACAATACGGAAGACGGAGCCATCATCTTCAGGGGCGGCACGTTCAACGCCTCGGCGAACTGGTCGATCCCGTTCTTTATCCCGCTCTGCTTCAAGGACGGCGCGGCGGGCGGCTGGACGCTCAACCAGGCGGACGGAACGACGGCCACGTGGAAGACCGCGCTGTTCGGCAACGGCGACGTGACGCTCAACGGCGCGGCCACGCTCGTGGGCGACAAGGAGGTGCAGGGCGCGGTCGGCGGCAAGTGGACCGTCGGCGCGGGTTACACGGCGGGCCTCGAGGGCGCGGCGTCGCTGCTCGGCGGCCTCGACCTCGGTGCGGGCGCGACGGCCACGGTGGACATCGCGGCGGACCGCAGCGCGGTGTTCACGGCGCGCGACGGCGGCGACGAGTTCGGCAAGGCCGCCTGCATCACTGGCCGCTTCAACCGGGTGGTCGGCGGCACGACGCGCGGCACGATCACGCACGTCGAAAGCTTCCTCACCAACAAGTATGCCGCCGCCAGCCGTCCGTTCGGCAACCGGAACCACTCCGCCGCCTACGCAGTGGGCCAGTTCTACGTCGAGCCGGAGAAGGCGGGCAAGTGGTACTTCAAGGGGTATAGCGACGACTACATCCTGCTCGAGATCGACGGCGAGATGGTCCTCTCCTCCATCGGCGGCGCCAAGTGCGCGACACGGTACGGCACAAACGACCTGGCGACCGGCTGGCATACGTTCCGCCAGGTCTCGGTCGACCTCGGCGGCGACTTCGGCGGCGTGCCGACGATGGCCTACAACACGAACGGCTCGTCCACCTACACGCCGTTCAGCGTGCATACCGTGAAGATGCGTCCCGCGGCCGACCGCGGCGCAGGGGACAACGCGAACACTGTCCGCTGGAGCCATTACAAGGGCACGGAGGCCACGGTCGGAAATTCTTCCACTTCGCCCGCGTTGTGGAACGGGGATTTTGACTGGGATTTCCGCTGCATCACGAACAATCTTCAGATGATCCAGGGGAAAGGCGGTGCGTCTTCCGCGCAGGCCCCCTACATGAACGGGTATACAGTAAACCGCTTCGAAGGCTGGTTCCTCGTGACGGAGGAGAATGCGGACAAGGAGTGGACGTTCCGTTCGCAGTACGACGACCGTTGCGGTCTCTGGCTTGATGGGGTTGACACGGGCCTGACGGGCACGAGCGGCAACACGCTCACCTACAAGGTCACGCTCGCGCGCGGCTGGCACAGCTTCCGCATCCAGATCGCGGACTTCGCCGGCGATGCCGGGCCGTGGGACACGAGCAAGCCAGCCATTTCCTACCAGGTGGCGGGCGGCGCGCAGACGCAATTCTCGGAACAGACGCTCCAGATCACGGTCTGCCCGGACGGCTACGTGCAGGGCGGCGTGACGCTCGCCTCGGGCGCAACGCTCGCGAACGGCGCGGCGGAGAACGCGGCGGTGATCTACGGCGACGTGGCGGCGACGGGCACGGGCGCGACGCTTGCCGGCAAGTTCAAGTTCGCGGGCGGCACGCTCGCGTTCAGGAACGTCGCGCCGAACACGGCGGACCTCGCGAACGTGCTCGCGTTCTCGAACGCGGCGGTCGACATGCTGGCGAACGTCGGCGCGATCACGGTCGACTACGCGGACAAGCCGACGCGCGGCAGGATACCGGTGTGCCCGCTCTACGGTCTCACCGAGGAAGCGGTCCAGGCGAAGGTCACGGTGACCGTGGCAGGCGCACCCGTGGACAACATCCAGGTCAAGGTCGAGAACGGCACCATCACGTTGCGCAACACGAGCGGCACACTGCTCTACTTCCGCTAATCGCCTTCTGAAGATAGGGAGAACGAGAAATGAAAAAGACTCTTGTTTGCATGGTAGCGATGGGAATCACCGGAGGTTTGGCGCTGTCGGCGCGGGGCGCTGCTGTCGACGGCACATGGATCCAGCCGCTCAATGACAACTACAGCATGTCTACTCCCGCCTACTGGCTGCATGCGGCGGCAGTCCCGAACGGCGGCGGTTCCGTCACGTTCCTCAACCAGAGCAGCGGACGCACGAAGACGCTTTCAAATAACGTCGGTACGCTGACATGGGGTAACGTCGATCTCGGCGCGAGCGCGTTCACGCTCGCGGGGCAGCCCGTCGTGATCACGGGCGAGGCGCTTCTCACGGGCACGGATACGGCGAGGGGCGTGATATTCTCGAACGACGTCTCCTTCGCCTCCGGCGCGACGGTGACGAAGCGCGGCGCGGGGACGGTGACGTTCTACAACAAGGTCTCCGCGCCGTCCGCCACGCTGACGCTTGCCGAGGGCAAACTCGTCTCGAAGGCGGCGGATGCTTTTCTCACGGACGCGGCGCTCAACCTCCGCACGGGCCTCATTGAATGGCAGCCCGTTGCCGAGGCGGACGCGGAACTCGCCGTCACCTCTGGCGCGCTCGCGTACGGACCCGACCGCGCGCACGTCAAGGTGACGAAGGGGAACGCCGCCTCGTACGCCGTCACGTTCGCGTCGCTTGCGCGCGTGGACGGCGGTTTCCTCGACTTGCAGCTCACGGGCGACATCGACGCGCTCGGCGAGACGGAGAAGTTCCTCGTCTCGGGACGTGCCTCCGACAGCGGCTTCATCGACGCCTCCGTCATTTCGCGCGGCGCGGGCGCGAGGGGCGACGCAATCAACTTCCTCGTATACGACGCGGAGAAGGGCTTCATTCCCGCCGTGACGAACGCCTTTGTGGAAGGGCAGACGGCGGATGGCACGGTGGCCGTGATTTCCGAGGATACGACTGTCTCGCAGGACACGGCGGTTTCCGCGCTTCTCGTCGAGAACGGCGCGGAACTCACGATCGCTTCGGGCGTCACGCTCACCGTCGGCGACGGCGTACATCCGGCGGGCGTCATCTGGCGCGCAACGGGGCTGGCGAGCGGCGCAATCAAGAATTGGCACGGTCCGGGTACGCTCGCGTTCAAGACCGGCTCGGCGGGCTACTTCTACTACAACGGTTGTTCGACGCAGGACAGTGCCAACTGGACAACTGTCGGTCGCCTTTACCTGTTGGACAACTTGAAGATCACGGGGACGGCGGGTCTCACGCTGGGATGTTCGGCGAACGTCCGGAATGATACCGGCTCAATCCGCATCCCGACGACGACAGTCTTCGGCTGGACGGGCGGGACCTCGATTCTCGGTGTCAGACTTCAGACTGCGGACAATTCAAGCATCCTCAAGAATCTCCCTGGCCCCGTACGAGTCCTGGGCGACAGGTCACAGGGGTATGGAGGGCAGATTCGGCAGAACATGACGACAACAATCCCGCAGGACTTCATCATCGGAGGGTCGGGCGTGCAGGCAGCGGAGACCGCTCAAACGGGTTCCCTCGACTGGGGCGGATACCCGACGGTGACCTTCACCGGGCGCATCACGCTGGACACCGACACATCTACGCGGAATGACAATCCCCCCAATGACGGCACCACCATTGTGGCAAAGGGCGGAATCACGGGACCGGGAGGTATTCAGCTTGAAACCTACGCCTATCTTGACCTCGCGGGGCCGAGTGACTACTTGGGGGCGACCGTTTTGGCGAAAGCTAGTTCAGGGCTCTTCATCACGGGACCGAACGGCACGCCGGGCCGTGGACCTGTTGTTTCGACCGCCAGCGCGAAGCCGACCGTGACTTTCCGCTCGATTGACGGACTCGTTGCGTCCAACGACTTCACCTCGATTGGCGGAGCCGTGTTCACGGCCGTCACGAACATCTCGTTCCTCGGCTCGGTGGATTTCGCGAAGGCGGAGCTCTGCGACGGCATGACGCTCGGTTGCGGCACGAATACGGTTAACTTCGGCGTGATCTCGCTGTCCGGCATCAACGTGACGGCGGCGGCGGATGGCGGTGCGTTGACCGTCGGGCGCGAGGGGACGGACTTCTCGCTCGCGGCGCGCTTGACGGACGGTGCGAATGGCGAGCGCCTGGGACTCGTGAAGACGACGTCCGACACGGTGACGCTCTATCCCGGCGTCGAGCCGGCCACGTATTCGGGGCCGACGTCCATCCGCGCGGGTACGCTGCGCCTTTCGGAGGACATCTTCGAATCCGGCACGCTCTCCTATTGGCTCGACGCGTCTGATGCATCGACAATCACCACGGACGGCGAGGGGCGCGTGACGCGGTGGACGTCGAAGAAGGGCGTGGCCGGGCTGGCCTTCGTGTCTCCCACGGGGTCGGCGAAATATCCGTATTGCGGACCGACCGTCTCAGAGACGGCCATCAACGGGCGCAACGTCTTGATGTTCGCAGCAGACGCCGAGCACTTCCCGCGTCTCGTGGCGACCAACACGGTAGCGGGTGGTGGACTTGCCACGGTAGACCAGAAGACGGTGTTCATCCTGACGCGTCCGCGCAAGTCCGGGACAACGATTGTCAACACGTTCATCTTCGTCGGGTGGAACACTGCCATCGGCCAGCGGGTGGGCACGTCCGGCTGGGACGTGCGCGGGCCGAACGACGGCACGGGCGAGACGTTCGACACGACACATGGCTTGCGTCTCGACGGCGTGCAGCGTCCGTCCGCAGGCGAGACATGGGGTAACTTGTACCAGTACCACGATTCAGTGCAGCAGATCCTGACGATGCGCCATGAGTACGACTTCGTCGTGGTGAACGCGTACGGCACCTACAGAGGGAATAGCCGCCTCATTCCGGCAATCGGCGGCGGCGCCGGCTATACCGATGGCGCGTACAGCCGCAGCTTCAGCGGGGACATCGCGGAGGTGATCGCATTCAACCGTGTTCTCTCGGAAGCCGAGATGCAGCGCGTGGAGAACTACCTCGCCGAGAAGTGGGGGATTACGGAGCCTCACGCGGAACCGGACGCGATACCTGCTGCAATCTCGTCGTCGACGACGCTCTCCGTGTCGGACGGCGCAGTGTTCGATCTGAACGGCATCGACACGACGGTGGCGGGACTGGAAGGTTACGGATTCGTGACGAACTCGTCGGAGACGGCGGCGACGCTCACGGTGACGGACCGCAACGCCTTCGCGGGCCGGATCGCCGGCAACGTGACGCTCGTGGACAAGTCGGCGTCCACCGCGGCGAACTGCGCCCTGCGGGACGGCGCGTCGCTCGTGGTGGACGGCGGCCGGACGGCATTCGGTCCGCACGGGGACATGCCCGTCACGAACGGCATCGCCTATTGGTTGGACGCGACGCATCCCGAGACCGTTCAGACGAACGCGGACGGGCGCGTGACAAATTGGGTGTGCCGCGCGGGAACTGTAGCGAGTTTTAGCGCTAAGCCTTATTGGACCACTGGCAGTGCCACGGGCTACACCTTCACGGAGCCGGAGCGATATGACGCGGCGGCGTTCAACGGCAAGCCGGCCGTGTACTTCGGCGGGAATGCGACGGATGGCACGAACCAACTGGTCTCCTCGTCCACCACGACCACGCGCACGCTCTTCCTCGTGTGCAAGTGCGACGGCAGGACCGGGTCGCAGCAGGGTTTCTTCACGGGACCTAGCGAGAGCGGCATGATCGTGAACTCCGCAGGTGATACGTACTTCGTCCTGCGCCCCTACACCAGCACGACCTACCATAAGTACGGCTTCCTTCTCCATGTGCTGGGCGAAGGGGACGTGTATCGGGACTTCACGACGACGCCGAACACGTCCAACTACAATGTTCCACACACCTTCATCATGTCGGCGCAATGCGACGAATCCAGCGGCGCCTTTGGATCGTTCAACAACAAGTCCGTCTGGCTCGGCCGCGGCTACCATCGCGGCGTACACGCCTGGTTCGGGGAGGTGATCGGCTACAACCGGCTCCTCTCCGAGGCCGAGGTGGCGGACGTGGAGGCGTACTTGAAGAAGAAGTGGTTCACGGTCGGACCGGCCGAGGGCGCCGTGCCTGCGCTCGCCGAGGACACGTCGGTGAGCTTGAAGAACGGCGGCACGCTCGACCTGGGCGGCGCGGCGGCGACTGTGGATTCGCTCTACACGGACGCGACCGGCGGTTCATTCGTGGGCGACGTCACGCTCACGGGGACGCTCACCGTGGACGTCCGGGGCGCGCAGGCGATCGCGTCGCCGCTTACGGTAGACGGCGACCTGACCCTGTCGGATGCCGAAGTCAACTTCCTGAACTACACGAACATCGAACCGGAGCGGTGGCAGACCTTCCTCACGGCCACGGGCACGGCGACGGGCGACTTCGCGCGCGACAACCTCACGGGCCCCTACCGCCGCCGCAAGTCAGGCTCGTCCTACGCGCTCGTGCATTCCTCCGGCGTGATGATCATTTTCCGATAAGAGGAGAGGGAGATGGACGGTAAAAGGATACTTGCGTTGGCTGTCGCCACAATCGTACTTCTCGGTTTGGCGGGATGCGCGAGCAGTCAATGCGGCGAGCCGCCGTATGGTGCCATACTTGGCGGTATCCTGCAGGGCGTCGGTGCCGGGTTGTCGGCATTGTGACAGCGCCAGAGCACGGGCGCATCCGTTTTTCAACCTTTACCCGTATTGCCTGCGGTGCTGAACACGGAGACAGGGAGGTTGTTAAGAGGCACGGAGATCATTTTGGAGTTTTGCTTCGCACAACTGAATGACAGGGCCTCTCAATCAACTTGACATTGTTGTTGTTCTGTGCGAAGCACATTCTCCATAACAATCTCCCTGTCTCCGTGAAATCTCTGCTCTCCGTGTTGCCGTCGGCAGACATGACGCCGCTTGGTTAATTACGCGGATGCACTCTTGCCGCTTCTGGCGTGCGATTTCGGCTTGCATGGAAAAGCCGGAATATGGTATGCTACCGGCAAGTACAATTTTGCTCAAAGGAACGTGGATATGAAACGAAACCTTTTTGTGTGCATGGCGGCGATGGGAATCGCCTGTGGTCTGGCGTCTTCGGCGTTCGCCGAGGACCCCTACGTCGAGAGCGACGGCACGCAGGCCGTGGTGCTCGACTACTTCGTCAACCCGAAGACGAAGATCGTGGCGGACTTCGCGTTCCAGGCGCCGCTCACGCGCCAGTGGCGCCTCTTCGGCGTGGAGGGAAGCTCGGCGGTCTTCGCGTGCCTCTACATCAGCAACGGCGACGTCTATTCGTGGTCCTGGAAAAACAGCAGCGGCAACTATACGTGGACGTACGTGCGCGTGACGACCGACCGGCGCACGATCACGCTCGACGGACCGAACAAGAAGATTCAAGTGGCAAAGGACGGCAATGTGGAGACCAACCTGACGATGTCCGCCGTCACGGCCACCGCCACATACCCGCTCGGGCTCTTCTGCGACGTCACGGACGCCTCCGGCACCGTCGTCGCCAACAAGTGCAAGGCGAAGATCTATTCGTTCAAGATCTACGAGAACGACGAGCTGGTGATGGACCTCGAGCCGTGGCACGGGACCGACGGCTCGTATGCGCTCAAGGACGTCGTGGGCGGCAAGGTCTACTTGCCCATGACGGGCAACCCGCTCGCCGGTGGCGGTGACATCGTCCACACCAGCGACGCGTACACGTGGACCGGCGCGGAATCGTCGGCCTGGAACGCGGCGGCGAACTGGCAGGTCGCCGGCAGCGCGGCGCTTCGACCGCCGCAGACGGGCGACGACGTGGCGATCGCGGCCGGCAGCACCGTGGACATCGGCGACATCGTCGGCACGGCCTCGACGCTCGCGCTCGCCGGCAACGGCACGGTGGCGCTGACGGGGACGCAACCCAGGAATCTGGCCGCGCAGCTGACGGTTGCGTCCGGCACGACGCTCTCGCTCGCGGCGGACACGACGGTGCGCGTGCCGGCTGCGACTTACGGCGGCGCGTCCGTGGCGGCGGGACGCTACGCGGTCGGCGATCTGCCGTGGCTCGCGGGAAGCGGCACGCTCGTGGTCGGGAATCCGGGTCCCTTGGTGGAAAACGGCGTGCTCATCCTTGACGTGCCGCAGGGGCAGACGCTCGCGTACTACACGCAGCTGGCGTCTCCCATCACGAAGGTCGTCAAGCTCGGCGCGGGCACTGCCATCGTCTCGAACGACAACAACAGCGCGTGGGTGGGGACGGTTGACATCAAGGAGGGCATCCTCGAGGCGCAGAGCGCCGTGGGCAACTCGACGGCCTCGATTCCCGTCTTCGGGCGAAACGCGGCGAACACGATCACGGTCTTCAAGGGCGCGCAGCTGCACGCGCGCGTGCCAGGCGGAAA
>JAFRSR010000109.1 GCA_017427485.1 Kiritimatiellia bacterium
CCCCACACGGCGCCGGAGCACCAGCAGCCGTCGATTATCGCATCGTCGTGGGCGAGCCGCCCGATGAACCCGCCGTAGTAGCTGGCGGCGGAGCGCACGTCGCCGCGCGCCACGCAGTTGGAGATCACGGCCGGGGCATAGACGTAGCCAATGAAGCCGCCCGCCATGCCGGAACCGCTGACGAAGCCGTCCGCACGGCAGTCGACGATTCGATTGACCGCGCTGCCGCCGGCGCAGGCCCCGACCAGGCCTCCGGCGTAGGAGTTGGTCGACACGACCTCGACCGACGCACTGCAGTTGCTGATGACCGTTCCGCCCGTGATGCATCCAACGAGACCGCCGACGTACTGCTTGCCCGCGACCGTTCCCGAGACGGAGAAGCCTTCGATCACCGCACCGCTCGTGCAGCCGAAGAGCCCGCGATAGTCGCTGCCCGACAGGCTGTTCGTGCAGCTGAGGTTGCGGATGGCGTAGCCGTTGCCGTGGAGCGAGCCGGTGAACGGCGCCGAGTCCGTGCCGATGGGCGTCCAGTCCGTGCCGCCGAGGTCGATGTCCGCGCCGAGCGCGTATGAACCTGCGAGGTTGTCCGCGATGGCCGCGAGCCCTTCGCGGTTGGCGATGATGAGCGCATCGTGAGAAGCGGGGACGATGCGGGAGTTGTCAAGCGTGGCTGCGGGCGTGACGGTTACAAACAATACGGCACAAATGAGCGCTATCTTTTTCATGCAAATGTTCCTATGTTTCTGATGCTAGGCGCTGCGGCGGATGAAGCAGACGCGACCCACGAGGATGAGCAGCGTGTAGATTTCGAGGCGCCCCGCGAGCATCGCGAACATGTAGAACCACTTGAGCGGCGCCGCGAGGGCCCCGTAGTTCGACGTCGGCCCGAGCTGCCCGAACGCCGGGCCCACGTTGCCGACCATGCTGAGCGCCCCCGTGAAGGCCGTGAACACGTCGAGCCCGGCCAGCGCGCCCGCGAACGTCGTGGCGAGCACGAGCAGCATGTACACGAACACGAACGAGGCGACCACCGGCACGAACGCCTCGCGCCCCGGGCAGCCGTTGATGCTCAGCGTGAAGATCTCGTGCGGATGCAGGATGCGGTGCACCTCGTTGCGGAGCTGCTTGCCCAGGACCGTCCAGCGGATCACCTTGATGCCGCCCGCCGTGGATCCGGAACACCCGCCCACGAAGAACAGCAGGAAGATCGCCACCTGCGCCGCCGGACGCCAGGCGAGGTAGTCGTCCGTCATGAAACCCGTCGTCGAGACGATGGACGAAACCTGGAACGCCACCGACCGCAGCGTCGCGCCGATTCCCTCCCAGGACCGGCACTGGACCGCCGTCGCGAAGGCGACCGCTGCAAACACAATCGCGGCGAGCGTACGCAGTTCGGAATCACGCACGACCTCGCCGAGACGCCCCGTCAGCACGCGGTAGTAAAGCGTGAAGTTGACGGAGGCCAGCAGCATGAAGGCCGTGCAGATCCACTCCACCGCCGGCAGGCCGAACGAGCCCACGCTCGCGTTGCGCGTGGAGAAACCGCCCGTGCCCATCGTCGAAAACGCATGGGCGAGGGCGTCCACCGAGCCCAGGCCGGCGCGCCAGAGAAGCAGCGCCTGCGCCGCCGTGAGGGCGACGTAGATGAACCAGAGCGTCTTCGCCGTGTCGGCGATGAGGGACGTAAGCTTCGCCTTGTCGGGACCCGTGGTCTCGGCCTTGATGAGGCGGAAACCGCCGATGCCCAGGAGCGGGATCAGCGCGACCGCGAGCGCGATCACGCCCAAGCCCCCCAGCCAGTGCGTCTCGCACCGCCAGAGGTTCACGCTGCACGGCAGGCTCTCGACGTCGGAGAGCACGGACGCCCCCGTCGTGGTGAACCCGCTCACGCTCTCGAAGGCGGCGTCCGTGAACGTGGGAAAAGAACCGCTGAGGTACAGCGGCAGCGAGCCGAAGAGGCAGATGGCGATCCAGATGCCGCCCACCGTGCCGAACGCATGCTGCACGTCGAAGACGCGCGGACGCCTGCGCGACACGAGCCAGAACGCGATCGCCACGCTCCAGCCCGACAGCATCGGCTCGAGGAACGCGGGCACCACCGCCGTCTCGCCCTTCCAGTACGCGACGCCCAGCGGCAGCAGCAGCGACGTGCCGACGAGGCCGAGGACGTAGATGAGGATGCGCAGGAACGAAAACGCCATGCCTCACTCCTTGCCGCAGAAACGGGCCACGAGCCGCGTATCGCCCGCCGGGGTGATGAGCACCACGTGCGCGTCCGCCTCCAGGACCGTTCCGCCGTGCGGCACCTCGTAGGCCGCGCCGTCGGCCGGCCGGTACAGCAGCACGAGAAACGAGCCGAGGTCCATGATGTCCTTCAGGCACTTCCCCACCACGCGGCTCTTCGGGGCGATGTACCCCTCGACGATCTCGAACCGGCGGTTGCACACGGAATGCACGGCGTCCACGCGGCCGCCGCGGAGTCGCCCGCGGATGCTGTCCACGACCGTGCCCCGCATGGGCACCGTCACGTCCACGCCGAGCTTCCGCGCGATGTCGCTGTACGACGAATTCGCGGTCAGCGCGATCGTCTTCTTCACGCCGCGCGACTTGAGGTAGGCGGCCGTCACGAGGTTCAGTTCGTAGTTGCCAGAAGCCGCCACGAGCAGGTCGAAGGAGAAAATGTTCTCCTCATTCAGCAGGGACTCGTCGGTCACGTCGCCGCAGAGCACGCGCACGTCGGGGAAGCGCTCCACGGCCTCGCGGCAGCGCACGGCGTCGCGGTCGACCAAGACCAGCTTCTGGTAGGCGTCGGAGGAGGAAAACCCGAACAGGCGCCGCCAAAGCGACACGTGCCGCTTCTCCTGCTGCCGCGCCAGCAGGAGCGAGCCCACCCGGTCGGCGCCGAACACGACGACGCGCCGTAGCTTCTCATGCGGCGTCTTCGTGTAGGCGACGAGCTTCGATATCTCGGAAAGGCGCGAGACGAGGCCCACCTGGTCGCCGACGGCGAGCGTGGTCTGTCCGTTCGGCAGGGACGTGGCGCCGTCGCCCGACTCGACGAACGCCACGAGGTAGTGCCAGCCTTCCAGCTTCGACATTTCCGCGAGCGGCACGCCCACGAGCGGGCTGCCCTCGCCGATGGAGAGCGTCATGATGCCGAACTCGGCGTCCAGCTCGATCACGCTCCCGATGGCACCGTGCTCAAGCGCGGCGGAGATGGCGTCCGCCGCCTCGACCTCCGGGTTGAGCATGCTGTCGATGCCGAAGAGCGGACGCGACGCGGGCACGGCGGACATCGCGCGCCGCCGCGCCACGTCCGCCGCCTTGTAGTAGGCGTAGTTCCGCACGCGGGCGATCGTCTGGACGCGCGGGTAGACGGCCTCGACGAGCGAACACGTGATCATGTTGATCTCGTCGTCCGCCGTAAGCGTCACGAGCGCGTCCGCCGAGGCGATGCCGGCCGCCTCGAGCGACTCGAGGTTGTTGCCGTCCGCCTCCAGCACCGTGCAGTCCAGCTGGTCGCTCGCGTCCCGCACGCGCTCGGGGTCGTTGTCGATGAGCACGACGTTCTTCTGCTCCAGCAGAAGCGCCCGCGCGAGCTGCATGCCCGTGAAACCCGCGCCGATGATGAATATCTTCATGCTAGTCCTCAAACACGATTTCAAGGCCGGGAGTCTCCTCCGCGGCGTCGGCGCAGACCTGGCGCAGCCTGGCGGCCGCGGCGCCCGCATGGCGGAACGCGATCCGCCAGTTCGCCCCGCATTCCGTCAGCACGTCGTAGAACGCGTCGAGGTTCCGTCCGTAGTGCGCCGGCAGCGGCAGCTGCGCCGCAAGGGCCGCATGCAGCGCCTCGGCGGTGCCGACGCCCTGCAGCTCGACGACGAACCTTTCCTTCTGAACCGGTTTCTTCCGCATCGATTTCTTCCCCGCCGGCTTCTTCACGGCTTTACCTCCTCGAACGTCGAATAATGGTCGTGCGTGTAGTAGATTTTCTTCCCGTCCTGCGTGAAGACGAGGCGCTTCGCGCCGCGCGGACGCCCCCGCGTGTCGATGTCGCATTCGCGGTAGGATCCGTTCGGAAGCCGCCGCTCGTAGTTGCCGAACCGATCCCCGCCGATCGACTTCCCCGGCGCGTACGGCTCGAGCGAGCCGCCCTTCCAGCCCAGCTCCCGCGCCTGCTTCTTGGTGATGAAGTTGCGCGGCAGGGCGCCGCCGAACGTGCGAACGTACGCCGCGACCTCGTCCCTGCCCGTGTACTCGCCGTCCTTGACGACCTGCA
>JAFRSR010000110.1 GCA_017427485.1 Kiritimatiellia bacterium
CCGGCCGACTGGCGGCCGCCCCAACGCTGGCGCGGGGTCAACCTTCTGGGGATGTTCCGGTGTCCCACGATCGGCCTGGCGCCCGACCCGCGCGTCGACGGGCATTTCGTCGAGTGGGAGTTCAAGGCGCTGCACGACTGGGGATTCAACTTCGCGCGCCTGCCGCTCGACTACCGTATTCTCGTGGCGGGCGACAGCTGGACGAACCTTGACGAGAAGAAGATGAAATTTCTGGACGAAGCGATCGCCTGGGGCCGCGCGTACGGCATCCACGTGCAGATCGCGCTGCACCGCATTCCCGGCTACTGCATCCTCGACCAGACCGAGGCGTTCCCGCTCGGCACGAGCGCCGTGGCGCAGGAGGCGGCGTGCGCGATGTGGGCGGCGTTCGCGCGGCGGTGGAAGGGCGTGCCCAACGAGATACTGTCGTTCAACCTCTTCAACGAGCCGACGCGCCACACGGCGGGCGCGAACTATCCGCCGCTCGCGCTGAAGCTGATCCACGCGATCCGCGCCGTGGACCCCGATCGGTTCATCATGGCGGACGGCAACCAGTGCGCGTCCGTGCCCGTGCCGGAGCTCTACGCGATTCCTGGCGTGGGGCAGGCCTTCCGCGGCTACACGCCGCACGCGATCACGCACTACGGCGCGGACTACATCGGCGGCGTCCCGAAGGAGCCGCCGACGTGGCCGCTCGCGCCGGGGTACGGGGCGAAGTGGGTGCGGACGTCGCCCGAGGAGACGGTGGCCAAGTACCAGTCCGCGCTCGATGCGGGCGAGGTCTGCATGGTGGGCGAGTTCGGCTGCCGCAACCGCACGCCGCATGCCGTGGCGCTGGCATGGATGGAGCACTGCCTGAAGCTCTGGACGTCCAAGGACCTCGGCTGGGCGCTGTGGAACCTGCGCGGGCACAACGGGTTCCTCGATTCGGGACGCACGGACGTCGCTTACGAGGATTTCAACGGGCACAAGCTCGACCGCAGGATGCTGGAGCTTCTGCGGAGCTACTGATCATTGCGGGGTCGGCTTCGGTGCCGCGTACTTCGCGTTCTGCTCGACGAGAATGTATTCCGACTTGTACTTCAGGAACCCGCCGTCGCTGTCGCCCTGCATCGTGCGCTGCTTCAATGACAGCGGGGGATGGGCGATGAACGCCGCAAGTCCGGCCTTGAAGCGCGGGCCGTAGGTCGAATTGGTCCATGTCGAGATGACCTTGCCGTTCTCGTCCAGAAGTTCGCACGCGACGCCGTTGATGCCCCAACCGGTGCTGACGTTCCCCAACTTGTCCCGCACGCTGTTGAACGAGGGCGTGACGTAGATGAGCTTGAGGGATCCGTCCATCGCGCCGCTTCGCAGGAACATGCATCGGATGGACTGGGGCTCGGCGTACCCGTAGCCCATCCGGTTCTCCTTGTTCTTCGTGATCGTCATGATGTTCAAGGTGAACCACTTGTTCGTGTCGCCCGCCGCGTTGGCCGAGAGCGTGATCCTGAACGTCTGCTTCGATTTGGTTTCCTTGAGCCAAGCAGGTTTGGGCGGGGCGCTCTTTTTCAGTTCCTCCTCGTCGACCACCTCGGCGTAGCCGTAGGAGTTCGTCGTGACCACCTGCGTATTCGCAAATGAGGAGTCGTCACCGCTCGCCGACATTTTCAGAACGTGCAAAACGGGCTTCGCGAACGTCCCCAGGGCCAGGGACGCCGCGACAGCCAGGATGCAGACACTGCTTCTTTTCATCTTTCCGCTCGGCGGCGTTTAGACGTGCACTTCGTGGCACCAGCCGTGCGTGTCGGGGAGGCGTCCGTACTGGATGCCCTGTACCGTGTCGTACAGCTTCTGGAGGTGCGGGCCGACGGCGTCGGGGTCCGAGATCTTGATCACCTCGCTGCCGCGCGTGATCTCCCACACGGGCGTGACCACCACGGCGGTGCCGCAGGCGGCGACTTCGGCGAACTCCTTGATCTCCTCGTAGGGCACCTTGCGGCACTCGACCTTCCAGCCGAGGTCGGCGGCGCACTGCTTGAGGGACATGTTCGTCACCGAGGGCAGCACGGAGTGGGAGTCCGGCGTCACGTAGGTGCCGTCCGCCTTGATGCCGAGGAAGTTGGAGGTCGAGAACTCCTCCACGTACTTGTGCTCCTTCGCGTCGAGGTACAGCTCCACGGGCCAGCCCTCGCGCTTCGCCTTCTCGTGTGCGAAGAGGGACGCGGCGTAGTTGCCGCCCACCTTCACGTCGCCCATGCCGTGCGGCGCGGCGCGGTCCCAGTCGTCGAGGATCACGGCGCGCACGGGCTTGAGCCCGCCCTTGTAGTAGGCGCCCACGGGCATGACCATGATCATGAACGTGTATTCCTTCGCCGGGGCCACGCCGATCTGCGGGCCGGTTCCGATGAGGAGCGGGCGCAGGTAGAGCGAGCCGCCCGTGCCGTACGGCGGCACGTACTCAATGTTCGCCGCCACGACCTTCTCGGCCGCCTCGAGGAACATCTCCACGGGGATGGGCGGCATGACGCAGCGCTCGGCGGTGCGGTACATGCGCTTCGCGTTTTCGTCGGGACGGAAGATCACGACCTTGCCGTTCTCCTGGCGGAACGCCTTCATGCCCTCGAAGCACTCCTGCCCGTAGTGCAGGCACGAGGCCCCGATGTGCATCGTGATGTAAGGCTCCTTGATGAACTCCGGCGCGCCCCACGCTCCATCCTTCCACGTGTAGCGGATGTGGCAGTTCACGTCCGTGAAACCAAAGCCCAGTTTTGACCATTCAATGTTCGGCATCTTTTTTCTCCTTGTCGGTTACATATTTTATCCCTTTTTCGTTTCGGGGGCAACCGGGAAATTTCCCACCCGATCGATTTGCGCTCGCCGAGGCACCCTTCCGGCGCGGGTACGTCAGATATGGTATACTATCACGCATGGCCTCTCTGTGGATCAAAGCGCTGCGCGTCAGCCAGTGGACGAAAAACGCCGTCGTGTTCGCGGCGTGGTTCTTCGCCGTGGCGGACAAGTCGCAGGCCGCGCTCGCGCGCGGGTGGCGTCCGTTCGCGCTCGTGTGCGCGATGGCGCTTTCATTCTCGCTCGTGTCGAGCGCGTTCTATTTGCTGAACGACGTGGGCGACTACGAGGAGGACCGCCGCCATCCCGTGAAGCGGAACCGTCCGGTGGCGGCGGATCTCATTTCGAAGATCGACGCTGTGCGCGCGGCGCTCGCGCTCTTCGCCTTCGGCCTCGCGTTTCCCTGCTACCTCGTGTTCCGGCATCCCGACCGCACGCTGGGCTTCGCGGTGCTGCTCGTCTACACGGTGATGCAGTGCGCCTACTCGGGTTTCCTGAAGCGCGTGCCCTACGTAGACGTGGCGGTGATCGCGGCGGGATTCGTGCTGCGCGCGGTCGCGGGCGCGGCGGCGATGAACGTGCGCATTTCGCCGTGGCTGCTCGCGTGCGCGTTCTCGCTGTCGCTGTTCCTCGCGCTCTGCAAGCGGCGGCACGAGATGCAGAACGCGAGCGATTCGCGCGCCGCGCTGAAAGGCTACCATCCGCTCGTGCTGGATGCGCTGATCCTGCTCGCCGCCGCCGGTACGCTCGCGGTGTACACGTGCTACACGCTCTCGGGGGATACGGTGGCGCGCTTCGGCACGCGCGGGCTCA
>JAFRSR010000111.1 GCA_017427485.1 Kiritimatiellia bacterium
AAACAACCCAAGAAAGGTAGATTCCATGGCAACAGGAAAAGCACTCGATGGAAAGCCGTATGCGGGAAATCCGCACGTACGGTTTGACGAGGGGGAAGTCGCACCGGCGGCAACGCCGAGGCGTGGGTCTCTACTCTACAAGATAAAAATGACGTTCGCGGCGGCAGTTGCCGCGATGGCGGTGTTCGGCGCGCAGAGGCACCCGGCGATGCATTACGACCATTACTGGAACGAGTACACGCAGTCGTTCGTGACGAAGATCTTCCTCAAGGCGAAGACAAGGGACACGGTCACCACGACGCTGGACCAGGTGCGGGACATCATACGCAAGACGTGGGAGGTCTCCGGTGGAATCCACCAGATCATCTACCTCGTCGGATGGCAGTATGACGGGCACGATTCAAAGTATCCGAGTTGGGACAAGGTCGGCGACCACTGCAAGTCGTCGTGGTCGGACGACCCTCTCACGTCGCTGCGCATGCTCATGCGCGAGGTCCGCGAGAAGTACAACTGCGACCTCAGCCTGCATCTGAACATGACCGATGCGCACGAGGACAGTCCGGCATGGCAGACCTACTGCGACAAGAAACTGCTCTGCTACGACAAGGAGGGGAAGTCCCCGACCGTGGGAGGCGCGTACAAGTGGCACAGCATCTCCCTCGTCAAGGAGTGGCGCGCCGGCGTCTCGCAGAAGCGGATCGACGAGCTCCTTGCGATGATCCCCGAGCTGAAGGATTCGCGCTCGGTGCACATCGACGCCCTCTACGCGCACGCGTCGCCGCTGGACGGTCTCACCATCGAGGACGACAGCAAGGCCATCAAGGCCATCGTGGACTACTGGCACGCGCGCGGCATCGACGTGACGGGCGAGTTCCTGACATCCCTCGACATGATCGGCTATTTCCCGATGGTCTACCACTTCAACCTGGACGAAAGCCAGCGGCTTCGCTTTCCCGTGGAGGTGATTTCCCCTGGCGACGACGTGTGGAACGTGCGCAAGGAGCGCGACTATTACGGCAGCAAGAAGCCGACTCATGGATGTCCGGTCCACACGAGCCCGTCCAGCGGCTGCCTCTACGAGGAGGCGTGGGGCAAGGGATGTTTCTGCGACATGTCCGCCGGCATCCTCGGCGGAAACGCGCTCGCGGCGTCTCTCTTCCGCACCGCGTTCCTGTTCACCTGGTACAACCGCCATCCGCTCGTGCGGCACGTGGTCACCGCGACGGACTACACGGTGGAGCGCGCGGGCGGCGTGGTGGCGAACGTGAACATGGCGACTGGCCGCCTTTCCGTCACGGAAAAAGGGCGGACCGTCGTGGACGGCGGCGACTATTTTCTCGATCAGACATGGGGTGGCGGCGTGATTCTTGCCTTCTCCACCGCAGGCTGCAACAGGGAGTTCGCGCTCCCGTCGGGATGGGAGGGATGCACGTCGCTGCAGGGCACCAGCTATCCATCCGGGAAAACGGTTTCGCTGCCTGTGGCAGGCGGCAAGGTGCGCGTCGCGCTCGCAAGGAACGAATCGCTTGTCCTCAAGCGTGCGCAGTAGTTTTCGTACGGAGGTGATTCATGAACAGAAGAACGTTTCTGGGCGGCATGGGCGCCGCGACTGTGGTTGGGCTGGCGGGCGAAGCAAAGGCTGCCGCGCCGGTCGGTGACGAGGGCCTGCACGTGCGGTTCCTCGGCAGCGGCTCCGCGTGCTGGGAGAAGGAGCCGCGCACGTCGAAGATCTTCCGCCGCTATTCGAGCGCGCTGATCGACGGACGGTTCCTCATCGACTACACGTGGATGGCGGAGGACATGCTGCCGGAAGGGTGCCGTCCCGACACGATCCTCTACACCCATTCGCACGGCGACCACTACGACCCGCGCGCGGCGGTGAAGCTGGGCGTGAAGCACGTGTTCCTCCAGCGCGGGTGGCTCGCGGACGCGAAGCGCGACTTTGTAGCGGCGGTTGAGAAGGTGGGCGGCGTTGTGCCCGAAATCCATCCCCTCGACATGTGCGTGCCGTTCAACCTGGGCGGCTACGAGATTCTGCCGCTGCCGGGAAACCACTGGACGGGCAAGCCGCACGAGCAGGCGCTCATCTACAAGGTGACGAAGCGGTGCAGGGACGGCGCTGTGCGTCTCCTCTACGCCACGGACACGTCGGGCCTCATGTCCACCGTGTTCTTCCACGGCTGCCGCAAGGATGCACCGCTCACCGCCGTCATCATGGAGTCGACGGGCAATCCCGTGCAGAAGTTCGGTGGGATGAACATCTCCCACTCCACGGCGTCCACCGTGAACGACATCTTCACGACCTACCTCAAGCCGGGGAAGGGACACTACATGCCGAATCCCGGCCAGCCGGTCTACCTTACGCACATCGGCTACTACGAGTGGGGGCAGAGGACCTTCGACGAGCAGCTTCCCGCCGGCCTCGCGCTCGCCCACGACGGACTCGAAGTCACCTTCAAGCCAACAGGGTCAGGTACGCCGACGAGGCCGGACGTTTCCGCGACGCGTTGAGAAGGCGGATTCGTTTTGAAAAAATCCGTATGCATGGTTCTCGGGGATTGACGAATGGCGGCGAATTCGGTAAAATACCAAACCTGTTTTTTGACAAGACCAGGAAGGAACACCACGGTGAACGTGATACAACCGTTGATTGAACTTCAGGACACGGATGGTCAGATCCGCGAACTGGAGCGCGAAGCCCGGGACATTCCGCAGCGCAAGGCGCAGGAAACGGCCAGGCTTGCGGGAGTGAACGCCGCTCTCGAGTTTGCCAAGAACCACCTTGAGGCGCATCGCGCCATGATCCGCAAGGAAGAGGCCGAGGCGGAGGAAATCCGCGCGAAGGTTCAGACGCTCAAGCTTGGCCAGACTTCGATCAAGTCCAACAAGGAAATGCAGCAATCGATCATGCAGATCGAGGGGCTTGAGCACGATGCCGAGACGGCCGAGAACCGTGCGCTTGCGCTGGAGGAGGAGACTCCGACTTTCGAGAAGAATGTCGAAGTCGCCCAGGCGAAGGTCGACGCCGAGCAGGGTGGCGTGGACGGTCTCGTTGCCGAGCTCGACGCGCGCCTTGCCGAGGTGAACGCCGAACTGGCCCGCCTGCAGCAGGAACGCGTCGAGAGGTCGAAGGCGGTTTCCTCCTTGGATCCCCGCACGCTCCTCTACTACGAGCGCCTGCGCACCCGCCGCTGGCCGGCCGTGGCCCTGCTGAACTCCGACGACGTGTGCGACGGCTGCCACATGAAGCAGCCGCCGTTTGTGGGGCAGAGCGTGGACCGCAACGCGAAGATCGTCGAGTCCGGTGGAACGGTCCAGGGACCCGTGGTCTGCACGATGTGCGGCCGCATCCTCTACCGCGATCTTTGACAATTTTCTCCATGGCTCCGCGCGTGTGACCGGTCGCGCCCGCAAGGGTGAGGAAAGTCCGGACTCCGCAGGGCAGAGGGCCCGGCCGTCAAAGCCGGGAACGCGGCGGCAAGCGCCGCGGATGGAAAGCGCCACAGAAAACAGACCGCCGCCGCAAGGCGGTAAGGGTGAAAAGGCGGTGCAAGAGACCACCGGGGCAAGGCGAGAGCCTGCCTGCACGGCAAGCCCCCCTCGGAGCAAGATCAAATAGGGGATTGAACGGGCGGCCCGTCCGGTTCGCCCTCCCGGGGCCGGGACCTGGTTCCGGCCCGGAGGCGCGGTGAAATCCCGGGTTGATTGCTTAGATGAATGACCGGAGCCGCCTCGCGGCGGTGAACAGAATCTGGCTTATTCGCCGCGCGTTGCCATGGAGATTTTAGTGCTTAGTGCCTAGTTGTTAGTGGCTAGCGCCTGGTGATTGAAGATTGGAGATAAAAAATGGAAAAGAAGAACCATCTGTTCAAGGCCGAAATCAAGGAAATGCTCGACCTCGTGGTGAACTCGCTCTACTCGAAGAAGGAAATCTTCCTGCGCGAGCTCGTGTCGAACGCGTCGGACGCCATCGACCGCGCGAAATACCTGGGACTGACCCAGAAGGAACTCGTGGCCGACAACCCCATGTGGCGCATTGACATCGTGGCGGACAAGGACGCGAAGACGCTCATGATCTCTGACAACGGCGCGGGCATGGACGCCGACGACCTCGAGAAGAACCTCGGAACGATCGCCTCCTCCGGCACCAAGGCCTTCCGCGCGGCGCTCAAGGAGAAGGGCGGCGCCAACCTGCCCGAGCTGATCGGACAGTTCGGCGTGGGCTTCTACGCCGCGTTCATGGTCGCCGACAAGGTGCGCGTGGTCTCCAGGAAGCGCGGCGGCGACGCCGCCTACCAGTGGGAGTCCGACGGCACGGGCGCCTACACCGTGGAGGACGGCGTGCGCGACGACTACGGAACGAGCGTGATGCTCCACCTCCGCGACGAGTTCGACGAGTACCTCCAGGAGTGGCGCGTGCGCGAGCTCGTGAAGAACTACTCCGACTTCATCGCCTATCCGATCTACTTCAAGGGACTGCCCGAGGAGAAGGAGGAGAAGAAAGAGGGCGAGGAGGAGAAGAAGCCCGAGGAGCCGAAGCCCCTCAACACGATGGTCGCCCTCTGGAAGCGCCCCAAGAAGGACGTGAAGAAGGAGGAGTACGACGAGTTCTACAAGCACCTGACGCACGACTACACGGCCCCGCTCGAGACCATCCACTTCTCCGGCGAGGGACAGGTCGAGTTCAAGGCGCTCCTCTTCCTGCCCGAGAAGGCCGGCATGGACATCTACATGCCCCAGACGAAGCACGGCCTCTCGCTCTACGTGCGCAACGTCTTCATCGGCAACGACTTCGAGATGCTCCTCCCCGAATACCTCCGCTTCGCGAAGGGCGTCGTGGACTCCTCCGACCTGCCCCTCAACGTGTCGCGCGAGATGCTCCAGGACGATGCTGTGATCCGCAAGATCAAGCAGGCCGTCACGTCCAAGATACTCTCCACCCTCCAGGAGATGAAGGACAAGTGCGCCGAGAACTACCTGAAGTTCTGGACGGTCTTCGGCCGCGTCCTCAAGGAAGGCATCCACACAGACTGGGAGAACGCCGACCGCATCAAGAAGATCGTCCTCTACCCGAGCGCGAAGACCGAGGCCGGCAAGCTCATCTCCCTCGACGAGTACGTGAAGGCGATGCCGAAGGACCAAAAGGACATCTACTTCCTCGCCGCAGAGCGCCTTGAGGAGGCGCGCCACTCGCCGCAGCTCGAGCAGGCGCTCAAGCACGGATGCGACGTGCTGTTCTTCGTGGATCCCGTGGACGAGTGGCTCATGGACAGCTTCCGCGAGTACGAGGGCAAGAAGCTCGTGGACATCGCGAAGGGCGACATCCAGTTCGGCAGCGAAAAGGAGCAGAAGGCCGAGAAGGAGGCAAACGAAAAGGCCGCCGCCGACCTCAAGCCGTTCCTCGACGCCGTCAAGGAGCAGCTGAAGGACAACGTGGCCGATGTGCGCGTGTCGACGCGCCTGACGGACAGCCCGTGCTGCCTCGTGGCGGGTCAGTACGCGCTCTCCGCCTCGATGGAGCGCATGATGCGCGCCATGAACCAGGAGGTGCCGCACGAGAAGCGCACGCTCGAGATCAACGCCTCCCACCCGCTCGTCGCGAAGATGAAGGACCTTTCCGGAGACGAGCTGAAGGACGCCGTGGACCTGCTCTACGATCAGGCGCTCATTGCGGAGGGTTCGTCGATTCCCGATCCCGCACGCTTTACCAAGCTCCTCACGGCGCTCATGCTGAAGTAGCGCGTGCGTGCCCTGCTCCGAGCTGGCGCGGTCGCGCTCCTGCTTGCCGCCGCGTGCAATGCGGCGGCAGCGGACATGCCGCGCATCGTGAGTTGCGCGCCCGCCGCCACGGAGACGATCTTCGACCTCGGCGGCGAGGGGTGTCTCGTGGGCCGCAGCTCCGCGTGCCTCTATCCAGCCGCGGCAACCAACCTGCCGAGCGTGGGCGCGTACTCAGCGCCGTCCATCGAGCGCATCGTTGCGCTCGCGCCCACGCATGTGCTGATGACGTATCTCTCCGACCCGTCGATGTCCAACCGGCTCGAGCGCCTCGGCATCCGCGTGCTGCAGTTCCCGTGCGAGCGACTGGCGGACTACGCGCCGATGCGCGCGCGCCTCGCCGCGCTCTGTGGCCTCGCGCCGCGCCGTATGCTCGCCGTGGTGCAGCGCGAGCCGCTGATCGTGGCGGGACGCGACACCCTGCCGGACGATGTGCTCGCGGAAGTCGGCTGCGCGAACGCCGTCACGAACCGCACGGGCTACTTCGTGCTGTCGCCGGAGGCGCGCCTGAAGCTCGCGGCTGATGGTGAAGTGGACTTCACCATGGATTATGATCTTACGCGCCTCGGGCCGAAGCTGCCGGGGGCGATTGCGGAGTTGAGGCGGAAGTTGGAGACAACGGGCGGGACGCCCGTTGCCCCAGTTGCGGGCGAGACGCCCGCCACCCCAATATATTCAGCGCTGTTTTGGCTTCGCCTCTGGCGCGTGCTCGCAGGTCTCCTGGTGGGGGCGTCGCTTGCGCTTGCGGGCGCGGTGCTCCAGACCGTGCTGCGCAACCCGCTCGCGGATCCGTTCGTGCTGGGGCTTTCCGGCGGCGCGTCGCTCGCGGCGGCGGCGGTTCTCGCCACGGGGCTCGCGGCGGCGGGCGCGTTCGTGTTGCCGACAGCTTCCTTCCTGGGCGCTGTGGCTGCGCTTGCGGTGGTGGCGGCCGTCGCGCGTGCGGCGGGCGGCGGACCCGTCACGCTTATCCTCTCCGGCGTTGTCATGGGCGGCATCACATCGTCTTTTCTCATGCTCATCCTCACGTTCTCCGAATCGCGCGCGCTGCAGTCCGTCACCGGGTGGATGATGGGAAATCTGTCAAGCGCGGGCCCCGCGCAGCTGGCGGCCACGGGCGCGTGCGCGGGCGTCGCCGCAATCGTGCTGCTCGCGCAGGCGCGCCGGCTCAACGCGCTCGTGCTGGG
>JAFRSR010000112.1 GCA_017427485.1 Kiritimatiellia bacterium
GGCTCCGCGAGGTCGACCGCGAACGCGGCATCCGGGGACGTGCGCGAGGCGGCAATCACGTTCCAGCCGCGCGCGCGGAGCGCGTCGGCGATGGCCTTTCCGAGGCGGCGCGCGCCGCCCGTCACGAGAACGGTTCCGTGCAGGACGTCAGTGGTCATGGTGCCCCTCGCCGTGCCAGGGAATGAACGCTGGCACCTGCTCGATGCCGGCGGCAAGGCGCTGGCGCACCGCCTCATAGACGAGGATTGTGGTGGCGGCGGACACGTTGAGCGAGTCTGCGAGGCCGAGCATCGGGATGCGCACGCGCAGGTCGGCCGCATCCATCCACTTCGCCGTGAGGCCGTACTGCTCGGCGCCCACGGCGAGCGCCACGTTGCCCGTGAGGTCCACCTCGAAGTGCAGCTTCTCCGCGTGCGGGGTGGCCGCGAGGATCTTGAACCCGCGTTCCTTGAGCCAGGCAATCGCCTCCTCGGAGGAGGCCTCCACGACGGGGACGGAGAAGAGCGTGCCCGTAGAGGCGCGCACGACGTTCGGGTTGTGGATGTCCGTCGTGCGGTCGCACACGATCACGGCGCAGGCGTGCGCGGCGTCCGCGCTGCGGAGGATCGTGCCGAGGTTTCCGGGCTTCTCGATCGACTCGGTCACGATTACGAGCGCGTGCGGCGGCATCTCGATGTCCGAGAGCCTGCGTGACACGTGCGGCCCCACCATCAGGAGACCGTCGGGACGGTCCTTGTAGGCCATCTTGAGGAACGCGGGCTTCGAGCAGGCGAACACCTCCGCGCCGCGCGCCGCGCAGTCCGTCACGAGCTGGGGCTCGTTCTCATGCTTGAGGTAGAGGTCGGGACAGTGGAAGATCGCGTGCGGACAGTACCCGTTGTCCAGCGCACGCCGACACTCGCGGAACCCCTCCACGATCATCTCGCCCGTCTCCTCGCGGAACGCGCAGTTCCGCAGCTTGACGACATATTTGACCTTTGGGTTGGCGGGCGATGTGAGTTCCATGTGTGAACGGTCCCTCAACGGCTGCTACGCGTCCCCGTGCCGAGGAGGTTCTGCAGTTCGGCGTCCTTTTCCATCTCCTTGCGGTGCTCGATGATCTTGAGGTAGTCCTGGCGATTCTCAATGAGATCGTCGCAGACTTCGCGGCTCAAGTAGGTGACGCCCTTGGCACGCAACGTGGCATGGAGCTGCGCGCCGTCGTTTGCGTCGCGGATCGCTTCGGGAAGCACCGCCAGCAGGCTGCGCACGAGCCGAGAATCCACGCTCACGGGCGCGTAGCGCGTACCGAAGAAGACCACGTCGCCCTCGCGGAGCTTGCGGTCGTAGTAGGAGCGCCGGTCGTTGATGCGCTTCAGCATCCGCTTCGTCTGCTCGTTCGGCGTGAAAGAGGACTCCACCTCGGCCGTGGCGGCAGTCGGGGCAGCGGCAGCGGCGGGGGCCTTGGCCGCAGGGGGCGGCGTGTCCGCGAAAAGGTCGTCCACGTTCTGCACCGGGCGGGGCTGCGCGGGGGCGGCAGGCTGCGGCGCGGCGGCCGCGCCGCCGCCCTGTGTGGCGAGAAACGCCTTCCAGGGAACAATCTGACCCGTGACCTGTATTCCGTGGTTGACGAAGAGCGCCGTGCCCGAGCGCATGAGGACGTATGGCGGCTTCACGTAATGTCCGTTCACGAACACCATGCCCGAGCGGATGGACTTGCCCTTCACGGCCTTCAAGGCCTTGTTCGCGCCAGCAGGGACCTCCTCGAACTGCGGCACGGCCGCGCCCACGGCCAGCATGAATGCGCCGATGGCACCCATCGCAACACATATTTTCTTCATTTTATTTTTCCTTCCTTTCCAGCTTCGTCCCGCATGCCGTCATGCGACCGCGGCGGCGGCTTTTCTTTTCTTCAAATAGGCCATGACAAGCAACGCCACGCCACCGACGACCAGCGGAATGCCGATCAGCGGACGGTAGTAAATCCACGCGATGCCGATCGTGATGAGCGCGCACGCGCCGGACACCAGCCCGGCCACGAGCGACGTGCCGGCGGCGACGATGCCGTTCAGGATCGGAATCACGTCCACGAGCGTGTCGATCGGCCCCAGCACGGCCTTGAGGCCAAAGTACATCACGAGCAATCCCACAAGACGCAGGATCCAGGTGAGCTTGGAGTTCATCGACTGCGCGTCGGCGAAGATCTTCGCCGCCGGCACGCGGCCGTCGCGGACGAACGACAGCGTCTCGCCGTCCGAAGCCGACCAGGGCGACAGCGTGTTGCCGTCCTGCCTCTCCACGACGGTCACGTCATGGGGCAAAACGACCTTGAACGTCACGCGGACGTCGCCTGGCACGGGGGCCGCCGCGACCGAATGGCCGCCGACGATCGCCGACGCAGCCGCGTTCGCCACGGCCGTCGCCACGTTCGTCGCGGCCTGCGCGGCGGCCAGCAGGGGCGAAACGCCGGAACTTGCCGACGTGGGAGCCGGTGTCGGAGCTGCGGCGGGCGCCGCGTTGTACGGTACGTAGATGATGCCGTTCTGGTACTGCACGCCGGGCACGGACGCCGGGGGCTTGAAGTCCACCGGAAACGCAAACGGCTTCTTCTCGCCCATGCGCTTCACGTGCGTTTCGGAAAGCGTGAACGCGCCGAGCGTCACGTTCGCGGCGAACCTGTCCTCGTTGCTGAACGGCATCGCCGCCGGCGGATTGGCCGAGCGCTTCGACGCGTCATGGTACTGCGACGAGTCGACGGGCTTGTCGCACCATTCGTTCGAGTAGGTGTAGGTCGTCTTCTCAATGGTCTTGTCGCCCCTCTTCTCGCGTTTCGTCTCGGAATGCTCGACCGTCTGGTAGACCTCCACCGTGCGCATGAGGCGCAACGCGGTGGCGGAGACGCCGAAGGCCTCGTCCGACAGGACGTCCTTCGTGTCGGCCTTGCCGGTCACGTGCACGAGCTTGCCCTCGTTCTCGGCGTCCACCTTCTCCGCCGACACGTCCACGACGGCGCCGGCGCCCTCCTTGAGGCGCTTGGCCGTGTCGACGGCGCGCCCCTCGTTGTAGAACAGGATCGGGAAACCCGCGATGAAGAGGGCGAGGCCCGCCAAGACACCTTTGAACGACGATCCAAGGCGCTGGGTCCAGGACGGATTCTCGACAACGCGTTCTTCTGTGACGGCCATATTAGGTTCCTTTCTCTTTCTTGGACTTGGTTGTGCCGGCTCCGGCGATGGACCGAACCATCGCCGAAAAACGAAGCTTGGATTTCTCGGCATCCCGCTCGACGCCGAGCAGGATGCGCAGGACGACGCTCTCGAGGAGCGCAAAGAGCACTTCCGACGTGAGGCGCGGGTCGACGCTCGCCGACAGCTCGCCGCGGCGCGCGCCCTCCTCCAGCAGACGAAGGAACAGCTCGCGCAGGCCGCCCGTGAACTGGGCGATGCGCGCGCGCATGTCCTCGCCCCGGCGCACCATGTCGATCACGAAGGCGTAGATGGCCAGCAGGAACTGCTTCCGCTCGAAGAGCGTGTCGATCACCGTGTCCGCCACGCGGTTGAGCCGCTCGGGCACGGGCAGCGGCTGCACGGCGATGGCAGCGCTCGACACCTTGATCGCGTGCGTGCACCCGTGGATGGCCTCGTCGAAGATCTCGCGTTTCGTGGTGAAATAGCGGTACAGCGCGGTGCGCGCCACGCCCGTCGCCTCGGAGATCGTGAGGAAAGAGACTTTGGCATAGCCAAGCTGCGCGAACAGTCCCATAGACCGTTCGACGATGAACTGCCGACGCGCGGCGTGATCGATGCGCTTTGCCATGTGCGGATAGTATAGCATATTTTCGTCCCTTGGGGAGTCTCATTGTCTCACTGTCAAGTCTCCACCAGGTCTCGGGTCTCAGGTCTCGGGTCCCCCCCCGGTTCTCCCCCGCCTTCCCGCCTCCCCGCTTTTCCGCTTGTGAATCGCATCGCGTTTGTATTATAATGCACCCCGTCAAGCCCATCGGAGACTCACGCATGAAAAGAGAATCGAATCGCATCCAACTCGCCACGGCGGCCTGCGCCCTCGCCGCCTGGACGGCGCTCGCTGCCGCGCCGGCCTACGAGCCGAAGGACGCCGACGTGGCGTCCGAGGCGGTCATCTGCCGCCGCGTCGGGAAGCCGGCGCTGTCCGGCGACGCCTTCTCGCAGCGCGAGTTCTGGACGACCCAGAACTACGAGAAGAAACTCGGCATCGAGGTGGGCGGCACGCGCGACGGCATGCGGGGCCTCTGCCTCGACGGCTCCGCGAAGACGTGCGACACGGCGTGGAACGCGACATCCCGCAAGATTCCGCTTGCGGGCGCGGGACGCCGCTACCGGCTCGGCTTCTGCATCGACACCACGGTGGCGATCCAGCTCCCGAACAGCGACGGCGAGACCTGGCGCAGCGCGGTCTTCTGGCAGGACGCGACCGGCAAGGAAATCTCCCGCGAGCCGATCGCGTATTCGGTCCCCAAGGGAAAACGCACGCGCGTGGCCGTCTACGGCGACATCCCCGCCGGCGCCGCGTCGTTCTCCCTGCGCTTCGCGTTCGACCGTCCGAACATCGGACCGACCGACCGCGTCGTCTACGGCGACCTGTCCTTCGAGGAACTGGCCGAACCGCCGTCCTACGCGTCGGAGGCGTCGTTCGTCTCGGAGGTGCACGAGGGCGGCGCCGTCTCCTGGCGCGCCGACGTTCCCGACGGCTGCTCCGTGCGGTTCCAGTGGCGCGGCGCGCCGACGCCGGGCGAACTCGCGAAACGGCCGTTCGCCGGACCGGACGGAACGGACAAATCCTTTTTCGACGCGCCCTTCACGGCCCGGGCGCCGTTCATCCAGTACCGCGCCGTGTTGCGCTCCAACGGCAAGTCGACGCCCGCGCTGCGGGAGGTCGTTTGCGGCGCTCTCGGGGAGAGCGCCCTACCAGCTAGGAACATCTGGAAGGATTGTGAGTGGACGCTGGCGGGCGACGGCCGGCCGCCGCGCATCCGCCGCGTGAGCCCGAGCCCCACGCGCAATCCCGCCGAGCCGCTGCGGATCGAGGTGAAGGACGAGACGTCGGTCGTGGTGTGGGATTCGCTGAAGGTCACCGTGGACGGCGCGGACAAGACGACGGCGTTCACGCGCGCGGGCAGCGAGATCTCCCTCGCCGCGCCGGCGGGCGGCTGGACGCAGGGCCTGCACACCGCCGAAGTCTGCGTGGCCGACTTCCACGGCTACCGCACGAAGAGCCTCAAGATGTTCTACGTGGGCGACGCGCCGTCGACGCCGAAGGTGACGCTGCGCGACGACGGCATGACGCTGATCGACGGCAAGCCGTTCTTCGCGATTGGCCTTTACGCAGTGTGCAAGCGCGAATTCAACGGCAACAACTTCGACGTCGCCTTCAAAGGGCTGAAGGAGGCCGGATTCAACCTCGCCCACACCTACGGCAACGCCTACGATCCCGAGTTCCTCGCCGGCGCCGCGAAGTACGGCCTCAAGCTCTGGGTGCAGGCACGCTTCCCCAACAAGAACCTGATCGACGTGGGACGGCACCATCCGAGCATCATCGCCTGGTATCTCGGCGATGACACGGCCTCCCACATCCCGCCCGAACTGGAGGCGGACTACGACGAGGCGGTGAAGGCGGTCGACCCCACGCGGATCACGGTGCAGGCCGACCCCATCGGCGGCGGCACGCCCGGCAGCACCTCGCGCTACGCCGACTACGTGACGGCGACGGACGGCTTCCTGCCCGAAATCTATCCCGTCCGCAACGAGGCGGGCGACCCGTCCGACGCGACGTGCGTCGCCCAGACGATCCGCGACATGAAGCAGGTCGCCGCCGACGTGCGGCGGTACGGCAAGGGCACGCCGCGCACCTGCTGGGCGATCATCCAGTACTTCAAGGGCTGGACGGGCTGGAAACACTTCCCCACGCGCGAGCAGCTGTTCGCGATGACCTACGCCGCCGTGATCCACGGCGCGCACGGCGTGACCTGGTACACCTACGGCGGCTTCAAGCAAAACGAGGGCGTCACGTCCACCCCCGAGCGCTGGCGCAACATCTGCGACCTCGCCGGACAGCTCGCGGAACTCGCGCCCGTGCTGGAGGAACGCACCCCGCCGCAGCCGCCCGTGCCGGCCGTCACGTCCGGCCCGAAGGCCGATCCGTTCGGCGGCCCCTCGGTGACCTGTCTCCTGAAACGCCACGCCGGCTGGAACTACCTCCTCGCCGTGAACGCCTCGACGGAACCCGTTTCCGCCGAGCTGTCCGCCGACGGTGCAACCACGGTCGAAGTGCTCTACGAGAACCGCACCTGCCCCGCCCAGAACGGCCACTTCGCCGACTCCTTCGCCCCCTTCGCCGTCCACATCTACCGCTGGCGCTAACGGGCATCTTGCCCGTTGCGGCAGCGCCGGAGTGGAACTTACGTCAATCACTCCTTAGGTGCATTCACTTCCTGGCGCTGTTGCAAAGATTCGACAGCTTGTTTTATGGATCGCATGTCGCCATCTTGAGCACGCAGGCGATAGAGAATCTCAAACACCGCAGAGACGAACTCATACACCAGCCTCGCCAATACCAAGTTTACCAACCATGTTGTCGCGGGGACTATCCAAACCATATCGTCAGAAACACCAAACAGTTGCTGCGCGGCCACCCGGTGGATTTGGCCATCGGAAAGACGAACATACCAATTGACCATCTGGATTGTCAGGCCGATATTCCACAGCCACCACAGCAAAGTAAGAACCTTCGGCATCCTGTAGTTTGTTGTTCGTTTCTCCATCTTGCTGTCAGCCTCAAGTCCTGCCGTCAGCATTTCTTTCGACTCTGCGGACATTCTTCCGAGAGCTGCTTTCGCTTCTGGCGAGAGCTTGCCGTAACTCACCTTTCTTTTTGCAGGAGCAGGCGGCGTGCCCGCAATTGGATCTTTACTGGTATTCATGGGTTTTCCTTTCGATGTAGTTGTTCTAAACCCCTGTAGCGGCCTACGCTAGACGCTAAAAGAGAAAATCATTTTTTCTGTACGTGAATACGACCTTCGACATTGACTCCAATAGGATGATTGTCGTCACTCGTGATATACCCGTAAATAGTGGCGTTTTGCCCTTCTTCAAGGTCAAGCCAATTGGTATGCTTGAACATCTTGTCAAAGAGTTTATCGCTCGGATCAGAAGAATTGTGGTTCGGATTATCACGATTCGCAACGTCAGCCAAATAATCATCAAGAATGTTGCCACTCGCATGACGAGTTTTTTGGGGAACAATATGAGTCAGCTGAACACGGATTTCAACTTCGCTGTTAGGCAATTTCACATATGCACTTACTCTATCGGCAGAAACTCTGAATATCTTCGCGTTTTCTATCCACACGAAATCCCCCACGGCATCATTCGCAAAGCGCTGAAGTTTAAGGGCTGTTGGCTTCTTGCCCTTACACTCACCGGTGAAATAATCCCACAATTCTCTGCCTTGTATTGCCACCGACTTTGCGATTCTGGGAGTGTTAGTGTCATCAGGTGGAGGAATGGACTTCAAATGCTCATAGGCTGCGAGCCATAAATGTGATATCGATTTCTTCAAGGGTACTCCATACATGACCTCGCGCCATCCCATATCATCAAGGGAAAAACCGTCCTTCCAGTTTTCCACAAAACAAAAGCTTGGATCAGAATGCTCCATCCACAAGATACTGCCCGCTCTGCCATCTAACTCGGCGCGAAGATTGGAAATAAGTACCTGACGATTCAATTGACAATACTGATCACGAATCTTTCCGGCAGGTAATTCCTTAAAAACACTCATGAATTCCTGGCCATTTTTCGCGGGCTTGTCTGTTTTCGTAAGGGCATCGCGTCTCTGCATTATGGTCTCATACTTTTCCTTTGCATCTCTATCTCCGGCATCTGTTGCCTTCTTAAGCCATTTGAGCGCCTCATCTTCATCTTTAGGAACGATTTCTCCTTTTGAATAAATGTCGTATAGCGCAACCATCACATCCTTTCTCGCATCCTTCGCCATAGCGGCTTTCTTGTACAATTTTATTGCCAGTTCCCATTTCTTTACTGCTAGCAAATATTCTGCAAGCTCCTTGCAGTCACTTGAATACCTAGATGAGAGTGCTGTCGGCTCTTGCACCTCCGTCGTTTCAAACCGCTCTGCGGCTTTTTCAAACCATTCGCCAGCCTTGCCCAAATCCTCGACACACATGAAACATTGTCCAATTTCTATCATATCCCTTGCACAAAGGGCGTGCGCCTCGCTTTTTTCGGCCCTGCTTTCAATCAATTTAATAGCCTTAGGTATGTCTCGTTCGATGCCGTAACGTCCATGCCTGTATATCTCGAGTAGATCAGATTCCCCTTTACCTTGCTTCGCCGCCTTCTCGAGCATCTCAAGCGCAATTGGGGCTATTTTCAATGCCTTTAACGCCGCTTCTTTGTCAAGGCCATTTTTTCTCTCGCTTACCTCTTTGTATTTCTCGTCATATTTTCGCTTTTCATGTTCGAAAACTTCATACTGCGAATCTACGTCGCCCTTGGTGGCTGCTTTTAAAAACAATTCCGCAGCGGTAGCTTCCAATGCCGTTGCTAGTGGATCCTCACGTTTGTTTCCATTTTTGGAATTATCAAAGGAATTATCAAATCTCCTCCTTGCGCTAGCCGCTGAGCAAGCCACCGCAACGTTGTGTAGCACAAGTGGGTGTGTTAATTGTACCTCCTTTACCAATGCAAGAGCCTCCTCAACCTTTTTTTCGGACAGGAGAGCTTGTATTTTTTCTGCCGTCGCGAATTCGTTTTCGGCGTTGCATCCCACAAATAACATGACCACGATTGCCACGCAAGCCGCGCAGCACAGCATGATGAGTCTCTTCATTGTTTTTTCCTTGTGCCCGTACTCCGTTCACAGGAAAGAAAGAGGGCGCAATCTCTCCCGTGTTTCAAGAGAGGCCCTGGAAAAGCCCTGCACGATTCACGAAAGACGATGCGCCCCATGGGGAGCACATTCGCCTCTTCGTTGGCCCGTGCAAGCAACTTTCCAGGTTTCTCTTGGCCAATCAAAGCGCCGAACGCTAAGATTTCTTGCGCGAATTGTATCATATTCCGGTCGGTTTTGCCAACAGGAATCGACCAACGCACGAATCTCGCGCCGCCTCCGCGAAGGACAGGGCTTCTCCAGTCCTCTACCTTGTTCCTTGCGCGCAAGGACTGAAATCTGACATGCTGAGAGAAAAAAGACTTTAACGGGTAGAAAACCGTACAGTTCCGTCCTTTTCCGAGAACGGTGTTATAAAGTCCCGAACTGGAACATCGTGACTTTTCTTGAGATTTGGAAATTCAAGTCGGGCATGACCCTCCATGCTGTAGAAAAGGCCATTCGTTGGCCAGTACGCATCTGTGCGATTGCGAAGCGTGCAGTTTGCGAGACGCACCATACCGTCCAGCGGCCCGTCGTCAACCGTATCGCCAGGAGCGAAACCACTGGTATGATATGTGTTCCCCGTGACAGGGTCGTGTTGCCTTCGTCCCTCTGAGGCCTGGGCATGCCTGCGCCTTCGAGCTACATGATAGCGAGTATTGGTCGAACCAATGAGAACGGCGTCCAGCATTCCAGGGCCGACAATCCAGTATTCACGTCCAGCGGCAAGGCTTATTGGGTTAGTGAAAATGTTTGTTCGCCCTCCAAGATTGACAATCGTGGCCTGAACTCGGTTTGTCGACGGTCGATAACGGTATGAGACTGGTACTACGAGAAAGTCATGGTTTGACACGGACAGTTTGTTCGTATGCGCAGACGCGATGTCTTCAATTATCCTAACAACACGGTTCGTCACGACATCCGTACAAAGCGAGGCCCAGGCGTCCCGTTCGCGCGCAGCAAGGGACTCTTCGGAGGGTGGACGGCTCAGCGGGCCGTCCCTACCAGACGGCGGTCTCGGAACGACCGTCCTACCACACGTTACGATGCCAATTGCCGCGCACAGCAACATGCCGGCGATGGAAATGTTCCGCCGCCAATGGCGATGGCGGATGGCGCGGGCGAACGCCGCCACATCGGGATAGCGGCGCGCGGGAATCGAGCCGGTTGCACGGTCGATGATCCGTCCCCAGACGGGTGGCGGTTGTCCGTCAAAACAGGTGTTCGCCAGCATTCCAAGCGCGTGGATGTCCGCCGCCGGCGAGAGGGTGTCGCCCACGAGTTGCTCCGGCGCGGCATAGCCGGGCGTGCCGACGCCCGCGACGTGTCCGTCGACGAGCGTAAGCGACGTGCCGGAGGCATCGGGATCCCGCGTGACGTCCTTCACGAGGCCAAGGTCGATCAGGACGGGGACGGCGGACGCGCAGGAGCGCGTCCCTCCCGTGCGCCACATGATATTGCCGGGCTTGATGTCGCGGTGGACGTACCCCATGCGGTGCAAGGCGGCGACGCCCTCGCAGAGATTCAACAGGAAATCAGCGACCTCCACATCGGACGACGGCAACGCACGCGGCTCCAGCAACTCCATCACGAGATAGGGACGTCCGTCGGTCTCACCCTGTGCAATGAAATGCGGGAAGGCCGGATTGTCCGTATGGGCGAGCAGCGACGCCTCGCGGAGGAACCGCGCACGTGCCGTATCGGTGTCGCGCACAAGGATTTTGAGAGCGGCGGCCTGCGGACGCGCAGGAGCGCGTCCCTCCCGTGCGCCTTGCGTTTCGACCACGCGATACACCTCGCCGCTGCCGCCCCGTCCAAGGAATGCGGCGATGCGCCACCCGCCGACGATCTGCCCGTCCGAGAGGATGGGCAGTTCGCGCGGATCGGCGTGATGCGCGAGAAACTCCTCGGCGGAATCTTTCAAACGACTCCCTTCAGCGCCGCGACAAGCACCTTGAACTTCGCGAGCGTCCGACGCTTCTGCTGGTCCACGACGTTGCGCGAGACGCCCAGTGCCGTTGCGACCGCGTCTGGCTTCTCCTGCTTGATTGCCGTGCGGACGAAGATCTGCTTCGTGCGGTCGTGGATTGACGGATCGGCCATGAGCTGCTGCAGGGCGATCTCGAAGACAGCCTGCCGCCAGTCGCCTTCGGTCGCGACAAGCGCGGCCGCTCCCGCCTCGGCCGCTCCCACCACGGGGACAACGGGCGTCTCGCCCGTTGTCGGCCGCGACAAGCGCGGCCCTCCCGCCGTTACATACTCCGCCAGCACTTCCTCGTCGCGCTTCTGTTTCCGCAAGGCCATCAGCGCCTTATTACGGAGAATGCCCACGAGATAGTTGCGGAAATGGCCCTTCTCCTGGGGATCGTAATGGTAGTTCGGCAACGCCTTGGCGAGCGCGGCGAATGTTTCCTGCAGAATGTCGTCAGCCTCCAGCGACGGAAAGTGCCGCCGCAGGTAGTGCCGGCACATCGGCGAATAGCGCGCGACGAACTCCGCCCATCGCGCATGACGCACGTCACCGCCGATCTGTCGAAGTAACGTTGTTGAAGTTGAAGGTATCATGGGTCACGGCACGTAGAAGCGTTCGATAATCGTGCGGCCGGCCACCTCAAAGCGCCAGCCTTCGGCAAGCGGGTTGTCCTCCACCTCGGGATCGTCTACGAAGGCGAGCAGCTGCGCGCGGTTCGCGAAGAGCGCCGGATCGACGTGCAGTTCCTCGCCGCGCGCGACGAGATAGTCGTGCGCCTTGTCCGCTGCCTCGCGCACCTCGGAGGGATAGTCGGGCTGCACGGGCAGCGGCCACTCCTCTTCCGGCAGACGCGACGCCTCCACAAGTGCCTCCGCGTAGTCCGCCGCCAGGTGGTCGCGCTGGGCGTTGTTCTTCAGGCGATGGCGGAAACGCACGTTCGGAAAGGACGTCTCGCCGCGCTGCAAACGCTCCGCGAGGGCGATGAGCGACCCGTCCTCGCCCAGCCACGCGCGCGGCAGGTTCCACTCGCGCGCACGCACTTCGCGCACCGCCGCGACCGCGCGCAGGCCCGCAAGTCCCTGCGGACACAGATGCCGAGATGCGTTTTTGACGCGTTTCCACGCCTCGTCGGGCTCCATCTCGCCGTACGCCTCGGGCGATTCGAATTTCAGCAAGTCCTCCTCCAGCCATTCGCGCGTGCCGAAGGACTCGCACTGCGCGAGCAGGGCGGTGCGGAGCGCCACGAGGTAGCGTACGTCGTCGAGCGCGTAGCGCACCTGCGCGTCCGTGAGCGGACGCTGGCTCCAGTCCGTGCACGTCTCCGTCTTCGGGAGCCCCACGTCCAGCACCTCGTAGAGGAGCTTCTGCAGGCCGATGTTCGCCGCATGGCCGCAAAAGCCCGCCGCGAGCTGCGTGTCGAACACGTTCACGGGCGAGGCCGATGTGTAGTGGTACATGAGCTCCAGGTCCTGATGTGCGGCATGGAGGATCTTCACCACCGAGGGGTCCGACAGCACCGCCGCGAACGGCGACGGATCGGTGCCGAGCTGGCAGTCGAGCGCGCGGCACACGCCGTCCGCGCCGGCCATCTGCACAATGGCGAGGTGCGGACGGAAGGTGGCGCGCCAGACGAACTCGGTGTCGAGCGCGGCCACGCCGCCCGCGACGAGCGCGTCGCAGGCCTCCTTCAAGTCAGGGGTATTGCGAATCAATCCCTCTTCCATTACTCTCTCCATTTTCCTCGATGAGTGGGTGCTCTTTTTAGCCACAAAGAACACAAAGACCACAAAGATTAGATAATTCTTTTTGCTTATTTGACCTTTTGTGTTTCTTTGTGTCTCTTTGTGGCTAAAATCGAACGAATCAGGGTCACTGGTTTTCAATCCAGTCGAAGCGGAGGTCGCACCAGGACGAGTGGTCTCCGTAGTTGTTGTTGGCGGGGCCCGGGTCCGAAACGAGCATGAACTTCACGCGCTGCCCCTTCCACGGCGAGAGGTCCGCCACGAGGTCCTGCCACTTGTGTTCGCACGTCTGCTTTTCGGCGACAACATGGCGCACGCCCGCCGCATCCTCCACGATCACGCGGTAGAGCGTGCCGTCGCCCGTGGAGCTGCGGTCGATCTTCCCGATCGAGGCGTGGAACGCGAGCGGTTTCTGCGGCAGGTTGAGCATCCAGCGCATGAACGTGTAGCCCGTGCCGCGCTTGTACGGCGGGTGCATGTAGTACCCGTCTTTCGCGACGCCTCCCACCACGGCGGCGGCGCGGTGCACGTTCGCGCCCGTCGTGGTATCCAGCGGCACCTCGTCCTTCCCGCGCAACGCCATGCCGGCCGCAAAGGCGGATGGCAGCGTGAACGCGCGCACCGGCTTCACGACGGGCGGCGGCGCCCAGTCCTTCGGCAGCGTGAACGCCTGCGCGAGCGTGGCGGCGGGCGGCTCCGTCCAGTCCGACGGCTTCACGGCGCGGTAGGAGTACGCGGCCTTGTCGGCGACGAGGCGCGTGCGGCCGTTCGTGACGGCGAACGACGCAGGGCCGATTTCCGCGCCCGCCGCGTCGAGACGCGTCACGGAGACGGCCGCGTACGGCAACTCGACCTCCTTCGCGTGGCGGATGAAGATTTCTTCGGTCGCAGCAAGCTGCGACCCTCCCGTATGGGGAGCCGCGTCGGTCGCGCAGGAGCGCGACCCTCCCCGGGCGAAGAGGCGGATGAGGCGGCCGTCCGTCGCGCCGCGGCCGCTGTCGAACCACGTGCCGCGGCCGTCCATGTAGAAGGATTCGGGCGCGGCGCAGGCGTCCGCGCGCCCGCCGGCGCGGAACGCGCTGATGGAGGCGACCTGTCCGTCGCCGGAGAGCGCGAACCAGCCGTTCGGCGGAACGGCGAGGTTTGCGGCCGCCTGCGGCAGCACCAGCCACTCGCCGTCCGGGCTGCCGTTCACGACCACGCGCGTGCCGTCGTCGTAGCGCACCGCCACCTGCGAGCGACGGTATTCGCCGGAGAGGAGCGCGTCGGTCGTGTCCACGAACTTGCCGCAGAACGCCGCGTAGCGGATGTCCTCCGCGTTCGCCTTCGCGTAGCGCGCGGCGAGGGGCTGAACCATCCAGTAGCCCTGCTCCTCCTCGTCGGGCTTGCCGGTGAAGAAGTAGCCCACGTGGCCGAAGGCGATCGTCGCGGCGAGGAAGCGGTCCATGTAGAGCGCATGGTCCTTCGGCACGGCGTCGCGTCCGTAGAACATGCGCGGGTAGCCCATGCCGAAGTTGTTGGCGAGGGGATGCATCCGCAGGAGGTCGAAGTCGACGAGCCAGGGGTTGACGTCGAGCCGCGCGCCCTGGTCCTGCGCGAAGTTGCCGTCGTCGAGGCCGCAGTACATGAAGTGCACGCCGCCCTCGGAGTAGACGGGACCCGTCCAGAACTTCCGCTGCATCCCGAGCAGCTCGCCGTACGCGTAGAACGTGCTGGCGAACGTGCCCGCGCCCGGCACGCGCGCATCGTAGTCGCAGCGGCTCCAGGGCGAAACGCACGTGTGCACGTCGCAGTAGCCGGAGTTGAAGTTGAACTTGCGCTGGAGCTCGGGCACGATCCACTCGCACGCCTCCACGGCGAACGTGGGTTTCGGCGCGTAGCAGCGGTTCCAGGCGGGGAGCAGGTTGCCGTCCGGCTGGCGCGTCATGCGGTCAGCGTGCCAGAGGCCGTTGACGGGGGCGAAGTCGGTGTAGTTGTTGTAGGGCCCGTAGAGGTAGCCGAGCGTGTCGATCATGTAGCGCGTGAAGTCGCGCGTCCCCTCGTCGCCGCCCTTCTTCGGCGCGGTGCGCGTGCGGAACGTGAAGCTCTCGTTGCCGTCGCGCATGCACACCTCGTGGTCGCCGATGAACACCTTCGTGAGGCCGCGCCGGCGGCGGTCGCGCCAGTACGCCTTGTCCTTCGCGCGGTCCCCGGCGAAGCAGTGGCACCACTCGTACTCCGCCGTCAGCGCGCGGTGCGGCGAGGGCGGGTTGGGGATGGACGGCAGCACGTCGGCGAAGTTCGCGGAGGCGCTCCACACGAACCGCTCGTAGCACGGGTTGCGCGCGCCGTCCGTCTTCGCGCGGTAGCGCACGCCGCCGTGCACGCTCATCGACCCGTCGAACAGGTAGGGCGTGCAGTACGGCTCGGACGCGTTCGACTGCGTCCAGTCCATGAACGCGGAGAGGAAGTGCGTCCGTCCGTCGAGCGTGAAGCACGCGACGTGCGGACGGTTCTCCGAGCCCGTCATGCTGTACGACCAGTACGGCACCGTGAAGAGCCACGCCTCGGGGAGGTCGTCCTCCGTGAACGATCCGAACCGCACCTCCGCCACGCGCCCGCCGTCCGCCTGCAGGTCGAGGACGAGCGACTGCCCTTCCTCGTGGAAGCGCAGACGCGCGCGGGAGAGCACGTTCCCCGCGGCGTCCGTGAACGTGCCCGCGTAGACGACGTCCAGCGGCGAAACCGCGTTCGTCGTGACGCTGAACGACTCCCCTGCCGGGAGGGTCGCGACTTGTCGCGACCGCTCATCAACGAAAAACACACCGCCGCCGCGCGCAATCGGACGCGCCACGCCGTCTGCGCCGACGAGCGCGAGGTCGTCCCAGCGTCCCGCCCGCGCGGGCAGACGCCACCGCACGGCGGGCTCGCCCGCCGGCGGCACCACGGTGAGCGCGCGGTTGGGGAAGGAAAGTTCGCCGTCGCCCGTGTTCACGCCGGGCGGACAGTCCGGGAACACGCGGTTCGGACGCTTCGGGCGTGGCTTGAACGCGAGCGGCTTCAGCTCCTCGCGGTAGACGGCGAGGCTCGTCAGCTCGATCCAGCGGTCCTTCTCGTTCGTGCCGCCCGTGACGGCGAATCCCGCGAACGCGCCACCGCGCGCGAGGCGCGCCGCCTGGTCGGGCGCGAGGCGGCGCTGCACGAGGAACCATTCGAGGTGGCGCACGGTGTAGAGCGAAACGGAGAACGGCTTGCCGTTCGCGTCCGTGAACTGCGCCTCGATGTGCACGGGCGGCGTGCTCGGGTCGCGCGCGTACGAGACGTTGTTCCCATACACCCACACGCTCACCGTGTCGACCGGGCCCTTCACGAGCACGGGCGCGGGCGGACGGAGCGTGATGCGCGGGTTCGGACCCGTCCCGCGGTAGACGAGGCGCGGCACGGCGTCGCCGAAGAGGCAGTGCGCGTCGGCGCGCGCGAAGGTGGCGACGGCGTTCGTGGCCGAGACGGTCCAGCCCGCCGCGTCCACAAGGGGCAACAGCACCGGCCGGTCGTCGGCCGTGCGGTTCGCCCAGTCGAATTCATACGGACGCACGGCGGCCGCGCCCGCAAGGGCTGCGGCCGCGAGCGCCGTGACCAGCGCGCGCCGCTTCATGCGTCAGGGCGTGATGTCGCGCACGTAGACCTGGCGGGAACCCTCGTGCACGGAGTTGAAGCCGATCTGCCTGCCGTCGGGACGGTAGCGCGCGTGCAGGTCGCAGCGCCAGTACGTCTGGCGGTACGGCTCCGGCACGAAGAACGCGCCCATCGGCATCGTCATGCCGTCCGCGAGGCGCACGAGCACCCACGGACGCTCGAAGTTGCCGTTCCAGTACGTGTCGCCGCTCATGAACTTGCCGTCCGGCGAGTAGATGCAGTGCCAGTCCCAGTCGAGCACGCCCGCGCCGATGCGGCGCACCTTCTCCTCCTCGCCCACGGTGAACTCCACGGGACTCCACGCCGTGCGGCCCCACTCGCCCTTCTTGTGGCCGTCCCAGGCCGCGGTGACGAGCAGCTTCGGGCTGCCGTCGGGCGCCCAGTTGAAGTGCGAGCCGGCCCAGGCGTCCTTGAAGCAGCGGCGCAGCTCCGTGCCGTCCTTGCGGACGGTGAAGGACGTCGTGTGCCAGCGCGAGGCCTTGTGGATTTTCTTGTCGAACCAGTCGACCGAACGCGCGAGGAAGAAGATGTGCGAGCCCTCCTTGTCCTTCTGGATGATCGTGTGGCAGTAGTAGGCGAGGGGGTGGCCGGGCTTCTTCGGATCCGCCTGCGTGGCGGGCATAAGACTGCGGCCCTGCGCGATGGAGAGGATGAGCTTGTACTCGCCCGACTTTAGGTCCATCACCCAGAGGCCGTCGTCCTCGGGCCACTCGACGTTCTCGCGGGCGTCCTGCCCGGGACCGGCGTAGCCGTAGTCGGGACGCGTGAGGGAGAGGCGCGCGTAGTTGATCGACACGGCCCACGTGCGGTCCTCGCTCACGGCGCTCACGGGCAGCGGCAGGATGCGCACTTCCTTCTTCGTCTTCCAGTTCATGACGACCGTCACGAACTTGCCGTTGCGCACGTCGTTGAAGAGGAACGTGTCGTCATCGATCCAGTGGGCCATCGCGGCCTCCTGGAAGTTCCAGCACGCCGTGGTGGTCACGGGGATGAACTTGTTGTTGTCCTGCAGGTCGACGACGCCGAGCGTGCAGCGCTCGTTCGGCTCGGGGAGGCGTCCGTTGAGATCGGTCTCGAGCACGGTCACGTAACGGTTGTTCGGGCTCCACGAGTTGATCGCGAAGTAGCTCGCGAGCAGGTGCTCGTGCGGGCCTTTCGTGATGGCGCGGGGCTCGCTCCATTTCGGGAACGGCGCGAGGTCTTCGGCCTGGAGGCAGAAGCAGAGGCCCAGCGCGGCGAGGCCGGCAAGGCGGACGATTGAGGCTTTCTTCATACGGATTCCTTTCGGTTTGACGCGCTCAATTATGCCAAAAATCGGCGCTCCGCGCAAGTCTCGTTTCAGCGCCGTCGTAATGGAAAGTTGTACAATCAAGTGAGTCAAATCGGAAAGGCAAGGTTTCGAGGTGGAGAGCAGAGGCAAAAAGGGAGAGCCATTTGGCTATGCCGTCCCGAAGATGATACCGCTCCTCCCTTTCCTGCGATATGCGCCGCCCCCAACAACGCAACGCGAGCAATCCTGCCTCTTCCGCATCTGCTTTAGTATCGAAAAGATCTATAATGTCCTTATAGCCAGCTTTTCTAAGGATTTGCACCATTGATACCACATCCCTGCTCTGACCACCGCGTTTCTTCAGATCGACCAATACCTGATACTTCTTCCCGTCCCGCTTCGTTTGCAACTCACATGTATGAAAGCCATAAACATGAGGCAAAGTTGAAAACAGGTTTTCAATGAACTCAGTCGTCCCCGCAGCAAGATCACCCGAACGGACATGCGACGACTTCATCTGCCTCACTCGCGAAAGTTCCGCCTCGGCTTCTGGCCAGGCTCCTAAGTCTGCAACTTTTTTAAGCCGATGCTCAGCTCGCCCCAGTTCGCCTCGTTGGGCATACTCTTTGCCCAGTAGAAATTGAGCTTGGATATTCCCCTTCTTTGCTTCTTCAATGAGACCATCAATCTTGGCCTTTGCATCAACCTCGATCTTCTCCCTAAACGGCGGATGCGGGTGAATCGTTTTCCCGGGACGGCTTCCACGATCATGCCTCAATAACTGTGCATCGTCAATGTCATCCATATAGCGCGTGTATTCGTCAGCCGACAAATTGCCCCCGCCACCGTCGGAGCTCCATCCTTTTCGTGAGAAAGTCGCCATGTCACTTACTCCTTTTGTCCGCACATGTTCTTCGTAGACACCTTAAATCCAAAGAACACTTTCAACCGGTTCACAACACATAGTAACGATCCTTCCCTAATACAAGATGCGACTTGAGCGGAATAGAGACGATTTCGGCGGCGGACTTGAGCTGGGCCGTCACAGCGACGTCCTCCTCGCTCGGCATCGGATCGCCCGACGGATGGTTGTGCGCCACGATGATGGACTTCGCGCCCCAGCTGATGGCGTGCTTGAGTATCTCCCGCGCATGGACGGGCGCCTGATCGACCACGCCCTTGGTGGCCGGGATGGGCAGACTGAGGGGACGATCCTTCGCATCGAGCGGCAAGACGAAGAATATCTCCTGTCTCGTGTCCGGCGGCAACGCCCGCTTGAAGAGGTTGTAGGCGATGTCCGCGCTTGTCACGGGCTTTTTCTTGAAGTCCTCGCCCTGCGCGTCGTATGCCCGCCTCACGAACTCGAACGCCGCACAGAGCGTCTGCGCCCGCACCTTGCCGATTCCCTTGATCGGAGATTCGGGATGCTCCTCGTTGTACGCTCTCACCCGCTCGATCATCATGCGCCAGTCGGCCTTGGCAAGCTCCGTAGCCGATCCGAACGCCGTGATGAGCCGGTTGGAAAGCTCCAGCACGTTGATTCCGTTCACGCCGTGGCCGAGCATGATGGCAAGAAGCGACGAAGAGGACATCATCGTCACCGAAGGCAACGACGCCATCTGCTCGCGGGGCTTCAGCTCGTCCGCGAGGTTCTGGAAGTTGTTTTTGTCCTTATCTTCGAGCTTCTTGCCCATATCGCTCCACTAACCACTAGCCACTAACAACTAATCACTACTCTCCGAATTGGCCATGTTCATGAGGTCTGTGTACGAGGCGACCTTCCTGTACGTCACATGGTACTGCGTGCCCTTGACGCCGAGGGATATAAAGAACTTCTTGGCGCAGGCAATCTTCGCCTTCTCAATTTCACGGAGCTGGAGTTCCGAAAGCGAGCCTTTCGTCTCGGCAACGAAATACACGTGTTGGACCGATCCCTCCTTGAACGCAATCGCCCAGTCGGGGTTGTAACTTCCAAGCGGCGTGGGAATGGCGAAGCCACCCGGCAACTTGGCGTACACCACGACCTCCGCCGAGTTGTCCAGTTCCTTTGCAAAAGCCTTCTCGCCGGACGAGTCGGTCGTAAGGAAGTCGTAGATGTGTTTCTGGAGCGGCTTGCCGTCGTCGCGAATCGGCGTCATCTGCGCCGGAAGAATCATCTGGTTCTTGGTGAAGATGTCACTTGAATACGTGTCCTCAAGGATATGGTACTGGATATGCTCAACAATCATCGTCGCCTTCTGCTCGTTGATGATGCGGATCACCTCGGCGATGAACTTCTCCGGGTTGTTTTTGAACTGGTCAAAGCGGAACTTCTGCATTCCGGCGAGGATGTCTCTCACGGTCTTGCGCGTGAGGACAGTTCCCTCGGCGACCTTTCCGATGAGGTCGTACTTGATTCCCGTGTCGGTGTAGTGCTCATCAACCTTGTGCGACTCGTGTACGCCGGCGGCAAAGGCGTTGCCCGCCGTCTGCGTCGCCTTCTTGACGGTGTAGGTGAGCTTCGGGATGTCGATCTGCCTGTCAAGGGCGTCGATGGCCTTCTTGATCAACTCGGCGCTCGAAAAATCCACGGTGTACGCCGCCTTGTGGTTGATACGCTTCCATAGCTCCTTGAACTCGTCCTTTGCGAAGTTCTTGTTCGCCGTGAGCGGTTTGGGACGCTTTGTCTCCGTAAACTTCTTGATGGCGTTCGGATCGCGAACGGAATCAACCAGTTTCTTGACCTCTTCCGCGAACGGCGTGAGGCTCGTGAGCGTCGGCGGCAGTTCGGGGATCGTCCCCGCGTCACGCGCCTCGCGCCAAGCGGGCAGAACGTTGTCGCCGTCGTCGATGAAGTCGTTCTTGTAGAGCCACTTGTTGAGTGCTTTCGCCTCGGCCTCGGTAACGACGTGCGTGACGATTTCCTTCTCCGTCCTCTCGACCGTCTTCCCGTTCTCGACCACGGTCTTCTTGACCTCGATCTCAGCCTTGAGAACCTTGCCCTTGAAGAAGTCAGCGTCCGCAAGCACGGGACGCCGGGCGCATGCCGCCATGATCTCCGTTTGCAGACCGTTGACGTAGGTGGAGAACTCCTCGTTCGCGACCACGGTGAGGATGTTGATGTCGTGGACGGTCGCCGGATCGTCCTGCCGTTCGCCGCTCTGGTTCACCGAGAGGCGCAGACCACGCCCCACCTCCTGACGCCGGGAGACGTCGTTCCCCGTATCGGGCTTCTTGAGCGGACACATCACGAACACGTTCGGGTTGTCCCAGCCCTCGCGCAGCGCGGAATGTGAGAAGATGAACCGGACAGGTTCCGAAAGCGACAGGAGCTGTTCCTTGTTCTTGAGGATGAGGTCGTAGGCGCTTGTGTCGCTTTCGCTCTCCTTGCCGTCCTTGGAATCGACGAGACGGTGCTTCTTATCTTCGGCGAAGTATCCAGAGTGCGTCTTGGCGGCATCAATCCCCCCCCAATACCGCTTCAGCCCAGGATCGATGCCCACGCCTTCAAGCAGACTGAGCCTGTCTGCAATCGCCCTTTTGTACTCCTCCTCGAACATGACGGCATATTCGCCGCTCGTCCCCTCGTTGTCGTCGGCATAGACGCGGTAGTTCGCCACCTTGTCGATGAAGAAGAGCGTCAGAACCTTCACGCCCTGCGGGAAGAGTTGCACTTCCTTGTCAAGGTGCGCCTTCACCGCCTCACGTATCTGGATGCGGCGAAGCTCCTTCTCGGTAACATCGCCCGCGACCTGCCCCGGCACGAGAGTCAACCCGTTCTCGAACTCGATCTTCCCGTACCCGTCCTTAGCACCGAGGTCGATGACGCGGTACCGGTCCCTGTAAACCGTCATCTTGTTGGAAAGATGATAGAGGTCGTCGCCCTTCTGGACGATGCGCGTCTCGTTGACGATCTGTCCTGTCTTGCGCTGTACCTGAAACTCCAGCACCGCCTCCGGACCACTCTTCCCCGGACGTATCTCAGAACAATAGACATACTCGTACACGCCCGCCCGGTTTGACACGTCAATGCACACCGGCTCGATCTTCTTCACGAGTTTCTGCTCGAACGCGTCAATGGCATCCAACCGATAAACAAGATTGCGGATCGTCTTGTGCGTCGCCGAGTAGCGCAGAATCATCAGCGGATTGAACTTCGGCAACATCTCGTTCGTCGCCCGACCTTCCATCTTCTGCGGCTCGTCGAGAATGAGGATCGGACGATTCGCCGCGATCATGTCGATGGGCTTGCGGCTCGCAAATTCGTCGAGTTCCATGTAAATGCGACGTGCCGCTTCGCTCCTGGCGTTGAACGCCTGCACATTCATCACGAGCACCTGAATGTCGGCGTTCGTCGAGAAGTCAAGGACGTCCTGCGGATGCGCGGAGTTGTACACGTACGTCTTCGCCGTCTTGCCGTAGTCGGCGAGGAACTTGTCAGCCATGATGTCAAGCGACTTCTTCACGCCCTCGCGGATGGCGATTCCGGGGACGATGATGATGAACTTCGACCAGCCGTACCGCTTGTTCAGCTCGAAGATCGTCTTGATGTACACGAACGTCTTGCCCGTTCCAGTCTCCATCTCGACTTCCAATTCCGGAAGATTTATCTCACGCAGAGACGCAGAGGCGCGGAGATTCGAATGTTCGAGATTTTGCCTATCTTGGACTTCGTGAAGATTCTTCAGCAGAATAGCAGCGGGAAGTTCAATCTCCGCGTTCTTATAGCCCACATCCGGCGGATCATCAGGTAGGTCAAGCGCCCCCTGACTCAACACCTCCAGCCCCGGAAGACTCGGCACCTCTGCGCCTCTGCGTGAGAAATCCGCCCGTTTCACCCCCGGATCGACCGTGTACACATTGGGATCGTGGTACGGCTGCCCCTCGAACACGTCGCACACGGCAGCGGTCGCCGCCTCTTGAAACGCCTGGTTCTTGAATTGAAGTTTCATCAAATCACCCTCTTGACATGATGTCAGACATGATGTATGATGTCTGGCATGAAAACTTTAGTGACAAAAGTGACTGAACGCGGTCAGGTCTCAATTCCTGCCTCGATCCGTGAATCCATGCAGATGACGCCCGGAACAACGCTGCTATGGAATCAAGGGCAGGACCGCTACACCTGCGTGATAACGATTGTCCGCAAGCCCGTGCGCAAAGGTGCACGGGCCATGCTCGGCTATGCTGCGACATACAGCAAGCCGCGCACAACGGCCGAATGGATGAAGGAACTCCGCGAGGGTGAAGAGCCATGAGCATGGTCGTCGACACATGCGTCATTCTCGACATCCTCCAAGGCGATCCTGTTTTCGGCGTCGCATCTGCAGAAGTAATCGACCAATACGCCGAAGGCGGGCTCATCATCTCGCCGCTCACGTACGTGGAGCTTTCGCCCGCCTTTCTCGGCGACGAGGCACGCGAACGCGACTTTCTTTTTGAGATTGGAATAGACCTTCCGCCAATTCTCGGCGAAGACGATCTCTCGCTCGCCCACGCCTCCTGGAACAACCATATCCAACGCAAACGTTCCGGCAAGGCCGCGAGACGCCCCGTTGCCGACTTGATGATTGGCGCGCTCGCACAGGCCAACGACGGACTCATCACCCGCAATGCAGATGATTTTCGCGCGCTCTTCCCGTCACTCAACATCATCACACCTTAAATCACCTTGATGCTCGTCGTGGGCGAGAACTGGTTGAAGACCTGTTGAAGGTTCGTTCGCGCGGAATCATCGACAAAGGCGTCGTCGCGGAAGAACGCGATGCCCGGCTTGAGCTTCGCGATCTCGATGAAGAACTCCGTCGTCATCTTCGCCCTCGCATCAAGACATGCGGCCAGCGGCGCATTTTGGTAGGGCGCGCTCGCCGAGCGCGCCGCCTCCACGCCCACGAACAACATCTCATTCCCCGCCACCTTCGCCTTCACAATCGACTCCGAAAGCGGGATGTGCGTTTCAAGTAGCATCTGAAAGAGCAAGTCCTCTGCCGAACGATCAGAACGGACACGTTCAAAGTTGGCGAACTCCTGATTCGTCTCGCTCACCGTTGCGGAGGTATCTCGAAGGGATGAAGTGTCGAGCTTCAAAACGCGGAAGCCGATATCGAGGTTAGGGGCAGTTATCGCATTCTCCTCGGCAATCTTCGTTCCCGCGCGGCGGATGCGCTCCTTGCCGATTTCGCAGATGTTCTTGTATCCGGATGTCGATGCCTCGCTGTCTTCATCGCATGGCTCAGGCAACTGCACCATTATGAACTTGCGGTGACCGCCGTCCTCTGCGTTCAACTGCACCACCGCATGGGCTGTCGTCGCTGAGCCAGAGAAGAAATCGAGGACAAGAGAATCTCTATTTGATCCAAGTTGAAGAATTCGATAAAGGAGTTTAGTTGGTTTTGGATTTTCAAACAAATCAGAACTTCCAAACATCCCTTTCAATTCTTTTGCACTATCCTGATTGTTTCCTACTTCTGCATGAGGCCACCAAGTCCAAGCCGTGCCTCCTGCTACTTCTGACAGAAAAATCTTTTTTCGTGGTCGTGCATTACCATCTGAACCAAACCAAATTCGATTGTCTTCAACTAGTGATAAAAAGGTTTTTTCTGCCATAGCCCAACACCTTCCAGCAGGCGGGCGCATTTTTGTTCCACCAGGAGTCGTTATTTCATAAAATTGGCTTTCTGTCGCATGTCCAGTTTGTCCCGTAACATCCACAGACGCCCAAACGCCTCTTGGATCGTTATCTGGATTCTGATATTGAGATTGGCGCTCTTGCGATAAAGGAATTAGATTTAAAGCTTCACTCCTAAGTGTTATCACTTTTGCATAAACAATAATATAATCATGCGCTGGTCCAAGATTTGTCCTCGCATCTGGCGATGTTCTTTTTTGCCACACAATTTGCGCAACGAACTGGGGTTCACCAAACACCTCATCACATAGCTTCCGCAGATTCGTCACTTCGTTATCGTCAATCGAGATGAAGATCACGCCGTCGTCGCGGAGGAGGTTTCGCGCCAGTTTAAGGCGCGGATACATCATCGAACACCAGTTGGAGTGATAACGCGCCTCGGCGGAGTCGTTGACCTCGAATCGGTTGCCGTCCTCGTCGAACGCGCCAGCATTGTCATCAAGCTCCTTCTGCGTGAGCGAGAAGCGGTCGCGATAGACGAAGTCATGCCCCGTGTTGTACGGCGGGTCGATGTAGATCATCTTCACCTTGCCCGCATAGCTCGTCTGGAGGAGCTTCAGCACTTCGAGGTTGTCGCCTTCGATGTAGAGGTTCTCCGAATCGAAGCCGCCGGGTGTTCCATCCCTGCCGACACTCTCCGCCGCGCAGGGGCGTAAGGTCTTTGTGGTTGCCGCGCTTGCCGCCGCCATTGCCGCACGTTTGCCGGGCCACGTGAACTGGTAGCGCTCCACGTTACCCTCGATAACCGTGGAGGACAGCAACTGGCGGAGCTTGTCGATGTCCACCTCTCCCTTCTGTCCCTCACATTCAGGAAACAAGGCGAGCAGCTTCTTCGCGTTCTCCTTCGCGAAATCGGGCGTCGAACATTTAATTTTTTCCATTACTCCTCCTAATTGACATGCAAGTGCGTTTCTGATACAATACAATCGTTTTGAACTACAAAGGACTGCAAAATGGCAACATCAACACTACAAATCCGCGTGGACTCCAAGCTTCGCCGAGAGGCCGACGAACTTTTTGCCGGTGCTGGGCTTGACCTGTCAAGTGCCGTACGCCTCTTTCTACGCCAGTCGGTTATTCGCCGTCGGCTGCCGTTTGAGGTCGTATCCGAAAACCCCGATCCATTCTGGTCTGAAGCAAACCAACGCGTACTTCGCGAATCAATCGCATCCTTTGAACGTGGCGACGGACAGCGCCATGACAAGAAAGAAAAGTAAGTTGAAGCGGCACTCAAAAACTGTTTATTGTCCAGTGCGCAACACATTACGAATAACGCTCCTGTTCTCTCCGGTTCGGCATCCTGCATAATGCCGCTTCTCGCTCAATCTCCCTCCGCTCTTTCGCGAGTGCATACGTCCGGTCGAGCTGCACTTCCTTTGAAATCTTCTTCTCAATGTCCGCGAGCTCGGCGTTCAGCGATTCAAGGCGGTAGTGCCGTGCGTCGAGGTCGCGCAGCGATTCGTCTGGAGATGTCGTCATGCCGCAGACCGCTGCCGCGAAACGCTTGTAGAACGACTCCAGCGTGGTAAGGCCCTGCGGCAGGGGCAGGTCGGTCTCGTCCGTGTGGAACAGCCGGAACACTTCGCTGTCGCCATGCACCACGCCGCCGGATGACTTGAGGTTGAATGCGATCTTGAACGCACGCCCCTCTTCGTCGAACACGCGGAAGATGAGCGGACTCGGTATGATCTTGTCGAGGGCGGAAATGACGGCGGCGAGCGAGCGCAGCCCGGAGCATTTGTCCTTCAGGGCAAGATCCATCACCTCGATTTCCTTGACGGAATCCGTCGCGGCAAGCTGCATCGTCTCGGGACTCAGCTTGTGCGCCCAGACGAGCGACTTGATGAAGTCGCCGTAGCGCGGCGCGATTCCCTGCCGCCTCAACGTGGCGAAAGGAATCTTCTTGCCGTAAGCGGCGCTCTGGGGGAATCCCGTCAAGCCACGGCCTCCTTCACCACGAAGAACGCCACGAGCTCGAATGCGTCGATGTGCGAACAGTCGCCTTGCAGCGCGGTCGTTTCAGTTGAGTTGAAAAGCGATTCGACGTCGCCCTCGGCCTTCTGTTCGGAAATGGCGTCGATTGCCTTTGAGAGGAGCGCGGAGTAGGCGTCCATCTTGAACCCGTCCTTCGTCTCCTTGTTGAACGCCTTGCACAGGGCGGCGAGCGGTTCGCTCTTGCCCTCGCATCCCTTGCGCAGAAGCTCGACGATCTGCTTGCCCTGCGTGGAGTCCTTAATGACCGATCCGTCCGCCGCGAGATACACGGCGTAGAACGGGTGAAAGTAGTTCGCCTCGTTTCTGAGTTTCTCGTCGCGGTTGCGCAGGAAGAACACGACGCCCGGTACAAGCCCCTCGTCCGGCTTCGCCTCGATGACGGCGTTGATCCCCGGCGGCACGCTGGAGAGGCCGGGATGCTCCTCCAGGTACTTCTTGAGCGCCAGCGCGTATTCGTTGAGGCCGAGGTCTGTTATCGAGACGCCCGTCTTGAGCGACTCCATATCGACGATCTCGCCGTTCATCATCCGCGAGAGCGGCTCGTCGCGGAAGCCCACGTCGTCGCCCTCGGCGAGCGGGTTGTCGTGGCCGGTTCCCGCGATGTTCACAGCCTGCATCCTGTTCTTCACGCGGTCGGTGAGGTCGATGTATTCATTGAGGTCGATGTCCGGCCAGAAATTGATGAGCTTGACGGACGCGTTCTGGGACCCGATGCGATCCACGCGCCCGAAGCGCTGGATAATGCGGACAGGATTCCAATGGATGTCGTAGTTGACCACGCAGTCGCAGTCCTGCAGGTTCTGTCCTTCCGAAATGCAGTCCGTGCCGAAAAGGACGTCGATGTGTCCGGCGGGCGTATCGAAATCTGGCCGTTCCTTCGACACAGGCGAGAAGCGCGACAGAACCTCTTGGAAGTCGGGTGAGTCGAGCTTGACGGTCGCCCTCGGCGTGTCCTTGCCCGTCACGATGCCGCAGTCGACGTCGAGCTCGCGCTTCAGCACGGGCGCAAGCTCGTGGTAGAGATAGGCGGCGGTGTCTGCGAATGCGGAGAAGACGAGCAGTTTCCTGTTGCCCTCGTTAAACGGGGCGTCCACCTTCGCGGCGATGATCTCCTTCAGGCGTTTCAGCTTCGCGTCGTGCGCGGGGTCGATGGGTCCGATCTTAGAGAGGATGTCCTTGAATGCCGCGATGTCCGCCTTGAGGTCGCGCTTGTAAGATTCCACGTCGAGGTCTTTCACGTCGATGGAGTGCTTGCCGACGGCGAGCGCGGAGATTTCGTCCGCATCGTCCATTCCCTCCGCCTCTTCGCCGCCACCGCCGAAGTCGATGCTGCCGCCGGATTCCAGCACGCGCAGGAGCGATTCGTTCTTTGCGAGTATGCCGGTGAGCGTCTTGCGGAAGGAGTAAACGGAGCTTTCAAGGCGTTTCAGCACGTTGATGACCATGAGGTTCTTGAGCGTGTACTCGCGTCCCTCCTGGTGGATCGTACCGCCGCGCCGCGTGTGCGTCGCCGTGAGGTCGTCGTAGTGCTGCTTGCGGCTGGGCAGAATGTACATCGTCGGCGTATAGACGCAGAACGACCGGGCGATAAGCGCGTCGTTGAGTTCCTTGATCTTGACCGCGTCCGGATCGGTCGAGATCGGGCATTGCTCGCTCTGCGCGGGGCGATGCTCCGGGAACTTGCCGATGGCAGACGTGTTGTAGAAGCGTTCGATGTGCTTGCGCGAGCGGGCGATCGTCACGGCGTCGAGGAGTTCGAGGAAGTCCGACGGCAGCACCTTGAAAAGAGCCTCCGCCGTTCGGGGGCCGGACTCGTCGTCCGTCCAGGCGTCGAACGCGCGCTCCGCGTCGCGGAAGATGGCCTCCACGGTGCGCGAACCCGCGCCCAGCGTCCTGTTCATCTCGTCCGCTCCGCCGCCGTAGGCGAGGCGGAGCTGGTTGCGGAGGTCGTTGAAGCGGTTGTTCACGGGCGTAGCGGAGAGCATCAGCACCTTCGTCTTCACGCCCTCTCGCATCACCTTGCGCATGAGCGTCTGGTAGCGCGTCTCCTTGTCGAGGTAGTCGCCCTTGTCGTTGCGGAAGTTGTGCGACTCGTCGATCACCACGAGGTCGTAGCCGCCCCAGTTCACCTTGGCGAGGTCGAGTCCATTCGACTGTCCGCGTTCGCGTTGGATGTCCGTGTGGCACAGGACGTCGTAGCGCAGCTTCTCGGCGGCGAACGGGTTGTTGCGGTACATCGGCTTGTTGTACACGTTCCAGTTCGACTCCAGTTTTTTCGGGCAGAGGACGAGGACGTTCTTGTTGCGGAGTTCGTAGTAGCGGATCACGGCGAGAGCGGTGAATGTCTTTCCGAGTCCGACGGAATCTGCGAGGATGCAGCCGGAATACTTCTCCAGCTTGTTGATGATGGCGATTGCCGCATCGTGCTGGAAGTCAAAGAGCTTCTTCCAAACGAGCGTGTCCTCGTAGCCGACGGCGGCGTTCGGCATCGTGTCCTCGTCAAAGTCCTTCAGCGCCTCCTCGAAGAGGTATTTGAGAACGAGGAAGTACACAAGCTCCGGCTCGTTGTCGCGATAGACGGTGGAGATGTGTTCCGCAAGCTGATCCGTCACGTCGCGCAGGCCGCCGCCCGCCCACACCTCGCCGAAGCGCGTCCTGAACGGCGCGGCGTAAGCGCCGCCCATGCGGGTGGAGATGGCCGAGGAATACTGCCCGTGCTCGTAGCCGAGCGTGTCCGCCGTGAAGCCGCTGAACGGAAGATAGACGACGCTGCCAGCCTCCGTCTCGACGATGAACATATCCTGAATCTGCCCGAACTCCGCGACGGAGGCAAACTTGACGTTGCCTTTCCTGATCCATTCTCCGCACCGCTTGGCTACAGCTTTCTGCATGAGGCGGTTGCGGAGACGGATTTCGTACTCCGTTCCGAGGAGGCTTGCCTCACCCACACCGGGAATAAAGAACTCGCGCCGCTCCTTCTTGATCTTCTCCTTGACCGCTTCCTGCGGCACGAACGTCGGCGCGGTGAAGATGAAGCGGACGGCCTTGACCCTCTCCAGCTCGTCGGCGAGATGCTCGAATGCGGAGAGCGAGAACCCGCTGGAAGCGACATAGACTGTCGAATCAGGCCCAAGGGAACTGGCAATATCGTCTCCCAACCGACAACTCACGTTGTCGATTGTCTTGGGAGTCTCCGTTCCCGCGAAATCCTGTTGTGTGTTTATCGTCATCGTCCGCCGCGCGCTTCCGCGAACGGACCGATGGATTGATCCATCAAATGGATTAGGGGAAATTAAAGGGCAACGCCCATACGCCCCGATCCATACTCTGTTGAGGCACCTTCCGAGCGCCTAGGAGGAATTGAACCAAGATCGCAGAACGCGCCCATACGGACGCGTATCCACTCACTTGGCCATCCTCCTGTTTGAAAGTTCGGAAGGTTTTCAACAGATCGCCAGTTTGCAGTTACGCAAATTAGGTCGCGCCGGGGTGGAAGAGGATGTCGCGGTTTGGTGGCCGTTGACGCTCCGAATCAGTTCCGAACGCTATGTCGTTCGCCCCAGGCAAAGACGGCGAGAGCACCGATTCCCCGAAGCGGCTTGAAGTATACCAAAATCCCCGCCGTTGGGGTAGCGGGAAAATGTTGCCAATGTGGAAGTGTTACCAGTTCCAGTGTTGCCAATTATCAATTGGGCCGCGACAAGCGCGGCCCTTGGAGGTGAGACGGTATTCTTGCGTGGGCGAGGACCGGCGTGTTCAAGACATGCTTCGCAATCGCCATGTAGCCGCTCAGCTGTCCGAGATCGGCAGGTTCGTACTTGCCGGTCATTTGTGCGTTCCTTGCTGCGCCAGCATCTGACGGCCTTTTTCGGTTAGGCGGTATTTCTGCAAGCGGCTACGAACGTTATCTGGGATCGTATATTCAATCAACCCGTCTTCCAGCAACGTATCAAGTGCCATTTTCAGTGACCGTGCCATCCTTGTCACGCCTATTGTCTTGGCAATGTCAGCCCTCCCAAGCGGGCCATCCTTGAGAATTAGGAATATACGCCCGGCTGTATTACCCGGGACATTTTGATAAGCCACATCATAAGCCACTTGATAAGCCACTGGGCTACTTGACTGGGCCACTACAGACTCTGCCGTGTTCCCGACTCCACCCGTGACTTGTCCCTGACTGGGCCTCGACTCCATCCACGACTCCACCCGTGCGTGGAGTCAACCTTGCCTTATTAACTGCCGATTCCGTCGTTTTCCGCCAGATAATTGTGTGGAAAATGGCGGAATCCGGTTTGTATTGCGGTGTTGCAAGTCCCTGGGCTTCGCATTTCTCGATGATGAACTCGGTGCCGTGGCCGGAACGCTCGACATAACCGGCCCAGTCAAGTGCCTTGGCAATCACCTTGTTGCGGGCAACTGACTCATGCGTTGTCAGCAATGTCGCCGCCGTGCGCGCGTCCAGCGCCACGACGACGCCCGAAACCACGTTTCCCGCATGGTTCGTGTAGGCGGGCTCCGCAAACGCGCAAGTAGAGAAACACACGCCAATGAAGAATGTTGCCAATGTGGAAATGTTGCCAATGCCAATATTCAATGCCAATTGGGAATTGGAATTGGAAACTGGCAACACTGGCAACATTGGAGGCCCGCCTCAATTCAACAACAATTTCTCGGCTGGAACGATGAAATCGAAGTAGCCATCAGCAGGGACGCCTTCCGAGAGCTCTCCCGCATAGACAAGCGCCGTCCGAATCGAACGGTCGGAGGAAACTTTGAGCCGACGGACCTTCTCACGGACTTCGTCAATCACGCTCCTGTCGATTCTCTTTCGCCGTTTGATTTCAACGACCAAGGCTGTGCTGGCCGTCTGAATCAGCAAGTCGATCTGGCAGTTCTCCCCTGCGGCGTTTTTCCGCTGATACGGCGCAGCCGACAAAACCAGAGTCCGTCCGAGTCCCAGATGGGGGAAGAGCTCCTTGACATGGTTCAGCACCAGCGTTTCAAATTGAAGCCCCAGCCAGGCGTTCCAGCCGACAAGCTGTTCAACGGACGAAAACTTGAAGAGGTTCCGCTGAATGGCCTCGCGCCTCGGTTCCACATAATGCAGGTAGAACCGTGTATAGGCGTCGCGAATGCGATAGCGTTCGATTCGGAACGGCTCGCCGGTTTCAGGATTCAGCCCGGCATCTCCGGACACAAACCCCGCATATTCCAGTTCCTTCAGTATTCGGGAAAGCCTTCCATTTGCGGTCTTCTTGCCGGCCGCCGCAAGTTCCGACATTGAAAGCGGCTTTTCGGAAAGCGCCCGGAGAACCTTCCCCCGGCTTTGCGAGGTTCGCCCGAACACCTCGCTGAAAGTCGCATCAAACTCCCGAAACAGAAGGCCGTCAGGCGAAAAGCACATCCGGCCGATGTTCTCGGCGACGGAATATCCGGGCTGGATTTCCTCGACATACCGCGGAACACCCCCCGTCACCGCAAGGAAGTCGAGCTTCTCTAACGTCGAGAGGCGTTCGCCTGCGGCACCCCAGCAAGACACGCATTCGGGCAGCGACAGCTCGGACACCTCGACGTCAAGCGAATTCCGTCCGACGAAACCCGTCGAGTTCAGGATATTGTCGGCAATCCAAGAGGAGACCGAACCGCAGAGAACGACGATCAGGTTTTCGTGCTTGCGCCAGAACTTGTCCCAGGCTCCCTTCAGGAATCCGGCGAAATCGGGATTGCGCGACCCCATCCACGATATCTCGTCAAGGAGGATGACCGTCCGTCCCTGCTTCGGAACGACCTCGTCAAGCATCTTGAAGGCCGCCGTCCATGACTGCGGTGCGGCTCGGCGACATCCCGTCTGGTCGGAAAGAACCTGGCAGAAATGGCGCCGCTGACGCCGATCCGTCATCCCCTTGCAAGGCGGCAGCCCCTCGATCTCGATGAAATGGTCGGCCGTGCGCACCGCGAACTCCTCGATAAGCGTTGACTTGCCGATACGTCGGCGCCCACGACAGGTCACCAGCGATGCCGTGGGCTTGTTCCACAGCATCCCAAGCGAATCGAGATATTCTTTTCGTCCGATGAACATTGCCATCCTACCACGTCGTTGACGACAAGTATTCTATCATTTTCCGCTGACGACGTCAACTTTCATGTCTACTATTTCACTTTTCAAGAGATAGTAGCACACAAACTCGCACCCAAAGTCACTCATTGTTCACAAATGAATGTTGCCGACGTGGAAATATTGTCAATTTCCAATCCCCAATTCCCAATTGGTCATTGGCAACATTGGCAACTGACAACACGGACAACATCAGTCGTTCTCGCTCTTGGCGGTGAAGAGCTTCCGCACCTCGTCGACGACGAGCTTCGGGCGGCGGTAGAGGTCGTAGAGCCCGCCCGTGTTCACGCCGTAGGAGCGGTTGCGCGCGCCGCGCGTGCGCGTGTAGGTCTTGCAGTCGGTGAACTGCCAGATGGCGACGCCGGCGATGTCCTTCATCGCGAACATCTCCTCCAGCATGATCTTCTCGTACTCGGCCTGGTGGTCCTCCGTGTACTGCGCGCGGCCGCGCGGGTCGCGCACGCCGTAGTCGGCCTTCACGCCCGTCTCGCTCACGATGATCGGGCGGTCGTCCTTGTAGCGGTTGCGGAAGTAGGCCACAATCTCCTCGTGGCACGCGCGGATGTTGTGGCGCATCTCCTCGGAGGAGCCGGTCGCCATCTCCCAGGAGTACCAGCAGGGGTAGGTGTTGTAGGCGATGATGTCCGTGTTCGCATGGCAGATGTCCTTCAGGTTGCGGTGGCACGCGAAGGTCACGAGATGGCCGGTGTCCTCGGCGCGGAGCGCCGCGAGGAGGCGGTCGACGAGCGCCTTGCACGCCTTCGTGTCGGAGTCGGGCTCGTTCAGGAACGCGCTCACGATCACGCACGGGTGGTTGATGGAGTTCCGCGCCATGAGGCGCGTCTCCTCCTCCTGGAGGTCGCAGAACTCGGGATCGGTCAGCTGCTTCGCCTTGTTGCCCCAGCCGAGGGACTCCTCCCACACGAGCACGCCGAGCTCGTCGCAGAGGTCGAGAAACGCCTCGCACTGCGCGTAGTGGCTGCCGCGGACGAAGTTGCCGCCGAGGTCCTTGAGGTTGCGCACGTCCTCGTACATGAGCTGCACGGGCGTGGACACGCCGAACTCGTAGTGCGACTCGTGGCGGTTCACGCCCTTGAGGTAGACGGGGCGTCCGTTGAGCGTGATGCGCCCCTTCGCCGTGCCCACCTGCCGGATGCCGAAACGCGTGCTTCGTGCTTCGTGGTTCGTGCCTCGTACGCGAACAGAAACGATGTGGAGGTTCGGCGCGTCGTGGCTCCAGAGCTTGAAGTCGGGCACGTTCAGCGTCGCGCGCCGGTTCGCGAAGGCGACCTCGCGCGGCGCGCCGCCGTCGAACGCGACGGATGCGGTAAAGTCCTGTGGTGCATCCTTTCCGACGAACTGCGCCTCCAGCTCCACGCGGCCCGTCTTGTAGTCGCGCGTGCGCACCACCACGCGGCGCAGCTCCACGGGTTTCACCTGCACGTCGAGCTTCACGCCGTGGTGGAAGCCGCCGTAGGGGTAGAAGTCGTAGAAATCCCAGAAGAGCTTCACCTTCTTGTTGTCCACCACGGAGTCAACGGCGGCCACGAGCTCATGGCGTCCGGCCGCGAGCGGGCCGGTGCGGAACTCGAACCTGCTCCACGGCAGCTTGCTGAAGCCGATCTCGCGTCCGTCCACCCAGAAGCGCGAGCGGAGCCCCACGCCGTCCACCACGAGGAAGGCGTCGGCCGCCGCCTCGGCGAGCTCGAACGTGCGCCGGTAGCAGCCCGTGCCGTGTTGGTTGAAGTAGTGCGAATAGGCGTTCCAGCAGCCGGGCACGGTCATCTTGTCGTTCGCCTCGAACGTCGGTAGGGCGGTCGCCCCGCGACCGCCGCCGTCACCCGCCACTTCCTCCAGCGACTTCCCGCGCTCGAAGCGGAAATCCCACAGGCCGTTCAGGTCGACCGTCTCCATCGCCCCCGCCGTCATCGCGGCGAGCGCAAGCACGGCAAATTGCCATTTGCGATTTTTGAACAATTGTGGTAATGAATATTTGTGAACAATCATCTTCATTTCCTCTTTAGAGACTTTGCGACTTTTGCGTTCTTTGCGGCAAAACAAAACCGATCCGTCAGAACTCGAGATAGAACATCCGCGTGATCATGTAGCCGAACATGAGGATCAGCAGGAAGGAGATGATCACGCTGCGCTGCGTGGCGCGTCCCACGCCCACCGCACCCAGCCGCGTGGCGAAGCCCTGGTGGCACGAGACCGAACAGATCACCACGCCGAAGACCGTCGCCTTCAGAAGCCCCACGAAGAGGTCCTTCAGCTCCGCCATCGTCATCGCGCTCGACATGTACTGGCTGAACGACACGTTGAACTGCGTGTAGCCCACCACGCCGCCGCCCACCACGCCGAGCACGCAGGCGTAGAACGAGAGGAGCGGCGACATCACGAGGAGACCGCCCATGCGCGGTGCCGCGAGGAAGCGGACCGGCGGGATCGACATGATCTCGAGCGCCGCGACCTCGTCGTTCACGGTCATCGTGCCGAGCTCGGCGGCCATCGCGCTCCCCACGCACGCCGAAAGGCAGATGCCCGTCACGAACGGGCCCATCTCGCGGATAAGGGAGATCATCACCGCCGCGCCGAGGTACACCTCCTGGTTGAACCGCCGCAGGGCGAGGCCCACCTGCAACGCGAGGATCATCCCCGCGAACATCCCCACCACCGTAATCACCGGCAGCGTGCGGATGCCCGTGGAGTAGAGCTGCTTCACCAGTTCGGCGCGTCCGCGCCGGCGGAGGAACGTGCCCGGCAGGTAGGCAAAAGACTCCGCCATCAGGCGCACGGTCTGCCCGATGCTCGCGAACCAGGCCACGACATGTCGATGCAGAGCAGCCAATCGCCCCGACGGGGCGTCTTCGTACAACGGCTCTCTGGTGATGGTCATGGGCTTAGTATACCACAAATCCGCCGCCCACGCGTCACCGGAGCGGCTGGCGCCTGTAGAGCTCGGGGCGGCTCTCGTTGATGTAGAGGTCGTAGGGGTCGCCCGCGCCGGGACCGACGGAGAGCCAGAACGTGCGCTTGCGCTCGTTGAGGTCGATGTCCGCCCAGGCGAAGCCGTTGTCCTCCAGCGTCTGCGCGGCCCACGTGCCGTCGCGGTCTATGATGCCCGAGGGCAGATGACCCTGACGAGTGCAGAAGAGGATCGGCACGCCCGTATCAATCGCGCGTGTCGGCCACACGAAGTCCATGTGGTCCTGCGCGCAGCCCGCGAGCGGGAAAAGCAGGAGCTCGGCGCCGAGGCGGCGCGTGTACTTGAACGACTCGGAGAACCAGTTGTCCCAGCACGTGAGGCACCCCACCTTCCCGAAGTCGAGCGGAAACACGCAGAAGTCGTCGCCGGGGAGCATGCCGGACTGGTACTCGCCGCTCGTGAGCGTGACCTTGCGGTAGACGCCCACGAGCTCGCCCGCGCGGTCGACGATGAACGTCGAGTTGTGGTAAGTGCCCGCGTCCGTGCGCTCGCGCACGTTCATCGCGATGTTGCAGCGGTAGCGCTTCGCGTAGCGGGAGGCAAGCGCGAACGTGGGGCCGCCCGGGATGCGCTCGGCGGTCTTCTCCGGACACGGCGAGCCCGTGTCCGTGAACACCTCGGAGAAGAGGATGATGTCGGGACGCTCGACGTGCGCAAAGATGTTCGTGAGCGTCGCCTCGATCTGCGCGAGGCGCCCCGCCACGACGGCGGCGGGGTCGTCCCACGACTTCGGGCGCCGCTCGTGCGGGTTGCCCACCACGCAGCGCACGTGGCGCGGCGCGGGACGCGCCACCTCCTCCACCTTCAGGCCGGAGACGCGCACCGTCATCGGATGCCACTTCGCGATGAACTCCACGCGCACGCAGTCGCTCGTGCCTGGCACGGGGAGCGTCTGGTCGAACGTGCGCACGATGCGCCCGTCCGCGGCGGGGGCGTCCCTGTACGCGATGAACTCGCGCTGGAAAAACCGCTTCCCCGGCGCGCGCCCGTACTTCGGGTCGAACCACGTGACGAACATCATGCAGTCGTTGTAGACATCCGCCTCGCCCGCGCCGAGCGCAATCTCCGCGCGCGCGGCGAAATGGACGCCGCCCGTGCTGGTCAGCTCGCGCGTGGTCGTCCACCAGCCGATGGACCGCCTCGACGGCAGCGCGATTTCGTGCACGTCGGCGGAGATTTCGCGTCCCACCGCGGGATCCGGCACGAGCTTCGCGGAGGTAAATGTCCACGGCGCCGCGCCCGACGCGCCGAGGCAGATTGCACCGGCCAACGCCGCCACGGCGCGCATGGCGGCAAACGACACGAACATACGTGAAATCCGCACCTCAACACGTCCAATTCGACTTTTCATCGATTCAACTCCGTTTCATTCTTGTGCGCTCCGCTCGCGCAAGGCGACGGATTTACTTCCGGCGGAAGGCGGCGTCGAGGTAGGAACGGGCCTTCGGCGTGAGCACGGAGAGGCCGAAGCGCTTGAGCGTCTCGCGGTAGAGCGCGTCTTGTTCGCACGCGCCGAAGTCGGACTCCACCTCGCGCATCGCCTGCACGAGCTCGTCGAGCTGGATCGTGTCGATCGCGCGCTTCGCCGGCGGCTTGCGGTGCGCGGCGGAGGCGCGCACCGCCGTGACGCCAGGAGGGAGGGCGGAGGCACGCGGCGGACGCCTCGGCGAGGCGTCGCTACCAGCGGCTGGGGAGCCCGTGTTGAGGGCCTCGTTCGTCTCGAGGGCGTCGAGGAGGCCGAGCAGCGACTCCTCCGCGTGCTTGCGGTCGAGCGCCCAGTCAACGCTCCAGATCCGCGTCACGTACCAGCCGAGCCCCTTCAGCACCGAGGCGCGCAGCTCGTCGCGGTCGCGCACCGTGCGCTGCGACGCATACGCGGGGCCGTCGCACTCGATCGCGAGCAGATAACCCTCGCCGTTCGGACGCCGCACGCCGAGGTCGATGCGGCAGGCGCTCGCGCCCACCTGCTCGTCGACCTCCCACTTGTGCTCGCGCAAGAACGCGGCCACGGTCGCGGGGAAGGATTCGTCGGTCGCTTCGGAGCGCGCCCCCCCTCCTTTTTCCATTTTCAATTTTCCATTATCAATTTGCTTCTCCGCGTAGTCGAGGAAGTTGCGGAGGTGCAGGGCGCCGGTCGCGGAGGTGCGGGAGAGGTCGATCTGCGAACCGTGGATGCTTGAGAACACGACCACCTGCTCCTTCGCGCGCGTCACGGCCACGTTGAGGCGGCGCTCGCCGCCGTCGCGGTTGAGCGGACCGAAGTTCATCGCGAACTTGCCGTCCGCGTCGGGCGCGTAGCCCACGCTGAAGAGGATCACGTCGCGCTCGTCGCCCTGCACGTTCTCGAGGTTCTTCACGAAGAACGGCTCTGGCGCGTCCTCGGCGAAGAGTTTCTCGAGCGACGGGTCTTTTTCGCGGCGCGCGTCCACGAGGTCCTCGATGAGCTCCTGCTGCGCCTGGCTGAACGTGACGACGCCGATGGAGCGCGGCGTGTAGCCGGGTTCCTTCGCGCGGGCGAAGATGTAGTCCACGAGGGCGCGCGCCTCCTTCTCGTTCGTGCGCGTGGCGCGGCGGTCGTACACGCCCCCCTCCACGAACTCGAAGCGCACGCCGAGGCGCGGCGTGGTGCGCGCGCTCGGGAAGGTGTTGAGCCGGTCGTCGTAGTAGTTGTGGTTGCTGAAGGCGATCAGCGACTCGTGGCGGCTGCGGTAGTGCCAGTTGAGGTGCGCGGAGTAGACGCCCGCGGCGAGGCATTCGTCGAGGATGGACTCCATGTCCTCGGGCACGTCCTCGTCCTCGGCGTCCGCGTCGCTCTCGCCCTTCTGGAAGAAGTTCGTGGGCGGCATCTGCTTCGGGTCGCCCACCACGACGAGCTGCTTCGCGCGCGCGATCACGCCGATCGCGTCCCACACCGGGATCTGCGAGGCCTCGTCGAACACGACGAGGTCGAACGGCGCGGCGTCCGGCGGCAGGTACTGCGCCACGGAGAGCGGGCTCATGAGGAAGCACGGCTTGAGGACGGGCGCGAGCGACGGGATGTCCGCGAGCAGCTGGCGCACGGGCTTGTGCCGCGCCTTCTTCTCGCACTCGCGACGGAGGA
>JAFRSR010000113.1 GCA_017427485.1 Kiritimatiellia bacterium
CACCGCGAGGTCCCACCCGTCGCCCAGGTCCATCAGCACGAGGCGGCGGCGCGCCTCGACCTCGCACAGGCGCGGCCAGAGGCTGCGCAGCCAGCCAAGCGCCGTCGCGTCCGTGCGCGTCACGTGCACGTGCGCGGCGGCCAGCGCCGAACCGATCTCTTCGGCGGAGGAGGCCGGCAGGGCCGACACGAGCACCTGGATCTCGGAATCCGTCTCGGACACGACCTCCGCTGCGGGCGTCAGTACCTCGTCCGGGAACGGCGAAATGCCGTCCAGCTCCAGCGTCGCAGCCCCCAACAGGTCCTCGCGCGCCTCCACGGGCATGCGCACGCTCTTCACGAGAAGCTTCGACAGCGGCAGGGACAGCGTGAACTCGGACTGCTCGAAATGCTTCACCGCCGCACGGAGCGCGCGCGCGAGCGGCTTGTCCTCCTCAACCACGGTCTCGACGGGCGCATCGTTTGGAGTGGCGGGCGTCTCGCCCGCAGATGCAACAGCGGGCGTCTCGCCCGCGTTCCCTTCCCCCGCCTCCTCCCCGAGCGGCCATGACTCGACGTCGGTGCACGTGAACGCGCCGTTCCGCTCCTCAAGCCGAACGCCGCGCAGGAATGCGCCTTCGATGCCAAGCACTGTCACTTCTTTTGCCATTCGCAATATTATCTCATTTTCGTTGCCACGGTGCAAGGGGCAATGCCCCGAAACCGCAAATAGAATACCACAAGGCTGACGCGCCTGCGTCACGGCAATGACAGGAGAATGTCAGAAAAACGTCAAACACGGCGGTCAGTCGAACACGAAGCTCTGCCCCTCCACGGGCGCGACGGGACGCGGACAGCCATGTTCGGCGAGAAGGTCGGCCATCGTCTTCACGCGGTCCGGCTCGCCATGGACCGCGAACGCGTGCTTCACGCGCCCCTTCACGCCGTCGTACCAGTCCATGAGGCCGTTCTTGTCCGCGTGCGCCGAGAGGGCGTTGATCGTGTGCACGCGCGCCTCGAGCTTCACTTCCTCGCCCAGCATCTTCACCGTGTCTTCCGTATGCTCCACGAGCCGGCGGCCGAGCGTGCCCTCCGCCTGGAACCCCACGATGAGCACGATGTTGCGGGGGTCGCCCACGGAGGCCTTCAGGTGGTGCACCACGCGTCCGCCTTCGCACATGCCGCTCGCCGCGACGATGACCATCGGCCCGCGGAGCTCGTTGAGGGACATCGACTGCTGCGGCGTCTCGACGAACTGCATGCCCGGGAACGTGAGCGGGTTCACGCCCGCGTTCAGGAGGCGCATCGCCTCGTCGTTGTAGCAGCCCGTGTGCTTCTCGTAGATCTTCGTGGCCTTCTGCGAGAGCGGCGAATCGATGTACACCGGTATCTGGTGGATGCGCCCGGACGCGAGGAGACGGTTGAGGTAGTAGAGGATCTGCTGCGTGCGGCCCACCGAGAACGCCGGGATGATGAGCTTCGAGCGCTGCTGGACAATGTCGTCGATGTAGCCCTTCAGGCGCCCCTCCACGTCCTCCGCGGACGGATGCAGGCGGTCCGCGTACGTGGATTCGATCAGCACGATGTCCGCGCCCTGCGGATACTCGTAGTGGCGGAGGATCGGCTGGTCCGGCTGGCCGAGGTCGCCGCTGAAGAGAAGGCGGTGGTTGTGCCCGGTGCCGCCGGCGACGTCCAGCATCACCTGCGCGCTGCCGAGGATGTGGCCCGCGTTGAAGAACGTGAGCGTGATGCCCTTGAAGATCTCGCGCGCCTGGTGCAGGTGAAGGGGCTCGAAAAGCGGGATCAGCGCGTCGACGTCCTCCTCCGTGTAGAGCGGCTCGAACAGGTTCTTGCCCTGCGCGCGGCGCTTCTTGTTCACGTACTCGAGGTCGCGCATCTGCAGGAAGCAGCTGTCGCGCAGCATCACGTTGACGAGGTCGATCGTGGCCGTGCGCGCGTAGACCTTGCCGCGGAACCCGCGCCGCACGAGCTGCGGCAGGTTGCCCGAATGGTCGATGTGGGCGTGCGAGAGGATCACCGCATCGATTTTCGCGGGATCCACCGGCATGTTCCGGTTCCGCTCGAACGCCTCCTTGCGGTGTCCCTGGTAGAGCCCGCAATCCAGTAAAATCCGCTTGCCGTTCGCCTCCACGAGATGCATGGATCCCGTGACGGTCTGCGCCGCGCCGTAGAAGGAAATTTTCATGCCGGTAGTATACCATAATTTGGTATACTTTGTGGCCGTGAAACGAGAAACAAAAGAGATTTTCCGTTACGCCGTCCCGTTCGCCACGTGGATCGTCCTCCAGACGGCCCTGTCCGCGACCGCTTGGGCCTACGCCGTGCGCACGGCTTTGACGGCGCTCGTGGGGGTGTGTTGTTGGCGTTTCGCAACGGGCGAGACGCCCGTTGTCCCAGTGGCCGGGCACGCGCGGCGAAGCGGCGAGACGCCGCTTCCCCCAGGGGAAGGTCGCGCGTGCCGAAGCGGCGAGACGCCGCTTCCCCCAGGGGAGGGGCGCGCGTGCTGCAACCTCGCCGCCGGACTTCTCGTGGGCGTCCTCGTGACCGTCCTCTGGATCGTGCCCGAAAGCTCCTCCTTCTACCGCACGTGGTTCTGCTGGCCGCTCGGATCGCTCCCTCCCGCACCCTCCGCGCCTTCGCCCTATGACCCGGCCGTCTGCGGCTGGGCGCTCACGATCGCCAAGCTCGTCGGCAGCGCGTTCGTGATCGCCCCCGTCGAGGAAGTGTTCTTCCGCTCGTTCCTCTACCGCTGGCTGCAGAACCGCGACTTCCGCGCGGTGCCCCTCGCACGCTTCGACCTCTCGGCGTTCCTCTGGACGGTCTTCCTCTTCACGCTCGAGCACGACCGCCCGCTCGCCGCCGCCCTCGCGGGCGCGCTC
>JAFRSR010000114.1 GCA_017427485.1 Kiritimatiellia bacterium
CGCCGCCCGTCAGGCGCGCCGTCTCGCCGGCCGCCGGCGTGAGCGAGACCGCCGACGCGCCCGGCGCGTCGCCCAGCAGCTCGTTGGAGAAGCCATACGTGTGGCACGAGTTGCTCCCGTCGTAGCTGACGATCCTGAACGTCACCGTTCCATCGCTCCCCGCCACATAGCGGCAGCCGATGGCGGAGTTGCCGCTACGCCCCGCGCCCTTGGCCGCGTCGTAGTCGGCATTCCAGTCCTGGCGGCCGATTTCCTCCCCGTTGCCGCGGGTGAAGTACGCGGTGAAGTTGCGCCTGGAGTCGCTGGAGAAGTTGCGGAAGTAAAGACGCAAGTCATAGAGCTTGCCGGGGGTCAGGCCGGAGAGCGTGATGTTGAAGTCCGTGCTGCCGTGGTGGAAGCGGTAGACCAGGCGTCCGAAGCCAGTTTCCGTCGTGCCGCCGTCACCCCCCCAGTTGCTCGACCATGCTTTTCCGGAGCGCGTCCAGGAGCCCGTGTTGTCGACCGTCACGCCGTTGATCACCGCCGGCTGGCTTCCCTCCGGGAAATTCACGAGGTGCGTGTAGGTCTTGTTCGTGGAGAAGCCGCTGTCTGCGTCGCCGGTGATGAGCGGGACCGTGTACACGCCGTTGCCGAACGCAGCCTTGCCGTCGCCGGAGAGGTTGCGGATCGTGCCGCCGGAAATGCGCACGGTGCCGTCATCCGTCGTGCGCACCGCGTCGAACGCGCCGTTGCCGAAGAGTACGAGCTCGCCGCCGTTCACGGCCACGCCGCCGCTCGCGTACTGGGCGGTCAGGATGCCGCCGCCGGTCTTCTGCACGAAGCCGCCGCTCGCCGCCGCGAAGGACCCCGCGAAGCCGGAGTCAAAGCCGGAACTCACTCCCGAACCCACGGTCGTCACCGTTCCCGCGTCCGCCGCCACGACGCCCTTCCCCGCAGCCCGCGCCGCGCCGGAGTCCGGCATCAGCCACGCGCCGGGCAGAAGCTTGTAGTCGCTTTCGCTCGGCTGTTTCACGTAGAGATTGGCGTAGGCGTTGCCCGAGATCTCGAACAGCCCGAGGTAGAAGGTGTGGATGCCCGCCGTGAGGTAGCAGCCGCCATAGACCGCCTTGCCGACACGCGTCGAGGACAGAACCTTGCAGTCGTCGATCATGAGGATGCACTCATCGTCGGCCACGACGTAGAAGCTGTAGAGGCCCGTCTCGGGGACGATCAGATTGGCCGTATAGACCGCCGCCCAGCGGTCCTGCGACGTGAAGTTCGAGGCGAATGGGTTTTCCCGCGTGTCGCCGATGGAGAACGCCGTGGCGAGCGGCTGGTGGAACTGTCCGCGGAACGTCATCTTGGCCAGCATCGCCTCGTAGTCCTGCCGTGAATAGACCTGGCCGACGAACGCGTCCTGGTTGGCGGCCGTGTAGTACCCGTAGTAGCGCCCCGTCAGGCCGTGGTTGAAGCCGGAGGACGTGAGCGTGGCACCCTCCGCCAGCCAGGTCTCGCCCGGCAGGAGCGCCGAGCCCACCGCGAGCGTGCCCGCCTTGACGACGGTTCCGCCCGCATAGGTGAACGACGGGCCGTTCAGCGTGAGCGTCGTGTCCCCGTCCTTGACCAGCGCGCCCGTTCCGCTGACCGTGCCGCCGAAAGTGGAGGCACCGCCGCCGAGCGTGAGCGTGTCGTTCACGACGATCTCCGCCGTCGCGTCCGCGCCCGCGAGCCGATCAAGGACGACGGGCGTCGCCGTCGCCAGCTTGCCGTTCGTGCCGAGCGTGGCCGTGCCGGTAATGTCCACGCCACTCTCGACCGTGAGCGTCGCGCCGGTCACCGTGACGTTGCCGTTGAGGTCCATGCCTTCCGCGAGCGTCACGCCCCCGCGCTCGACCGACAAGTCGCCGTTCACATCGCCCGCGAAACGCACGCGGCCCTCCTCCGTGCTCTGCACGGAAATCGGCGTCGCGGCGAGGTTCGTCACGGCGTTCCGTATCTCGTGTTCGCCGGTGGCCGCGAAGATGCGCGGCGCCTCGCCGTCGAAGCTGAGGGAGGCACCCGTGAGCGTGTAGCCGTTGCCGTTGTAGAACGTCAGGTCGTTGAGCGTGACGGGCGCGGCGAGGTTCACGGTGGCGGCAGACTGCGGGGCGGGGCCGAGGACGGCCTGCGCCGTCGCGCCGTTTGGCGCCGCCGGGTGGTCCCAGTTGGATGCGTCGCCCCACGTGCCGCCCGCCGTGCCGATCCACGTGTAGACGGGATTGTCGGTCGCCGTCGTGATGGTGAGCGTGATCGCGCCGTGGCCGTCGTCCGCGATCGCGTAGCCGTAGCCGGGCACCTTGCAGCTCTCGGCGACCGTGAGCGACGAGACGTCGCCCGAGAGCGTGCCGTAGCGGAGCAGCGTGTAGGCGCCGGGCTGCGCGAACGTCCGCGCGTTCACGTCGTCCCAGAGGGTGATCTCCGTCGCGCCGAGGACGAGGTTCGTGGCGGACACGCTGTCGTGGCCCGCCGCGTCGAAGCTGACCTGCCAGCCGCCGGAAAGCGTGAGAGTGCCAATGGAGACGGGAAGCGAACGGCGGAAGCCGACCTCGAGCATCCGATCGGAGACGAGCGTCAGCCCGGCGGGATAGTTCGTCGCGTTCAGGATCGCGCGGACGTTGCCCGAGCGCGTGATCGTGGCGGCGGAGACGCCGTCCAGCTCCACGCCCGTCAGCATCACGTTCACGTCCTCCACGTCGCCGTCCGGGCCGCCGAGCGTGAAGTCGGCACGCCGGAGGAAGATCGTGCCCATGTGGTAGACGCCGTTGCTGACCGAGCTGAAGACGACGTGTTCCGGGTAGGGGGTGGCGATGTAGGTGCGCGTGGAGCAGGTGTGGGCGTTGCAGGCGCCCACGCCCACCGTCGCGCCGGCCGGCGTGAGCGCGTCGCCCAGCAGGAGGGGCGTCGCCGTGTCGTGGCCCAGCGTGCCCTCGCGGTTGCTCGGGAACACGGTGCCCGTGTAGATGTTGGCCAGGCCGCAGTTGGGGTTGAAGTCGTCCGCCCCGAACCGGATCGTGCCCTCCCGCACGTTGATGCCGCCGCGCAGCCCGCCCAGCGCGCCCTCGAAGGTGTCGGTGATCGAACCCGGCACGGTCGGGGCCTCGGTGGCGGAGAGGGTACCGGGGCCCGTCTTGAGCAGACACGTGTTCGCCCGCGGCAGGCGCCACGCGCACTGCTGGATGTACTTGAACTCGAGCGTGTCGCCTTCGCCCACGTCCACGCGCACCTGCGGCCCGTAGCAGTTGAGGGAGTTGCTGGATGTCAGCCGGCGCCCGGCCCCGGTGCGCAGGACGATGGTCGGCATGCCCGCGCCGAACGCATCCACGTACTGGCTCATCGACGAATCCGCGGAAATGTCGAAGCGGACGGTTGGCGCCGTGTTCGTCATCGACTTCAGGATGTAGTTCATCGCGCTCAGCGAATTCCGCATCTCCACGGTTCCGTCCAGGACGTGGAGCCGCCCGACGTTCGAGACGTTCCCCGCGACCGTGAGCGTGCCGCGTCCGTACTTCTCGAGGGCCGCCCCCTCGGCGCCAGCCTGGCTGACGGTGCCGGAGAGCGTGAGGTCGCCTTCGACGTCCACGACGAGGTTGGAGTTGACGGCGAGCGGCGCGGAGACGTCCAGCGCGCCGGGCGTGTCGAGAGTGAGGTAGCCGTGGGACGCGCCGTCGCGGCGGCTGGCGAGCGCGTTGCCGGAGAGCGTCGCCGCGTCGCCGGACGCGACGCCGCTGAAGCGGAGGCTGTTGAAGAGGAACGTGCCCGCAAGGTCGTTCGCGCTCGCGAGGCCGTCCAGCAGCGGGAAGAACAGCGACGCGGTCGCGCTGCCGCCGGCGGACGGCGCCGCGCCGTCCGCCCACAGCGTGGCGTCGGACCAGTTGCCGGAGACGGCGTTCGCGGCCTTGGCATCTGACTGCGGCAGCGCAGCCTCCGTCGGCGGCGCGAGGCGGATGTCGTCCACGAACGTGGCCCTGTCCGCCTCCCAGCCCTCGCCCGCGAACCGCACGGCGTGCGTGCCCGCCGGAAGCCAGATGGGGCCGGACGAGAATCGCGCCTGGAACTGCTGAACCATGTTCACGAACAGCGCCGCCGTCACCACGTCGTCGACGAACAGGCTGATGCGGTGGTCTTGGTAGTTGTTCCCGCGCTTGTAGTAGGTGAAGGAAAGGTCGTACCAGCCGTCCGCCGGCACCGTCACCTCCTGCATGATCGACCCGAAGCGCTGGAGGATGCAAAGCTGGGCGCCGTCCGGGATGCCCGTGCCGACGACCGTGCCGCACCAGGTCTTCACGCCCGTACTGTTGGCCAGCACCACCTGTCCGCTCACCTTCCACGGCGCGACGGCCGTGTTTTCCACGTCCTGGATGGAACCGTCGCCGGCCCCCGTGCCGTTCATGTAGGGATAGCCGTTGGAGGCCGTCACCGCCGAATCCTCGAACGAGCCGTTCGCGAGCAGGCTCGCCGCCGCCGCGCCCTCGCCCAGCGCCGCCACCGTGCCGCCCGCCGCCGTCGTGCGGAGGTTCGCGCTGCGCGACCCGGCGACGAGGAGTGTCCCCTCCGCCGCAAGGGCCGAACCCTTCGCGAAGCCAACGGCCACCGCGCCCGCGCCGCGCTTCGTGAACGTCGCGTCGCCCACCAGTTTCACGACGATGGAATTCGTCGTGCCCGCAACGGACGCGGTCAGGTCGCCGGGGAGCACGATACGGCCGAAGCCGACGAGCGTCGCGCCGTTGCCTGAGAACGTGATCGAGGCCGGCCGCACCGAGTCGCGCACCTCCACGAACGCGCCGGCGGGGAACACGGCGTCCGCGCCGTCCCGCCACGCGACGGGGTTGTTCCCGGCGTCCAGCCAGTTCGCGGCATCCGCGTCCCACCGCGCGCCGCGCGCACCGTTCCACGTGAGCGTCTCGGCATTCGCCGAGAACGCCATGCCGCCGGCGATTCCCATCGCCGCCATGCAAACGAACATTCTCTTTTTCATCTTGCGCTCCTTCTTCATCGGGGCATCCCCTCTCGTTTCAATTACAGTTGTTCGATCAGCGGCTCGTCGATGTTGCGCTTGCGCGCGCTGAAGTTGATGCCGATGAGCGTGACGGGGCGTTTGTCGGCCTTGTAGGCGTCCGCATACCCCTTCTCGCGGATCTGGCGGATCGCCGCCTTCGCCGAGCGGTTGAACTTGAACTCGAACACGTACACGGCCTTCTTCGTCTCGGCGATCGCGTCGGCGTAGCCGAGAAGCGACGGCACTTCTGGCTGGGTCCGCGCACCCAACATCTTCATGAACATCAGGAAATAGCGTTTCGCCTCCGCCTCGTCCTTCACGTGCCAAGTCGGAGGGATCGCCGCGTAGAGGCCAAACAGCGATTGATAAAGGAACCCGCGCATGTCCCCATCCGCGATTTGCCGCTTCGCGACGTCCACGAGCGACGTGAAGGACGCCTCGTCCATGTGCATCACGGTGCGCCAGAAGTTCGACTTCAGGTTCTCGCGCACCTCGAAGTTCGGCACGCCGAGCACAAGCCCCGAAACGTAGCGCCCGTCGGGGCTGTCCGTCCAGACGACCTTCTTGATCGTGAGGTAGCCGCTCTGGTAGAGGAGCGGAACCCACGGCAGGTCGTTCGCGTCGCACACGTCCAGGTCGCCGGGCGTGGTCGCGACCTCCGCGAGGTCGGACGGCATCTTGCCGCCGGCCTGGAGCCGCTCCACGACGAGCGTGGGAACGCCCGTCTTCGACCAGTAGTCCGTGAGGATGCCCGAGGGGAGCGCCTGCCCGACCGAGACCGGGTTCAGCACCTTGACGTTCGAGTACGGCGAGAAGCGGTAGGAGTCGTACCACGCGAGCAGGCGCTTGAGCGCCTCCGCGCGCGTGCAGCGCAGCTTCTTCGCGAACGCGCCGAGCTGCGGTGCGAGGGTGGTCTCGATCTCCCGGCGCGTGTAGCCGAGCATCCCGGCGAACTCGGGACGGTCCATCGTGAGGTCGGTGAGGTTGTTGAGCGCGGAGAACACGGAGAGCTTCGTGAACTTCGAGACGCCCGTCATCATCATGAAGCGGATCGCGCCCACGTTGTCCTTGACGCCGCCGTAGAAGTCGTGCAGCAAGGCCCGGGCGGCGCCGAGCTTTCCCGTGCGCAGGAACGTCTGGAGCGGTACGTCGTACTCGTCGATGAGGAGCACGAACGGCCCGCGCTTCTTCGCGAGCGCCTCGAGCGTCTCCGAAAACGCCTTGCCGCAGTCGCCGCAGTCGCGCCAGTTGACCTTGAGCCCGTGTTCGCGCGCGATTTTCTTTGAAATTCCCCACAGGTTCTTTTCAAGTCCCGGGATGTCCCGCGCCGTCTCCGCGCGCATGTTGAGGCTGATCACGGGATACGTCTTCGACCAGTCCCATTTCTTCTTCTCGATCTTCAAGCCCTTGAACAGCTTCTTCTTGCCCTCGAAGAGGCACTTGAACGTCGAGAGCATGAGCGACTTGCCGAACCGGCGCGGGCGCGAGATGAAGTAGATGGCGTCCTTGTCGCGCTTGGCAAGATTATAGAGCATGTCCGTCTTGTCGACGTACACGTACCCGCCCGTAATGAGGCCCTCGAAGTCGTAGTTGGCTGTAGCAAGGGTTTTCATGGTGGCCATTTTACCACAAATCCCCCTGCGGCACAATCGCAATTCACCATCGCAATCGGCCACGTCCGGACGGCGTGGGCGCACGTTGGCAAGTATGAACTACCGCTCGACGAACGGGCCGTGGTCCGCGATCTTGCCGTCCAGGGCATCGGCGAAGAGATCCACGCCTTCGAGGTTGAATTGCGTGCTCTGCTCGTCGTTGCACGACGCCCACGGAGCCATCATGAACCCGAGGAGATGCTTGTCGGAGACGACCTCCCGCCCGAGCTTGACGAGCTTGCCGATCACGTCGTTGGCGCCGATCTTCGCCCTGCGCCGTTCGTGTCCGATCCAGTTCGTGCCGCACGGGATCTGGTCGAAGCCGGCCTTCTCGAGGTCCCAG